>JAOPZW010000125.1 GCA_025963905.1 Solirubrobacterales bacterium | reverse complement strand
TCAGCAGCGCCTGGATCGCCGGGATCGGGCCGAGGCCCATGATCTCGGGGCGGATCGCGGCGACCGTCGAGGCGATGATCCGGGCGCGCGGCTCGAGGCCGAGCGACGCGGCCTTCTCCTCGCTCATGACGAGCACCGCCGCGGCGCCGTCGTTGAGCGGGCACGCGTTTCCGGCCGTCACCGTCCCGTCGGGCTTGAACACCGGCTGCAGCGCCGCGAGCTTCTCCATCGTCGTGCCGGGGCGCGGGCCGTCGTCCTGGGTGACCTGCGTGCCGTCGTGCGTCGCGACCGCGACGATCTCCTTGTCGAAATGGCCGCTGTCACGGGCGTCGACCGCGCGGGTCTGCGAAATGACCGCCCACTCGTCCTGCTGCTCGCGGGTGACGTTGCAGCGCTCCGCGACGTTCTCCGCCGTGAGCCCCATCGGGATGTAGACGTTGTAGGCAGAGCCCTCGGAGCCGTCGAGCTGCTTGTGGAACTCGAAGTTCCCGGTCTCGGCGGCGCGGGAGACGGCCTCGACGCCGGCCGCGACGTACTGGTCGCCCTCGCCGGCCTTGATCGCGTGGAAGGCCATCCGGATCGTCTGCAGCGACGAGGCGCAGAAGCGGTTGACCGTCACGCCGGGGACGTGATGGTCGATCCCGGCTAGGAGCGAGGCGTTGCGCCCCACGTTGTAGCCCTGCTCGCCGGCCCCGAAGGCGGCGCCCATCATGACGTCGACGGTCTCGGAGAAGTCGACACCGGGGTTGCGCTCGATGAGCGCCTTGAGCGGCACCGACGCGAGATCGTCGGCACGAACGTCCTTGAGCGACCCCTTGACCGCGCGCCCGATCGGCGTGCGAACGGCGTCGACGATGACTGCTTCAGGCATGGGACAGATGATCCTTTCTGCTGTAGGCGCCTCGGCGGTCTCACTCCACGAGGCCTCGCTCCCCCGGCGGTCGCACTCCACGGAGGGACACAGAGCGTACCCGGGCTCGGACGCCGCATGCGCCGGGACCGCAGGTTTCCGGAGCGTCAAGCGTTGGAGCGAGCATGAGATTGCGCTCCCTCCTCTTCCTGGTCCTCGCCGTCGCGCTGCTGACGATCGGCGCGGGCGAGCCCGCCCTCGCGGCCGGCCTGTCGTTCACCCCACCCGTCCAGCTTCCGCACAGCGATCCCGCCCAGAAGCCGTTCTACGGCGGCGGCGAGCCGTCGATCGCGTTCGACCCGTCCGGCGACGGCCACGTCTACGTCACCGCCCCGCAGGGCATCCCGACGGCGCTCGGCGCCGCCCTCGGCGGCAGCGACGCCGCCCAGGGCGTCGCGTTCTGGGGCTCGGGCGACCATGGCGCGTCGTTCCCGAACACCCAGATCACCGGCGCCGGCAACGGTGGCGGCGACAGCGACGTCGAGGTGCTGGGCGATCACACCGTGCTGGTCGCCGACCTCGAGGCCGTCGCCGCGGCGATCTGCACCTCGAAGGACTTCGGCGCCCACTTCCAGGACTGCAACGGCGGCGTCGCCACGAACCAGCAGGGCCCGGAAAACGATCGCGAGTGGCTCACCCGCGGCACGAAGCCCGGCGAGGTCTACCTCACCTACCACGACTTCGCCGCCGGCTTCCCGATCATCGAGAAGTCGACCGACGGCGGCAAGACGTTCCTGCCGTGCGGCACGATCATCGACCCCGCGGGCCCCGCCGCCCAGAACTACACCCCGGTCGGCGGCACGCTCGTGTCCAAGCCCGTGATCGGCAAGGACGGAACGATCTACGTCGAGTTCACCACGCCCGACCAGACCGCCCCGCCGGTCGGTGCCTCGCTGAACCACCTCTACATGGCGGTCGCCAAGGGCGGCTGCTCGAGCACGACGATCTTCAAGGACAACGTGATCTACGAGGACCCGGGCGCGAGCCTGGCGTCGATCTTCCAGCAGACCGCGATCGACGGCGCCGGGAACCTCTACGTCCTCGCCGCCGGCCAGACGAAGGCGGGCCAGGCCGGCACGGGCGCGTTCCTGTTCACGAGCACCGACGGGGGGCAGAAGTGGTCGGCCCCCATCCCGGTCTCCACGCCCGAGACGAAGGCCAACGTCTTCCCCACGATCGCCGGCGGCCCCTACGGCGGCCAGGCGGTGCTCGGCTGGTTCGGCACGGCGACCAGCGGCGACCCCAACACGGGGACCAACCAGTGGCGCTACTACGCGGCCGAGACCTACGACGGCGGGCAGACCTTCGCCTACACGACGGTCACGCCCGACGTCATCCACTACGGCGACATCTGCACGCAGGGCATCTTCTGCGGCCTCGTGCCCGGCCAGCCGGGCAACCGCAACCTGGCCGACTTCGCCTCGGCTGCGGTCGACCCGGCCACCGGCTGTGCGGCGCTGGCCGTGCCCGGCGACCCGTACAACCGCCCCGACCTGCCGGGCGGCAAGAACACCGGCGGCTCGTCGGCGTACGTCAGCCGCCAGCAGAACCCCTCCACCTGCTTCACCGCCCGGACCGCCGGCAGGGCCGCGTCGACCGTGGCCGGCAGCAAGCCAGGCGAGCAGACCGGCGTGCTCGGCGCCAGCGGGCACGGCTGCATCGACCGCGCCGCCCCCGTCTCGCAGTTCAGCCGGCGCTGGAGCAAGGCCTCGTCGCGCGGCCTGACGCTGCGGGGTAGCACCACCGACCGCGGCTGCGATGCGCGCGGCCAGGGCCGGGTGCGGCGCGTCAGCGTCGCCCTCGCGCGCCGGACGGGCAGCGGCTGCCGCTTCGCGCGGGCCGATGGCCGCTTCGGGCCGAGCACGAGCTGCCTGCCGACGCGGTACCTGCCCGCGAGCGGCACGGCCAGCTGGCGCTTCCGCTTCGCCCACCGGCTGCCGAAGGGCTCCTACGTGGCCTGGGTGCGCGCGGTCGACGCCGCCGGCAACGTCGGGGCTCCGCGGCGCTACGCGACCCGCCTGCGCGTGCGATGAGCGCGCGTCGAGCTCCAGCCGTGCTCGCCGCCGCGGCCGCCCTGGCGGCCGCGGCGGCGG
>JAOPZW010000076.1 GCA_025963905.1 Solirubrobacterales bacterium | reverse complement strand
ACCGCGTGCTGACGATGGACCTCCACGCCGGCCAGGTCCAGGGGTTCTTCCAGATCCCCGTGGACCACATGACCGCGCTGATGATGCTCACCCAGTACTTCGACGACCTGGGCCTGCACGACCTCGTGGTCGTCGCCCCGGACGCCGGGCGCGTCAAGCTCAACAAGAAGTTCGCCTCCAAGATCGGCGCCGAGCTCGCGATCCTGGACAAGGAGCGCCCCGCCCAGCAGGTCGCCGAGATCGGCTACGTCATCGGCGACGTGCGCGACAAGACGGCGATCATCGTCGACGACATGATCGACACCGCCGGCACGCTGAAGGCCGCCGGCCAGACCGTGCTCGACGAGGGTGCCGCCCGCGTCTACGCGGCCGCCACGCATCCGATCCTCTCCGGCAACGCCTACGAGAACCTCGCCGCCTCCGGCTTCGAGCAGATCGTGGTGACCGACACGATCCCGCTGCGCGCCGGCGCGCCGGACAACGTCCGCGTGCTGAGCTGCGCCGAGCTGCTCACCGACTCCATCCGCCGCATCTTCACCGACGACTCCGTCAGCGAGGTGTTCGGCGGAGAGAACCAGCTGTTCTAGCCAGTGACGCGCCGCCGCGTGGAAACTGCCTAGTGGCGCCGGCGCGGTTGGAGCCGCCCGACGCCGTGCTCCAGGGTCTGGATGTTTCAGCTGATCGGCGCCACGCTCGAGCGGGTCGGCGAGGACGAGGAGGCCGACGAGCTGCGGACGTGGCTGCGGCGCGAACAGGACAACGGAGGCCGATGATGGCGACCGACCGGCTGAGTGAGGCGCTCAGCATCGACGACGTCGAGGCGAATCGCCCAGCGCGTCGTCGAGCTGCTGCGGGAAGGGCGTGCCCGTCCAGGGCCCGCTACATGGATACCGCAGCGGTCGCCCGGATGCTGGCCATCGGGCGAGGTGCGGCCTCCGAACGAGTGGCTACTGTGTGACATCAGGGCTTGACAACGCTCGGTACCATGCCGAACCACGGAGTGGGACGGCGTCTTCTCAGGCCCCGCCCCTCAAGGAACATGACCACTACCGCGACAGCCTCTACCAACGTACCGCGGCCATCCGAGGATCAGCCCACATCGGGCGTCATCGGCCAGCATGGCGTCGTTCTGTCTGAGGTTGAGCACTGGTTCGACGACGACGTGTTCGTCATCCGGAGCACGGAGTTCGACTGCTACGCCGAGGACGAGGACTTCCAGTCGGCAGTCAATCGCTTCGGCGAGACCGTCCTCGATCTCGGCACCCATCTGGCCGAGCTAGTCAGCGACGGCCGGGCGACCGAGCACGAGCACCAAGCGTTCGACCTACTGGCCCCGCGCCTAGTTGCGCTCTTGGACGCTGAAGGCGAAGAGCGGCGCCGCCATGAGGAGCGGCTGGTGTCGATCAACGTCGGGCGTCTTCGGCGCCGGCGACGCGGAACGGGATCGTCCTGGGCGCCTCGAGCGACACACAGCAGCTTCTCGCAGCCGTCGTTAGTCTGATCGGTCCGCCCGCCCGCAAGGCGCGCCACGCATGGTTCTTCCGAGCCGAAGTCACGTCCAGCGACGGCAAGCCCTGCGCGGTCCCCGTCATGGTGAGCAGCCACCGGGACAAGGGGCGCGTCAAGCGGTCTGTCCTCAACAACATCGCTGACAGTCTGCTCGTCCACCGCGGGGACATCGAGACCGTGCTCGACACGTGGAGCCACGATCAGCTCATTGAACACCTCGAGCGACACACGGCCGAACAGCTGAAGCCGCTGCATCTGCGCAGATGACTCCCCAACTAGGCGGGCTTGTCAACGCGATGTCCACGAACGTAGCCGGACACGGCGATATGCGCCGTCATGCGGTGGCCCCGCTCCGACTCGAATCGCCTGCAAATCTCGGACTTCCGGCCACGCGGCACCACGCGCCCGCATGGCCGGAAGAGAACCAGCTGTTCTGACGTCCACCGCCGCACAGGTCCTGATGGACCGCCTCGGGCTGGACGACGGGGAGCTGTGCACGGTCCTGGGCGTCGATCCGCTCGCCGTCATCGCCGGCGAGCTCGACCACCGGCCTGAGCTGCCGATCCTCCTGACGCTGACCGAGGAGGCCGCCGAGCGCGTGGGGGAGGGGGTGCTGCGCCGCTGGGTGCGGGTCGCCGGCCCGACCGGCCGCCCCGTGGACCACCTGCTCGCCCGGGAGTTCGCCGCCTTCGAGGACGATCTCGCGTCGCTGGCGCAACGGGGCTTCGTCGTGCGCGGCGGCGGGGGCAGGGGCGGCGGGACCCCTATCTAACGGCCTCGGCGGCCTGGCTCTCCTCCTGCTCCTTCTCGCCGGGCCACACCCCCGTGAGGTGCTCGAAGGACTTGGCGCCGGCGCGGTCGACGGCCGCGCGCGTGACCTTGAACGTGATGCCCTGGACGGCCGCCGCGCCAAGGACCTTCGGCCAGTTCGCATCGCGCGTCGTGGGCTTCGGCGGCTCCTCCTTGTCGAACAGGCCCCACACGACGTCGAAGAGCTTCTTGGACAGCACCCCGGCCAGGATGCCGATCACGAGCCCGAACGGCCGGTAGAGGAGCTTCATCGCCGCAGAGCCTACCCCGCGCCCGCGGACACGACGCGAAAACCGTGGCGCGTTCCGCCGCCGTATGCGGGACCATATGAAGGGAGAACACGAAGGAGGCCGCGATGGACGAACGAGTCGATGGGCCCGGCGAGGATGCCGCCGACGAGCTCCTGCGCCGTGCGCTCATCGAGCCGGACGCCGCGATGGCCGTCGCCCTGCGCGTCGACGGCCTCGCGCTGACGGATGCGCTGACCGTCGTCTTCCACGGCCGGCGCGACCTGGGCACGATTCAGACCTACGTCGCCCACGGCGGCCTGGGCGCCGGCAGCGCGGTCGGCGCCGAGCAGCTCCTGCGCGTCCCGTGCGACCTCGACCTCGGCGACGCGACCACCCGTGAGGAGGCCGAGGAGGCCTACCTCGACCAGGCCCGCACCCTGCGCGACGCGCTGTTGGCCGCCGACACGGTCCTGGCGGTCTGGCGCGAGCCGCTCGAGGCGCTCGCAGCGGGCCGGGTGGGCGTCGATCGCTCGGTCGCCCTCGACGTGAAGCTGCCGGCCCACCGGCTCATGCCCCTCGCCCTGGTGGCGCCCGACCGCCAGATCACCGTCGCGCCGGTGTGCAGCGCGCGCCTGCTCGCCGACGGCCTCCCGCCGATGGGCATCGCTTGCGCCCAGCCCGACGTGGCCCACGTCTATCCACTGCCCGACGATCCCGAGCGCTGTCTTGCCGACTTCGCCGAGCGCGCCTCCGAGCACGCCCGTTGGATGGCCGAGCGCCTGGAGCACCAGGAGCAGTCCGTGCGCCGCTTCCTGGAGCTCAACGGGGACGACGGGGGAGCGGTCTAGAAGCGTTCTCTAGGCTCCGGCGTCGCGTGCGCCGCCGCCTGCCGCTCATCGTCGCCGCCCTGGCGGTCTTCCTCGGGGTATCCGTGCTCGTCGCGCGCTACCTCAGCACGGAGACCGACGAGCGCAGCGCGGTCATCTCCCTCGTGCGCGCGGAGGCGCGCGGGGACGCGGGCGGGATGCTCGACCGCCTGGACGGCTGCCGGGCCGACCCGGCGTGCCGCGCGCAGACGCAGCGCAACGCCGCCCGCCTGCGGCGGCCCGGTGACGTCAAGGTCTTCGCCTACCAATCGGACACCGCCTACGCGCTGGGAGCGGCATCCGGACTGACCCGCGTCGCCTGGGGGGTCATCGATCACGGCCTGCCGGTCGTGCAATGCGTCCGGGTCCGGCGCGAGGGAAACGCGCTGACGGGGCGAAGGGTGACTCTGCAGCGCCTCAGTGCCCCGATCGGCCGCGAAAGCTCGTGCTGATGGCCGGACCGGAGCGCCGCAACGCTGGGCCTTTCCCCGTGTTCCGACCCCCCGCATGAACGGTCACCTCCTCGCTCTTGCCGGCGCCGCGCTGGCCGCGCTGGTCGCCGCGGCGCCCGCCGCCGCCGCCCAGTCGGTCGTCACCACCCCCAGCGCGAAGACGCTGTACCAGACCGGTCCCAGCGGCCGCTACCTCATGGACGGCCCGTGGCTGTTCCGCATGGACCCCGTCGGCGCCGACGGCATCAAGCTCGGCTTCCAGAAGCAGAAGACCACGGCCGGCTGGACGCGGACGAAGGTACCCAACGCCTGGAACGCGACCGACGAGAGCCCGCAGTCGTTCATCGGAGGCGTCGGCTGGTATCGCAAGGACTTCAAGCTGCCCAGCGCGTCGGGCGCGCTGTCGTGGGTCGTGCGGTTCGAGTCGGTCAACTACCGCACGAAGGCCTGGCTGAACGGCAAGCCGATAGGAACGAATAGCGGGGCCTACCTGCCCTTCGAGCTGCGCCTTCCGAAGTCGCTGCTCAACCGCGGAGGCACGAACCGGTTGGTCGTGCGCGTCGACAGCGTGCGCAAGCAGACCGACTTCCCGCCCTCGGGCCTGTCCGCCAAGGGGACGCCGACGGGTGGCTGGTGGAACTACGGCGGCATCCTGCGCGAGGTCTACCTGCGCAAGATCAACGACATCGACTTCAACACCGTCGTCGTGCGCCCGATCCTCCCCTGCGCCTCCTGCAATGCGACGATCGACTACCGCGTCACGCTGCGCAACTACGGCGATCGCGCGCGCCGGGTGAGCGTGACCGGTCGCTTCGGCGCCAAGACGATCTCGCTCGGCTCGGCGACCGTGGGCCCCGGACAATTCGCCACGCTCACGAAGGCGCTCAAGGTCGCCCACCCGAAGCTGTGGTCGCCGAGGAGCCCCTACCTGTACAGCGCACCGCTCGCCCTGAGCTCCGGCGGCCGGGTGCTGCAGACCTACACGCTCAAGACCGGCATCCGCTCGATCAAGGTCGTCAACGGCAAGCTCTTCCTCAACGGCCAGCCGCTGAACTTCCGCGGCGTCGCCCTGCACGAGGACTCCAAGCAATTCGGCTTCGCGATCAACAACCAGATCCGCGACCAGCAGCTGGCCTGGATCAAGGAGCTCGGCGCCACAGTCGTGCGCAGCCACTATCCGTTGCACCCCTACTTCCAGGAGCAGGCGGACAAGCTCGGGATCATGCAGTGGTCGGAGATCCCGGTCTACGCGATCAAGACGCAGTACCTCAAGGAGCGGGTCGTGCGCGAGCTCGCCGCCCGCGAGCTCCAGACCAACATCGAGACCAACCAGAACCACCCGTCGGTGATCGTGTGGTCGCTCGGCAACGAGCTCAGCTCGCGCCCCGGGCCTATCCAGGGCCAGTACATCAAGGCCGCGGCCGAGGCCGCGAAGGCGCTGGACCCGACACGCCCTGTCGGCCTGGCCGTGGCCGGCTACCCGTCCGCCGGCTGCCAGCCCGGGTACGGGCCGATCGACGTGATCGGCATCAACGAGTACTTCGGCTGGTACACCGGCCCCAACGGCCAGATCGCCGACCGCACGCTGCTGCCGGAGTACCTGGATTCCGTACGCCAGTGCTATCCGAACAAGGCGGTCGTCATCACCGAGTTCGGGGCGGAGGCCAACCGCGACGGGCCGGTGGAGGAGAAGGGCACCTACGCCTTCCAGCAGGACTTCATCAACTTCCACCTCGGGGTCTACGCGACCAAGCCGTGGCTGTCCGGGGCGATCTACTGGACGCTGCAGGAGTTCCGGGTGCGGCCCGACTGGGAGGGCGGCAACCCGCGGCCGAACCCGCCGATCCACCAGAAGGGCGTGATCAGCTTCGACGGCGTCAAGAAGCCCGGCTTCTTCGACCTCCAGCGCAACTACCTGGCCACGAACCAGTTCGGCGCCCTGGGCTGAGCGGCTCTCACTGACAGGCCGCCGCAGCGGCGATCCCGCTACCATCAGCCGCCGCTCATGGCTACGACGAAGACGACCAGGCTAATCATCGCCCCACGCGCGACCGGCAGCTCCCGCGCGACCCGCCGGCTGCGTCGCGAGGGTCGCGTTCCCGGGATCCTCTACGGCGGTGGCGTCGAGCCGCTTCCCTTCCAGGTCGACGCCCGCGAACTCCGTCATGCCCTCGCCGCGGCCGGTGCCGTCGTCGAGCTTTCACTGGACGACAAGGCGACCTCCGCGGTCCTCAAGGACGCCCAGCGTGACGCCGTCCGCGGCGACACCCTGCACGTCGACTTCGTGCGCGTCGACCTCAACCAGGCGATCCAGTCGGTCGTGCCGGTCGTGCTCCTGGGCGAAGAGGATGCGCCGGGCGTCAAGGAGGGCGGCGTGCTCGAGCACATCACGCGCGAGGTCACCGTCGAAGCGCTGCCCAACGAGATCCCCGAGTCGCTCACCTACGACGTGTCGGGGATGCAGATCAACGACACCGTGACGCTTTCCCAGGTCACGCCCCCTGAGGGCGTGACCCTGGTCGACGACGTCGACGAGACGGTCATCGCCACGCTCACGCCGCCGCGCCTCCAGCTGGAGGAGGAGGAGGGCATCGAGGAGGAGACCGAGCGCGTGGGCGAGGCGCCGGGCGCCGCGGACGAGGCCGGCGAGGCCGGCGACGCCTCCTCCGAGTAGCGGCGGCGCCGTGCGCCGCCTCTTCGGCGCGACATCGTCACCCGTGGACTGGCTCATCGTCGGCTTGGGCAACCCCGGTGCGGGTTACGCCAACACGCCGCACAACATCGGCTTCGAGGTCGCCACCGCGCTCGCCGCGCGCTGGCAGCTCCCCAAGGCCAAGGCGAAGTACGCCGGCCTGCTCACGGAGGGCCGCACCGGCCCGGGTGGCCCGCGCGTCAGCGTCCTGCTGCCCCAGACGTACATGAACGACGCCGGCAAGTCGGTCGGCCCCGCCCGCGGGGCGCTGAAGGTCGACCTCGACCGCCTCCTCGTCATCCACGACGAGATCGACCTGCCCTTCGGCGACATCCGCCCCCGCATCGGCGGCGGCCTCGCCGGCCACAACGGCCTCAAGTCGCTGAAGGCCGGCCTCGGCTCGGCGGACTTCGCCCGCGTGCGCATCGGCGTCGGTCGCCCCGACTCCACCGACCCCGAGATCGTCGCCGGCTACGTGCTCGGCAAGTGGCGCCAGCCCGGCGCCGACGTCCGCGATCTCGTCGAGCGGGCGTGCGACGTGACCGAGCGGATCGTGCTCGGCGAGCAGTCGCTCTGACGGTTCGCTGAGCGGGGGTCGACCTCAGCTCGAGCGTTCGGCAGTCCCCACTCGACGGGGATCCGAAGACACTGAGCTTCGTCGCGCCGGTCCTGAGCCGACCGCGCCCGGAACGCCCGTTCCACCTGCAAATCGCGCCGTTCGTCGTGCTCTCGTGACCGTTTGGCGTTCAATCGACTGAACGCCAATTAGGCCCGTTCGGCCTATGTACGGCGGCCTGCCCATGACCGATGGTCCTGTTGGGTCCCGGCCCATGAGGGCGCTAGGGGCCGGGACAACTACTACCCACGGGGGGTTTCACCTACATGTTCAAGTTCGGAAAGAAGCGGGTGCTCGCACTCGCCACGGTCGCCGCTCTTGCGGT
>JAOPZW010000070.1 GCA_025963905.1 Solirubrobacterales bacterium | reverse complement strand
GCGTGGCGATGACGATGCCGTCGCAGCGCACGCTGCCGACCTCCTCGCCGTCGATCGCGTACGCGAGGGTGGCGACGCGCTCGCCGACCTTGCGATGGATCGAGAGGTCGTTGATCGCCGCCTGCGGGCCATCCGGCGTCTCGAGGGCGATCGCGGGGACCGTGAGGACCTCGAAGTCGCCCGCCAGCGCCCGCTCGAAGCCCGACGCGATCGTGTCGCGATCGGGGTCGATCGTGGCGAGGAACCCGACCTCGCCGAAGTTCACCGCGAACACAGGCACGCTCGTGCCGGCGTAGCGGCGCAGCGCCCGCAGGATCGTCCCGTCGCCGCCGAGCACGATGCACAGCTCGACGTCGTCGCTCAGCGGCGCGTCGGTGACCACGCCGTCACCCGGCCGCAGGCCGTGCTTGCGGGTCTCCTCGGGGTCGAAGCGCAGGGTTACGCCCTCGCGCTGCGCGGCGTCGATGAGCAGCGCCAGCGCTCCGGCGACGTCATCGGGTCGGGTGTGCGACAGGACCGTCGCGGTCCGCGCCCGCGTCACGGCTCCACCACGCGGGCCGCCACCTCGAGATCCGTCACGGCGCCGAGGCGACCGCCTTCGGCGAGCCATGCGAACGTCTCGCGGTTGCCCTTCGGGCCCGGCAGCCCCGACGACGCGAAGCCCATGACCGCCGCGCCCGCCGCCTGGGCCGCGCCGGCCACCGCGACGAGCGCCTCACGGCGATCGGCGGGCTCGCGCACGACGCCGCCCTTGCCTACGCGCCCGCGCCCGAGCTCGAACTGGGGCTTGACCATGGCGAGCGCGTCGAAGTGCGGCGCGGCGCAGGCCAGCACCGCGGGGAGCACCTTGGCGAGCGAGATGAACGAGACGTCGGCGACGATGAGGTCCGG
This sequence comes from Solirubrobacterales bacterium, assembly GCA_025963905.1. Taxonomy (GTDB): domain Bacteria; phylum Actinomycetota; class Thermoleophilia; order Solirubrobacterales; family Solirubrobacteraceae; genus JAOPZW01. Next base: position 2,771 of record JAOPZW010000070.1, on the reverse strand, counting down.
CACGTAGGGCAGGTCGCCCGGCGTGATCGCCCTGGCGTTGGTGCGTTCGAGGACGGTCACCCGCTCGTCGGTGCGCAGCGACCAGCTCAGCTCCCCGTAGGCGACGTCGAGCGCGACGACATGGGCGGCCCCGGCCTGCAGGAGGCAGTCGGTGAAGCCGCCCGTCGAAGCGCCGACATCCAGGCATCGCCGCCGCGCCGGGTCGACCCCCGTCGCCGCCAGCGCGTTGGCGAGCTTCGTGCCGCCGCGCGAGACGAAGCGCGGGCGCTCATCGACCGCGACGGCGACGTCGTCGGACACGAGCTGACCGGGCTTCGCGGCCCGGTCGCCGGCCGGGCCGAGGCGCACCTCGCCGGCCATCACCGAGGCGGCCGCCCGTGCGCGGGACTCGAAGAGCCCTCGCCGGGCCAGGAGCGTGTCGAGGCGGACCTTGGCCATGGCGTCAGGCGCGAACGGTAGCGGCCCCCTCCCCCGACCTTGCATCCCGGCGCCCGCGGACCGCCCGCCGGCAACCCGTACGGACGAGGCGACGCCCGTGTGACCCCCGTCACACATGACTGGCCAGTCAGCCAGGACGATGGGTGCCGTCGTGACCGCCCTGCGCCTCATTCCCCTCCCGATCCGCGCGGCCCTCCAGCTCGTGATCGGCATGTTCACCATGATCGCGCCGTTCCTGCTCGGCTTCGGGCTGCCCGCGGCCGTCGTGGCCGTCGCGCTCGGCGCGCTGATCACGGGCGTCGCGCTGGCGGGAACGGTCGACGAGCGCGGGGCGAGCGCCGTGCCTGTGTCGGCGCTGCACGCCTTCGACTACGGCATCGCCGTCGGCCTCGTAGGCGCCGCCGCGGTCGTGGGCCTCGCCGGCGACGCGACTGCCGCACTGACGCTCACGCTGATCGGCGCCGCTCAGCTGCTGCTGAACCTCACCACCCGCTACAGCCTGCAGGCGTAGGACCCGGACTTCCCCCAGTGATCACATAGATGGACCCAAGCGGGACCACATAGCAGTATCTCTCCTCCCTGAAACGGCCCGCCACCTGGCGGGCCGTTTCTCTTCCCGGGATCCGCTGTCCAGGACGAAGACGCCCGCCGCCGCACCCGGGCTCAGACCTCGCTGAGCGCTGACGCGTCGGCCCCGACCGCCGCCTCGATGCGCTGGGCGATCGCCCGGCCGGTGAATCCGACCTCGGCATGCAGCAGCGCCGGGGCGCCGTGGGTCACGTAGCGATCGGGGATTCCGACGCGCAGCATCTTCGGCACCGGCACGCCGCCGTCGCTGAGCGTCTCCCACACCGCCGAGCCGAAGCCGCCGGCCAGGACGCCCTCCTCGACGGTCACCAGCAGGTCGTGCTCGGCGGCCAGCTGAGCCATGAGCGCGGCGTCGATCGGCTTGGCGAAGCGCGCGTCGGCGACCGTGACGTCAAGCCCGCGCTCGGCCAGCAGGTCCGCGGCCTCGAGACCCTTCTGGACCCCCGAGCCGTAGCCGATGATGGCCACGCGATCGCCCTCGCGCAGGATCTCGCCGCGGCCGATCTTGATCGGCGCGACGGCATGGGCGGCGGGCAGCGCGACGCCCACGCCCTCGCCGCGCGGGTAGCGCAGCGCCACCGGCCCGTCGTCGAACAGGAGGGCGGTCCGCAGCATGTGGACGAGCATCGCCTCGTCGCGAGGAGCCATGAGCACCAGGTTCGGCAGGCAGCGCAGGTAGGCGATGTCGAACACGCCGTGATGCGTCGGCCCGTCGTCGCCGACCAGCCCGGCGCGGTCCATCGCGAACACGACGTTGAGCTTCTGCAGGCAGACGTCGTGGACGATCTGGTCGTAGGCGCGCTGCAGGAACGTGGAGTAGATCGCGGCGACCGGCTTGACGCCCTCCAGCGCCAGCCCGGCCGCGAAGAGGATCGCCTGCTGCTCGGCGATCCCGACGTCGAAGTAGCGCTCCGGCATCGCCGTCTGCAGGACGTTGAGCCCGGTGCCCGAGTTCATGGCGGCGGTGATCCCGACGACCCGATCGTCGCGGCGGCACTCCTCGACCATCGCGTTGCCGAACACCTGCGTGTACTGCGGCGGCGGCGGGGCCTGGCCGCGGGCGGCGGGCCTGCTCGGCGCCGGGGCGCGGTTCGCGATCGACTTGGGCTTGGCGGCATGCCACTTCTCCATGCCCTCGAGCCCGCCGTCCTCGGCGGCGGCGAAGCCCTTGCCCTTGACCGTGGCGATGTGGACCACCACGGGGCGGTCGGCGGCGAGGGCGTCGCGCAGCGCCCGGCGCAGCGCCCGCGTGTCGTGGCCGTCGACGACGCCGGTGTACGCCCAGTCGAGCTCCTCCCAGAAGAGGCCGGGAGCGAGCAGCGCCTTGATCGACTCCTTGAGCTGGGGCCCGAGCTTCTCGAACGCGGCGCCCAGGCCGCCGGGCAGGTCGGCGAGCCGTTCCTCGACGCCCTCGCGGGCGTGCCACAGCTTGGGGTTCAGCCGCACCCGGTTGAAGTAGGACGACAGCGCCCCCACGTTCGGGGCGATCGACATCCCGTTGTCATTGAGCACAACGACGATCGGCGTTCCCAGGCCGCCGGCCTGGTGGATCGCCTCGAACGCGACCCCGCCGGTCATCGCGCCGTCGCCGATCACCGCGACGACCTTGCCCGCGTCACCGTCGCCGCGCAGGCGCATGCCCTCCTTGAGCCCGACGGCATAGCCGATCGAGGTGGAGGCGTGGCCGGCGCCCATGATGTCGTGCTCGCTCTCGGCGATCGAGCAGAACGGCGCAAGCCCCTCGT
>JAOPZW010000060.1 GCA_025963905.1 Solirubrobacterales bacterium | reverse complement strand
GGCAGGTGGCCGTCGCGATGGGACCCACGATCATCGGCGCCGCCCCCGTCCTCGTCGCGCCGATCGTGGTGAGCAACGGATCGGTCCTGCAACAGGGATCGATCCCGTGAGGCGGATGTGGCCGATGCGTTGCGCTGACCGGGCCGCGGTCTCGACCTGAGCTCAGTCGCCGTGCCCGGCCGGCTCGAGGTCCGGCGGCATGGGCGTCGCGAGCTTGGGCGACCCCGCACGCTCGCGGCGGATGCTCCCGGTGACGTCCCGCAGGGACGCGCCTGAGCGGTGTGCACGGTGCGCGGTCATCTCGGCGAGCACCGCGATCGCCGTCTCCTCGACGGTCGCCGCGCCGATGTCGAGGCCGCAGGGCGCGTAGAGCCGGGCGAGGTCCTCGTCGGTGGCGCCGGCGCCGCGGAGGCGCTGCTCGCGGTCGGCGGTCGTCTTGCGGCTGCCGAGCGCGCCGATGTAGCCGGCGTCCGTCGCGAATGCCGCCATGAGCGCCGGCTCGTCGAGCTTGGGATCGTGCGCGAAGACCAGGACGGCGTCGCGGGCGCCGAGCGTCACGTCAGCCAGGACCCTGTCGGGCCACGCCGGCACGGTGTCGGCTGACGACGAGAACCGCGCGGACGACAGGAACGCGGTCCGCGGGTCGGCGATGGTCACCTGATACCCGACGCCCCGCGCGATCCGCGCGAGCGCCGCGGAGAAGTCGGTGGCGCCGAAGATGTACATCCGGGGTGGGGCGGCGTGCGCCTTGACGTGCACCCGGAGACCGGTGCCCAGCGTCGTGCCGTCCTCGCCGAAGTGGCGCACCATCGTGCGGCCGTGCGCGACGAGCCCGCGCGCCTCGCGCTCGACGTTGCGATCCAGCAGGTCGGTCCCTCCGAGCGTGCCCGTCCGGCTCGAGGCGTCGACGTAGAGCTTGCTCCCCGCGCCCGGGCCGTCCAGCAGCGTGGCGATCGCGCTCGGGTGGTCCTCGACGAGCGCCTCGAGCGACCGGATCGTCGCCTCGTGGCCGTCGGGGAGCAGCTCGTGGATGAAGATGTGGACGGTGCCGCCGCACGTGAGCCCGACCGTGCCGGCCAGCTCGTCGGAGATGCCGTAGGTGACCAGTCGCGGCGCGTCGTTGCCCTCCAGGATCGCGAGCGCCTCCTGGGCCACGGCGCTCTCGACGCATCCGCCGGTGACGCTGCCCTCGATGGTCCCGCCGGCGTCGATGTACATGCTGGCGCCGACGTCGAGCGGCGCGGATCCCTCGACGCCCACGAGCAGCCCGGCGGCGACCCGGCGCTCCTCGCGGAGCCACTCGATGACGGCGGCGGCCGTGTCCTGTGCTGGTCTCATCACTGCGACCCTCCCGACGCTTACCTTCGCGAAGGTACACGACGCTCTGGGGGGTGCGCCAAGGGTGGCCCGGATGGTCGTCCCGGGTGGCCCCGATGCACCCCGGCCGTCCCGGAAATTTCGACCCCGGTCCAAACATCGGTGCGCTTCGCGCCACCTAGGCTGGCGCTCCACCCACTTGGAGAGGACGCGGAGCATGAAGATGGTTGTGGCGTACGTCGAGCCTGAGTGCTTCGATCCGATCCGTGACGACCTTCTCGGATTGGGCTTCGTGTCCCTTTCGGTCGTGAACGCGAACGGCTCGCTTCCCGAAGCCACGACGAGCGGGAGCTATCGGGGGGTCAAGATCGAGCAGCACCTGCGACCGAAGGCCAGGATCGAATGTGTCGTCGGCGCCGACCATGCGCCGACCGTGGTCGACACGGTGCTCAAGCACGGCGGCGAGCGGTGCTTCGTCTTCGTCGTTCCCGTCGAGCAGGCCTATCCGACCGACACCGTCAAGACCGACGCGGTCGCTGTCGAGGCGGGATAGCGGGGCGCCAACCTAGCGGGGACACACCGACCGGCGGTCGGGCAGCGATGCGGCGATGGTCGTCGGCAGCGCTCCAGGCCGGTGGGCGGCCAGGCCAGGCGGGACGGCGGGGGTTCCGATCGCGCTCATGCGCGCGAGCGGGCGCTCGCCGTGCTGCAGGGCGCGGACGCTGTCGGTCCAGAGCGCGGCGGCGAAGCGCCGCGCCGCGTGGTCGGGACCGCTCAGCAGCTCAGAGACGCGCGTCCACGGCACCTCGAGCACGATCGCCCGCTCCCGCGCGCGGCTCTCGATGCGCTCGACGCACGCCGCGTCGGCGAGGAGGCCGACGTGACCGACCGCGCGGCCCGGACCGGCCAGGCGCAGGCGCCGGAGCGCCGTCGCGCCTCGGATCGTGGTCTCCACCGCTCCGCGCACGACGATCCAGAGCGCCACGGGCGGCTGGTCGCGGGCCGTCAGGAGCGCGCCTCGCGGCACCTCCAGGCGCGGCAGCCCGTCCGTCACCGCGGCGATCTCGGCCGCGCTGAAGTCCTCGAAGAAGCGCGTCGTCTGCAGGTACGCCGGCTCGCCGGACTCGGCGGGCACGGCAAAGGGGCCGCCGTGCGCCGAGGCGGACGGCCCGGGCTCGCCCGTGATCTCGCGGGCCGCGCGCTGATACAGGTGGTTGAGTCGCTTGACGGCCAGCAGCCCGATCGCCCGCGTCACCACCGAGGCCGCGGGGCGCACGTCGTTGCGCAGCACGTCGAAGGCCGAGCGGTCCAGCGCCCAGCCGGTCGACGGCTCGGTCGCGCGCGCGGTCGCCGTGCGGCGTCCGTCGCCCAGCAGCGACAGCTCGCCCGCGACCTCGCCCGGGCCGACGGATGACAGGCGCAGCGGCTGGCCGCCGGGCACGGCCAGCAGCGCCTCGAGCTCGCCGCTCTCGATCAGCACGAGTTGGTTCCCCGGCTCGCCCTGGCAGAACACGACCTCGCCGCGCGCGTATGCGACGCGTCGCATGAGCCGGCCCACGTCCTCGCGGGTCGACTCCGGCATCGCCCCGAACAGCTTCGACGCGGCGAGTGCCGGGCCCGGATCGCTCACAGCTCGAGCTCGCGCACGTCGACCGCCACGCCGCCTGCCTCGCGGCGGACCACGATCATCGAGTACTCCGGGACCTCGACCCATCCCGTGACGTCCGCGCCCAGCGGCTCGGACGCGAGCATCGCGATGCCCGTGGTCGAGCCATACCGGACGTCCCAGCCGTTCTCGCCGGCCGCGAACGTCTCGCCGGCCGCGTACCACAGCGTGGTGAAGTCGAACTCGCGCTCGCCGGCGAAGAACGAGCCGTCGTCGGGGTACCAGCCGTAGTCGAAGCAGAACCGCGTCGCGACGAGGCAGTCGCCGTCGCCCAGCACCAGGTTCACGGGCGACTGCGTCCCGATCCCGCGGCGCTCGCGAACGTCGCGCAGGATCGCCAGGGTCTCCTCGACGGCCTGTGCGAGCTCATCCGCGGTCGCGTGGCCGAACGGGTCGGCGAGCCGGGAGAGCACCAGCGCGTAGACCCATTCGGTGTCCGTGGTCCCCTCGATGCAGCGCACGAGCTCGGGGCCGATGTGGTCGAGCAGGTCGTAGCGCATCTCGCCGAAGCCATGGAGATCGCCGTTCTGGGCCAGCGCGACGCGAGCGTCCTTGAAGCGGAACGGATGCAGGTTCTGCGGTCCGACCATCTCGGCCGGGTCGTAGACCACGCCGCGCACGTGCGCGATCGCCGTCGTCGGATGGACCTTCTCGGCGAGGGCCTTGAGGTTGCGATCGAAGACCGGGACGGCGGGGGTGCGGTACAGGTACGGGCGCTCGCGCTCCGCCGACAGCCCGTCCCACGCCACGAGGCCGAACCCCCCGATGTTCAGCAGCGACATCAACCGCGCGCCCACGGACTGGCGCACGAGCGAGTTGTCGGCGGCGAACAGCGGTCCGTCCAGGGACACCGGAACCCCCAGATAGGCCATGACCCGGCACACGCTCCGAACCTAGCGGCGGCGGCGCCGACCCGAAACGTGCAGCCGGTCCAGCGGGCATCGACTGGCGGTCGGCCCCGCGGCGGCGGGCGTCAGCGCCGCTCGTGACCGGTGGTGGGTGAGGCCAGCCGGGGCGGCGCCGACCGGTAGGCGGGCGGTGTCGCCGAGAGGCCGATCGGGTTGCGCGTGAGGTCGAGCGTCGTGCCGTCCTCGCGGGGCAGGCTGACGATGGGCTGCAGTCCGAGCGTCGTGGCGAGGGCGAACGCGCCGGCCACGTCGTTGACCACGCCGGCGGGGACGCGGGCCTCGATCAGCGCGGCGGCCCAGTCGGCGGCGGGGCGCGTCGCGAGGCGCTCCTCGAGCGCCGCCCGCAACGCGCGCCGGTGCTCGACGCGCGCGGCGTTCGTCGCGAACCGCGCGTCGCCGGCCAGCTCCGGCGCGCCGAGGACGGCGCAGAGCGCGGCGAACTGGCGGTCGTTGCCGACGCACAGCACGAGGTCGCCGTCGGCGCACGGGAGGAGCTCGTAGGGGGCGATGCTCGGGTGCTCGTTGCCCATGCGGGCCGGGACGACGCCCCCGGCCGTGTAGGCCGAGCCCTGGTTGACCAGGGCCGCGAGCAGCGAGGACAGGAGGTCGATGTCGACGCGCTGGCCCTCACCGGTGGCGTTGCGGTGCTGGAGCGCGGCAAGGATGCCCACCGACGCGAAGAGCCCGGCCAGGACATCGACCAGGGCGACGCCGACCTTCTGCGGCTCGCCGTCGGCCGTCCCCGTGATACTCATCAGGCCTCCCACGGCCTGGATGAGAAGGTCGTAGCCGGGAAGGGCGGCGCCCCCGCCGCGCCCGAACCCGGTCACCGAGCAGTAGACGAGCCCGGGGTTGGCGACCGCGAGGTCGTCGTGGCCGAGGCCCAGCCGGTCCATGAGGCCGGGCCGGAAGTTCTCGACGAGGACGTCGGCCTCGAGCGCCAGGGCGCGCGCCCGCGCGAGGTCATCGGCGTCGCCGAGATCCAGCACGATGCTGTCCTTGTTGCGGTTGACCGACGCGAAGTACGTCGCCTCGCCGGCGTCGTCGTAGGGCGGGCCCCACGAACGCGTGTCGTCGCCGATGCCCGGTCGCTCCACCTTGGTGACGGTTGCCCCGAGGTCGGCGAGCAGCATCGTCGCGAACGGGCCGGCGAGCACCCGGGAGAAGTCGAGCACCCGGAGGTTGTCGAGCGCTGAGGCCATGTGGTTCAATCGATCCTAGAGTTTCGAAAATCTTGGGTCAAGGAGCCCCGCTTCGCATGCCTGCCACCACGGCGCCGCCGGCCGACATTCGCCCGACCGACTTCCTCGGGATCGACCAGCTCCTCTCCGACGAGGAGCGCGACATCCGCGACACGGTGCGCGCGTTCGTCCGCGAGCGCGTCGTGCCTCACGTCGGGGACTGGTTCGAGGAGGCGCGGATCCCGCTCGAGCTCCCGGGCGAGCTGGGCCGGCTGGGAGTGCTCGGGATGCACCTGGAGGGCTACGGATGCGCGGGGGCGACCGCGACCGCGTACGGCCTCGCGTGCATGGAGCTCGAGGCCGGCGACAGCGGCGTGCGCAGCCTCGTCTCGGTCCAGGGATCGCTGGCGATGTACGCGATCCACCGCTGGGGCTCGGAGGAGCAGAAGCAGGAGTGGCTGCCGCGCATGGCCTCGGGCGACGCGATCGGCTGCTTCGGGCTGACCGAGCCCGACGCAGGCTCGGATCCGGGCGCGATGCGGACCCGCGCGCGGCGCGACGGGGACGACTGGATCCTGCACGGCCAGAAGATGTGGATCACCAATGGCTCGATCGCCGATGTCGCCGTCGTGTGGGCACGGACCGACGAGGGCGTCCGCGGCTTCCTGGTGCCGAAGGGCACCAAGGGCTTCTCGACGCAGGACATCCACCGCAAGCTGTCGCTGCGCGCGTCCGTCACGTCCGAGTTGCTGCTCGACGACGTGCGCCTGCCCGCCGGCGCGCTGCTGCCGGAGGCCACGTCGCTGCGCGGGCCGCTGTCCTGCCTGAACGAGGCCCGTTACGGGATCGTCTGGGGCGCGGCCGGCGCCGCGCGCGCGTGCTTCGAGGCAGCGCTCGAGTACAGCAAGGAGCGCATCGCGTTCGGCAGGCCGATCGCGGCGACGCAGCTCCAGCAGCAGAAGCTGGCGAGCATGGCCCTCGAGGTCAACCGCGCGACGCTGCTGGCGCTGCACCTGGGCCGGATGAAGGACGCCGGTCGCCTGCGGCCCGAGCACGTCAGCATGGGCAAGCTCGGCAACGTCAACGCGGCGCTCGACGTCGCGCGCACCGCACGCCAGGTCCTCGGCGCCAACGGCGTCACGCTCGAGTACCCGGTCATCCGTCACATGAACAACCTCGAGTCGGTGGTCACGTACGAGGGGACCGCCGACATCCACGCCCTCGTGGTCGGCGGTGCGCTGACCGGCATCCAGGCGTTCCGATGAGCGCCGCCCCCGCGACCCCGCCGGGGACCATCCAGCAGCACGCCCTAGTCGGACTGCGGCGCGCCATCGTCGACGGCGAATTGCGCCCCGGCCAGCGCGTGAACCAGGAGGACGTCGCCGAGCGAATGGGTGTCAGCGTCGCTCCCGTGCGCGAGGCGCTGCGGGTCCTCGAGCAGGAGGGGCAGGTCACCTACCGGGCCCGTCGCGGCTACTTCGTCACCGAGCTGCGCATCGGGGACCTCGAGGAGATCTACGCGCTGCGTCAGGTCCTCGAGGCGCGCGCCGCACGCCACGCGCTGCCCACGCTGGACGACGACGCGCTCGATCGCATCGCCCTCGCGGCGAAGGACTGCGCCGACGCCGCCGAGGCCGGAGACGTCGCGGCCGAGCTGGAGGCCAACCGCCGGTTCCATTTCGCGATCCTCGAGTCGCCCGACCAGGTCCATGCCATGCGCCTGATCCGCCTGCTGTGGGACTCGACCGAGGCGTACCGCGCGCTCTACTACAACTCCCCGGACGAGCGGCGCGCGGCGCTCGATGCCCACGATCGCATCGTCGCGGCGATCGGTCGCCGCGACCCTGACCGCCTTGTCGCCGAGCTCGACGCGCACCGCGGTCGCGCGCTCGAGGTCCTGACGGCGATCCTCGCTCGCGGCGGGGGCGGCGGCTAGCCTCTCGCGCATGTTCGCCGTCTACGCCTCCGCTCCGAACCCCGACGACCCGCTGGCGGCCCTGACGCTGGGCGACCGCCCCGACGTCGCCGCCCCTGACGGATGGGTCTCGGTGCAGGTGAAGGCAGCCAGCCTGAACGGGCACGACCTCTTCACGCTGCGCGGCATCGGCATCCGCGAGGAAGCGTTCCCGATGATCCTGGGCTGCGACGGCGCCGGCGTGCTGGACGACGGCAGCGAGGTCGTGCTCCACGGCGTCATCCCGTCCGACGGCTGGATGGGCGACGAGACGCTGGACCCCAAGCGCTCGCTCCTCAGCGAGCGCCACCAGGGGACGTTCGCCGAGCGCGTGATCGTGCCCGAGCGCAACGTCGTCGCCAAGCCGGCCGAGCTCTCGTTCTCCGAGGCGGCGTGCCTGGGGGTCGCGTGGCTGACGGCCTACCGCGGGCTGTTCGTCAAGTCGGGGCTGCGGCCCGGCCAGACGATGCTCGTGCAGGGCGCCTCCGGTGGCGTCGCCACCGCGCTGATCGCCCTGGGCCATGCGGCCGGGATGCGCGTCTGGGTCACCGGACGCACCGAGGAGAAGCGCGCGCTGGCCCTCGAGCAGGGCGCCGACGCCGCCTTCGATCCGGGCGCCCGGTTGCCGGAGCGCGTCGACGGGGTGTTCGAGACGGTCGGCCGGGCGACGTGGTCGCACTCGGTGAAGTCCCTCAAGCCAGGCGGTGTGATCGTGATCTCCGGCGCCACGACCGGCGATGCGTCCCCCGCGGAGCTCCAGCGCATCTTCTTCCTGCAGCTGCGCGTCGTCGGCTCGACGATGGGGACGCGTGACGAGCTCCTGGACCTCCTGTCGTTCTGCGTCCAGAAGGACATCCACCCGCTCGTCGGGATGGAGCTCCCGCTGGCGTCCGCCGAGGCGGGCTTTCGCGCCATGATGGACGGCGAGACGGCCGGGAAGATCGTCTTCACGCAATAGCGCCGGCGAGCTGCGAGCGCAGCGCCGAGGCGATCCGCCGGGCCTCGAGGCTCGGCTCATCCGGCCCCAGCGCGGCGGCGCACGCCACGCGGATCGCCGAGCTGACGAGCACGCCGGCCGCCCGCTGAACGTCGCCGAGGGAGATCGGGCCCTCGACGACCGGGATCCCGTCGACGTGACCAGCCTCGAGGATCCGGCGGCGCGTGACGCCTTCGAGGATGCGCCCGTCGGCGAGCGGGGTGACGAGGCGCCCGTCGACGAGCAGCCAGACGCTCGCGGAGGCCGCCTCGAGCACCGCGCCGTCGAGGTCGCAGATCAGACCCTCGAACCCGGACGGCCTGAGGAGCGGGGCGCGGTCGGCCCACTTGTGGGCGCCGAGCCCCCCGGCGAGGAGGACGGGCTCGAGGATCACCGGCGCCGACGGGGAACTCGCGGGCCGGAGGCTGAGGTTCGTCGTCCCGTCCGCGTGCGTGACGATGCGCAGCCGCGCGTGCTGCGAACGGCTCGAGCGTGCTGTCGCGCCGATGCGCTCGGCCAGGCCGGGGGGCGGGCGCAGGCCGAAGACCTCGATCGCGCTCTGCTCCAGGCGCTGCACGTGGCGCTCGGCATCGACGGCGGACCCGTCCGCGACGAGGATGGTCTCGAGCAACCCGACGGCCGGGTCGGGACGATCCAGGCGCGGCAGTCCGAGCACCGCGTCGAGCCCGGGTCGCGGCGGGCGGGGAGCCGGGAGCGTCGCGCCGAGCGCCTCGACGATCGGCCGGGCCTTGTCGAGCGCCTCGCGCAGCTCCGCGTCGGGCTGGGAGTCGGCGACGATCCCCCCGCCGCATCCCAGCCAGGCATGGCGCCCGCGCACCTCGAGCGTGCGGATGGCGACGTTGAGCTCGAGGCCCGCCGCAGGGCTCGCGAAGCCGATGGCGCCGGTGTAGGCCTGGCGCCCAGTGCCCTCGAGCTGCGAGATGACCTTCAGGGATTGGATCTTCGGCGCCCCGGTCACCGACCCCGGCGGAAACGTCGCGCGCAACAGGTCGCCGTCGGTCACGCCGGGACGCAGGCGCCCGCGCACCCGCGTGACGAGATGCCATAGGCCGGGATGGGGCTCGACCTGGGGGACGGCCGCGGCGCTCACCGACCCGTACTCGGCGACCCGCCCGAGGTCGTTGCGCATGAGGTCGACGATCATCACGTGCTCGGCGGCGTCCTTGGCCGACGCGACGAGCGTCTCGCGGGCGGCGGCGGCCGCCGCCGGGTCGCCCGGGCGCGGCGTTGTCCCCTTGATGGGCGCCGACTCGACCTCGCGTCGGCGGCGGCGCAGGAACAGCTCCGGCGAGAAGCTCAGCAGAGCGCCGTCGCCGGTCCCCACGAAGGCGCCGTAGGCCGGCTGGAGCAACGCGGCCACGTCGGCGTACGCATCGAGCGCGCTGCCTTCGAAGGCGCCGTCCAGCTGCAGGCAGAGGTTCGCCTGGAACAGCTCGCCGGCGGCGATGCGCTCGACGCAGTCGGCGACCGCCGCACGGTGACCGTCAGCACCGGCACCGCGGAGGCCCATGCCGTCCAGCCGCCAGGGGCGCCGTTCGACGGGCGCGCGCAGGCGCTCGCGGAGCTCGTCGAAGCGCCGTTCCGCCGCCTCCTCGGTCAGGGCCTCCAACCACCATCGCGCGCCCGCGTCGAGGCGCAGGACATGGTCGTAGAGGCCCACGCCGGCGAGCGGGCGCGACTCCGGCTGCGGCGGCGACGGTGGCAGCCGTTCGATGGTCGCGCCCAGTCCAAAGCCGTAGTAGCCCACCCATCCTCCGCCCACGAAGCCTGCGGGGCCTTGGACCTCGTCGATGTCGAGGAGGTCGAGGACGCCGGCGCCGCTCGCCACGCGCACGGGCTCCGAGCCCAGCACCGCGCCTCCGCCCGCCCAGCGACCGGTCAACGCGAACGGCATCGCATCGTCGCGAAGCGCGCGCAGGACGTCGCCCGGCGACAGGTCCGACTCGAGCGGGAGCCGGACGGGGGAGGGGGAGACGCTCCCGGCCGCCGGATCGAGCGCGGCGGTCCGAGTCGCGCCCGGGGAGCTCAGCATGCGGGCTGAGGCTATCCCACGCCGTCAGCCGGTGGTGAGGAGCAGCTGCGGCGGGCTGCCGCCCTCCTTGCTGGTGTAGGTCACGGTGTCGGTGCTGTGGCTCTTCAGCGCGAGCGTGTAGGTGCCGTCGCTGGTGATGGCGGTGTGCAGATCGATCTGGATGGTGCCGCCCAGCGGAGCCGCCACGGCGGTGCCCACGGGCAGGGTGACGATCGCCGGCGCGTTCGACCAGCTGAGCGTCGATTCGCTCCAGCTCGTCCCGCTGACCAGGTACACGTCGCCGCTGTCGGGGCCATCGCTCCCACTGCTCCCGTCGACCTTGAGCTTCAGCCTGACGTCGCTGACCGTGCCGGTCAGTCCCGACACCTGGAACTTGAGGTAGGTGCGGTAGGTCACGTCGGCGGAGACGGTCGCCTCGCGCACGCTCAGCGTGGGTAGGGAGCCGTACTTCTTGCCCGGGGTCGTCGACTTCACCTGCGCGTCGTCGCGCGCGTTGACGGTCAGCGTGCCGGGTGGCGGCGCGGTAAGGATCACCTGCTGGGTCGCCGAGGTGCTCCCGCCGGAGTTGGTCGCGGTCAGCGTGACGGTGTACGTCCCTGCCTGGGCGTAGGTGTGCGAGGGGCTCTGGGCGCTGCTCGTCGTGCCGTCGCCGAAGGTCCAGGACCAGCTCGTCGGTGCGCCGGTCGACGTGTCCTTGAAGCTCACGGCCAGCCCGGACGCCGACGCGGTGAAGCTCGCGGTCGGCGGGCTGGGTGGCGGGAGCCGGGGACCGTGGCAGGCGGCCGTGCCCGAGTCCGTCGCGCCCGTACCCACGAAGCTCCAGTCGAAGCTCCCGGCGTGCAGCGTGAGCTTGAGCACACCGTAGATCCCGCCGCTGTACCCCCCGGTGCCGACGATGACCTCCCGCGGGCCGGTGGCGTCGGGGCTGCCGCTGGCGTCGTGGGCGACGGGCTTCCTGTAGGTGTGCTCGTGCCCCACCAGCACGAGGTCCGCGCCGGCGTCGTAGAGGTCCTGCCAGATGGCCTTCTCGGCGGGGGCGTAGCTGAGCGGGTGGTGCCAGTAGGCCACGATGCACGGTTGCGCGGTGCTCGTCAGATCGCTCCTGAGCCACGTCTCCTGCGGTGAGCCGGTCGTGCACAGCACCGGGGTGCAGCCGTCACTGGAGTTCAGCGCGAACAGGTGCCAGCTGCCGATGTCGTAGCTGTACCAGCCGTCGCCGCGATTGCCGGTCGGGACGCCCAGGCCGCTGAAGTAGTCGAAGTAGCCCGACGCGCCCGCGGTCTGGTACTCGTGGTTGCCCAAGGCCGGGCGCAGGATGCTCCCCAGCCGGCCCCACGTGGGGTCGAAATAGCTCCTGAAGTCAGCGAGCGCGCCGGACTCGTACTGGTTGTCGCCCAGCGTCAGCACCGCGGCGAGTCCCTCGGCCGAGCTCTTCTGCGCCAGCAGGAGGTTTGCCGTGTACGCCTGGCTGCACGTCCCAGGGCTCGTGGGTCCGGTCGCGGCG
>JAOPZW010000045.1 GCA_025963905.1 Solirubrobacterales bacterium | reverse complement strand
TGCCAGGCGGTGTGCACGCAGGACGAGCCGATGCTGGAGCCCAAGGAGGGCGGCAACGTCGCCGCCTGCCACTTCCCGCTGACCGATCCCGAGATCGCCAAGCGGGTGCCGACCGCCGCTGCGTGAGGCGCGCTTCGGCGCCGAGAAGGCCGACGCCGACTTCGTGGGCCGCGCAGACCAACCGAGATAGGCCCTTAGTCCAGGAAGCTGACGACGTTGCCGGCGGGCGCGCGCTCGGGGACGCGCTGCTCGTGGCGCGCCGGCCCGAGGTGCAGGAGGCCGAGGACGCGCTCGTCGTCGGCGATGCCCAGCGCCGATCGGCCGGCCGCCGTACGCAGGACCTCCGGCGTTCGCCAGTAGCCGGCCAGCCCGCGCCCGTGGGCGCCGAGCAGGACGATGTAGGCGGCGATCGCCGAGGCGAGGGCGTCCTCTTCGTCGGCCACCGGGTCGTCGCCGTGCTGGACGGCGCTCACGGCGACGAGCGTCGGCGCGCGATCGAGCTTGCGCGCCGCCTCCTCGCCCGCGGCGGCCTTCAGGCGCCCGAGCGCCGCCGGGCCCAGGACGCGGAACCGCCAGGGATTGGTCAGGTGGTGGTTCGGGGCCCAGCGTGCCAGCTCGAAGAGCTCCTCGAGCGTCTCGCGTCCGACCGGCTCGGCGCCATAGGCCTTGTGGGTGCGGCGCGTGCGGATGGCCTCCTCGAGCTCCACCGGCCTACCGATCCCTCTCCTGCGCCTCCCCGGGAGCCGGCGACTCCTCGCCGTCCTCCTCTGCGTCGTCCTCGTCCTCGGCGTACAGCGACTCGGCGGCGAGCTGGGTGCCGCGCTTGTCGAACAGCTTGACGTCCAGCGTGTCGCCGCGGAAGTCGTCGGGGGCGATGAGCGTGAAGCGCCCCTCGACCAGCAGGCACTGGTCCACGGTCAGGCCGGCGAGCTCACCCGTCACGACCGCACCGCCGTCGCGCAGCGGCCGCCCCCAGACGAGGGTCATCGCCGCGCGATGGCCCTCATCGCCCCGCCACGCGCCGATCACCTCGTCGCACAGGTCGATCGTCCAGTCGGGATTGGCCTCGGCGGTCTCCGCGGTGAAGTCGGCCGTCGCCCGGAAGTCCGAGGGCTCCTCGTCGGCGCCGCCCGGCGTGAAGCTGACGTACCCGAAGAGCTCATAGCCGCCGGCGGTCCTCGCGGTCGCCGGGACGAAGGTGCGACCGTGCCAGGTGCGGTCGGGGTACCACGTCACCTCGCCCGGCTCGCCGAGCTCGACGCCCTCGGTGTCGATCTCCAGGCAGGCGCCGAGGAACTCGGCCTGGAGCGTCTGCGCCCAGCGGCCGTAGGGCAGCAGGTCCTGCGGAGGCTCGGCGGCGAAGCGGGGGACGAAGCGGGACTCAGGTGGCATATGCCACGGACCCTACGAAACCTCGACGAGCAGTGTCACGGGGCCGTCGTTGACGAGCTCGACCTCCATGTGCGCTCCGAACGCGCCGCGCCGCGCGTCGAGGAGGGTGCAGAAGCGGTCGTACAGGGGTTCGGCATCCTCGGGGCGGGCGGCCTCGAGGTAGCTGGGACGGTTGCCCTTGCGGGCGTCGCCGTAGAGGGTGAACTGGCTCACGCACAGCACCTCGCGCTCGCCGAGGGGCTCGTTCATCCGCCCGTCGGCGTCGTCGAAGATCCGCAGGGAGCGGACCTTGGCCGCGAGGCGATCGCAGGCGGCCTCGTCGTCGCCCCGGGCGACGCCGAGCAGGACGAGGAGGCCGGGGCCGATCTCGCCAAGCGTGCTCCCGCCGGCGCGGACCGCGGCCCCCGACACGCGCTGCACGAGCGCGCGCATCAGGCGTCGCGCAGCTCGCTCGCCGCCTGCTCGGGGGCGACGATGTTCAGGTGCACGCCCGTGCCGAGCTCGAGGCCGGCCAGGTGCGTCAGGCGCGGCACGATGTCGATCCGCCAGCAGAACTCGTCGGCGCCGCGCGGCGCCGTGCGCACCCACAGGTTCAGCGGCGGGCTATGGCCGAGGCGGCGCGCCAGGCGGCGCAGCCCGTCGTGCAGCAGCGCGGCGCCCGTCGGGCCGTCGTCCTCGAAGCGTGCGCGCGGGCGGCGCGGGACGAGCATGAGCTGGAACGGCAGGCGGGATCCGTAGGGCGCCATCAGCACGGCCTCGTCATCGATGGCGACGATCCGCCGGCGCAGCTTGACCTCCTCCTGGACGAGGTCCTGCAGGAGGTTGCCGCCCATGGTCCGCTGGGCGTAGGCGCCGAAGCGCTCGCGCTCGCGCGCGACCTGGGCCGGCACGAACTCCAGCGCGTAGACCTGGGCGTGGGTGTGGGGCAGCGACGCCCCACCCTCGCGGCGCTCGTTGACGATGACGTGCACGTAGGAGGCGTGCTCGGCGTGGGTCCGCATGCGCGCGCGCCAGACGTCCATCGCCGCGGCGACCTGATCGGCCTGGAGATCGGCCAGCGACGAGACAGGGTCGGGCGCGTTGATGACCACCTCGTGTGCCCCGCGCGCCGGCATCGCGGTGAACAGGTCGGGCTTGGCCTCGGGCGGGGGCGGCGGGCTGTCCGGGTCGAGCGCCGGGTAGAGGTTGGGCACGACGCGCACGGTCCAGCCGGGCGTGTTCGGCGGCCCGCCGCCGGGCCGCAGCGCGAAGACCTCGGGCGGCGTCCGGTCCTCGTGACCCTCGGCGAACGGGTCCGCCTCGGGGTCGATCGGCTCGGGCGGCGTGGCGGTCAGCCCGCCGCCGGGGCGCGTGGCGCGGTCAGCGGCGACGATCGTCTTGAGGCCCGTGAGCGGGTCGACGCGTACCTCAGGCAAGGCGCTTCTCCATCATCAGGTGCTCGATCCCGGCGTCCATGAACCGGCGGCCGTAGGCGGTGTACCCCGCACGCTCGTAGAGCCCGAGCGCATCGGTCTGGGCGCTGAGGGCGATCCGCTGCGCACCCTGCGTGCGGGCGCGCTCCTCGGCCTCGTGCAGCAGCGCCGAGGCCATGCCGCGCCGGCGCGCGGAGGCGGCCACGGCCATGCGGCTGAGCTTGACGGTGGCGCCGTCGGGGAGCAGCCGGCACGTCGCGACCACAGTGCCCTCCTCGATGGCGACGAGGTGCAGCGCGCGGTCGTCGCGACCGTCGAGCTCGTCCGCCACCGGCACGTGCTGCTCGACGACGAAGGCCGCGTGGCGCACCGCCAGCGCCGCGCTGAGCTCCTCGTCGTCGCGGGCGGCGCGGACCTCGATCACGCGGGGGCGTCCTGCCCCAGGGCGTAGCGGCGGATGTCGGCCTCGAGGTCGGCCTGGTGGAAGTAGGCCCCCTGGTGCACGAACGTCTGCTTGCCGGCAGCGTCGTAGAAGATGGTGCTCGGCGTTCCGACGAGGTGGTAGCCGGTGAAGATCTGGCCGTCGGGGTCGTCGTAGCTGGGATAGGTCAGCGGGATCTGTCGCAGCAGCCCGACAGCGCTGCCGCGGTCGTCCCTGAGGTCCACGCCGACGAAGGCGACGCGCTTGCCGTGGCTCAGCGCGGCGGACTGGAGGATGGGCAGCTCCTCGCGGCACGGGCCGCACCACGCCGCCCAGATGTTCACGACGACCGGATGGCCGCGCAGCGAGCGCAGGCGGGCGTCGAGTCCGGTGCGCTGGCCGGGCAGGAAGTCGTTGGCCTGCCGGTGCAGCGAGACCAGTTGCGGCGGCGCGCCCGCGAGCGCCGCGCGGACCTCGCCGGCGCTGGGGCGCCGCGGCGCGGGGGGTCCCGAGCCCGAGCCCTCCTGCGACTGGTTCAGGCCCACCGCGAGGACGGCGACCAGTGCGGCGGCCGCGAGGGCGATGAGCGCGAGGCGCATGCCGTAAGAGTGCCAGACGTCCGCGGGTGCCCGTGCTTGCGTCGCCCGGGTGCGGTATGCTGGTATCTCCAGCAGGTGGGGAGCGAGAGGCACCGGGAATGCTCCCCACCGGACCTCGGCCTCGCCGGGGGTTCCACGAGTCGCGCGACGGAGCTTTCCGCGACTCCACCGCTTTCCACACAGCAGGCCGATCATGGCTGAATCCACGTCG
>JAOPZW010000023.1 GCA_025963905.1 Solirubrobacterales bacterium | reverse complement strand
GGGCGCGCTCCTCGGCCTCGGCGCGCTGGCGCTCCTCGGCGGCGCGGCGGGCCTGCTCCTCGGCCTCCTGGCGCGCGCGGTCCTCCTCGGCGCGGAACGCCGAGTGGCCCTCGGCCACGACGTCGCCGATCGCCTGGGCGATGACGGCGCACGAGCGGATCGCGTCGTCGTTGCCCGGGATGACGTAATCGATGCCATCCGGAGAGCAGTTCGTGTCGACGAGCCCGAGGATCGGGATGCGCAGGCGCTGCGCCTCGTGGACGGCGATGACCTCGGTCTTGAGGTCGATCACGAACACCGCGTCGGGCGGGCGCTGCATGTACTTCACGCCGCCGAGGTTCGCGCGCAGCTTGGCCAGGTCGGCCTGGGCGGCCATGCGCTCGCGGGTCGGGAGCAGCGCGAGCTGGCCCTCGGTCTCGTAGCGCTCGAGGTCGTGCAGGCGCTTGATGCGCTGGTTGATCGTCTGGAAGTTCGTCAGCAGGCCGCCGAGCCAGCGGTGGTTGACATAGGGCATGCCGGCGGCCTCGGCGTGATCCTTGACCGCGTCACGGGCCTGCTTCTTGGTGCCCACGAACAGGACGGTGCCGCCGCGATGGGCGATGCTCGACGCGAACTCCTGCGCATCGGACAGCAGCCGCTGCGTCTTGAGCAGGTCGATGATGTAGATGCCGCCGCGCTCGCCATGGATGAAGCGGCGCATCTTGGGGTTCCAGCGGCGCGTCTGGTGACAGAAGTGGACTCCGGACTCCAGCAGCTCCTTGATGCCGACTTGGGCCACGGTGCTACTCCCTTGGGATATGGGTGCTTGGGAAAGGCCCACGCGGTGCTCGGCGGACCCGGGGCGCGCATCAGCGCTCGCTCCGGGCAGGGCCGCTTCGCGGTCCACGCGGGGTCGAGAAACGAAAGTCACAGGATTGTACGCAAGTCCCCGCCCGCTCCTGCGTTTGGTGCAGTGCGGACCGGCCTCCCTTCCCCTATCTCCGGTGGTCCGGTCCGCGGCGTTCTGGATGGCGAGGCGGCCGCGGATGGCCGCCTCGCTGTCTGCCGGGGCCCCGATCAGGCCCGCTCGGCGCGTCGGAGCGCCGCCTGCAGGTCGTCGGGCAGCGGCGACGCGACGTCGATGCGGGCGCCGGTGACCGGGTGATCGAAGGCCAGCCGCGCGGCATGCAGGAACTGGCGCTCGAGGCCGAGCAGGCCCTTCGTCCCGTATTCGGGGTCGCCGCACACCGGATGGCCGATCGCCTGCAGGTGCACGCGGATCTGGTGCGTGCGCCCGGTCTCCAGCCGGACGCGCAAGAGCGTGGCCGAGGGCAACGCGCGCTCCAGCGAGAAGTGGGTGCGCGCCTCGCGGGGCTCGTCGGTGTCGGTCGACATTCGCGTGCGCACCCGGCGGTCGCGGCCGATCGGCGCGTCGATCGTGCCCGAGCGGGCGGGCGGGCGGCCCTCCACGAGGGCGAGGTACTCCCGGGTGATGCGCCGCTGGGCGAGCTCCTCCCTGAGGTGGCGGTGCACCGCTTCGCTGCGGGCGACGACGAGCAGCCCGGAGGTGTCGCGGTCCAGGCGGTGCACGATCCCGGGCCGCTCGTCCCCGCCGCCCGCCGCCAGCCCGGCGAGTGCCTGCGACAGCGTGCCCTGGCGGTGGCCGCGGGCGGGATGGACCACCACGCCGGCGGGCTTGTCCACCACCAGCAGGTGCTCGTCGCGGTAGGGCACCGAGAACGGCGCGGGGCCGACCGGCGGGACGGGCGCCTCCCGGCCCGCGTCGTCGTCGACCGCCACGCGCTCGCCGGGGGCCAGCCGATGGCGCTTGGGCACCGGGGCGCCGTCGACGCGCACCGCGCCGGCATCGATCAGGCGCTGAGCCCGCGCCCGCGAGCCCAGCGGGCCCGCCAGGAACGCGTCCAGGCGCTCGCCGGCGTGCTCAGCGCCCGCCGTGAGCTCCATCGCCGTCCTCACTCGCCGGGCGCTCGATCACGTAGAGCAGGAGCAGCACGCCGAAGGTGATCGCCATGTCGGCGACGTTGAACGCCGGCCACAACGGGAGCTTGATGAAGTCGGTGACCGAGCCGTCGCGGACGCGGTCGATGATGTTCCCCAGCGCCCCGCCGGCGAGCATGCCGGTCGGCAGCCAGACCAGCGGCTTGTCGGCGTGGGTGGCGAAGTAGACGAGCAGCCCCGCGATCGCCGCGCCGATGACGATCGCGACGAGCACTCCGCCGCCCGCCAGGGCGCCGAAGGCGACACCGTCGTTGCGCACGTGCACGAGCTCCACGCCCGGCAGGATCGGGTCGCGTTCGCCGACCGCCAGGCCGTGGCGCACGAGCGCCTTGCTGGCCTGGTCCAGCGCGAGCACGGCGGCCAGGACGAGGCCCGCCCGGGCCGAGGCCTTGGGGGCCCCGGTCACTTCGCCACTCCCACGGCGTCAGCCCCGGATGAGGCTGACGACGATGCCGCCGACGATCTGCAGCAGGAGGATGCCCACCAGGGGGCTCAGGTCGAGCGGGCCGATCGGCGGGATGAACCGGCGGAAGAACCCCAGGTAGGGCTCGCAGACGTCCCGCAGGAACCCCAGGATCGCACTGGACCAGCGCGAGTAGGGCACCCGGCCGCCGAACGCGAAGAACAGCGACGACAGGATGTAGGCGATGATCAGGATCGTGTAGACCAGGATCACGGCGCCGACGTAGCCGGCGATGTCGCTCCGCACGGTGGCGAGCGTCACGGCGGTCATCGCCGGCCTTCGAGGACCGCGTCCAGCGCGTCCGAGAACGCGGCGCGCACGCCTCCGCGTTCGAGCGCGTCCAGGCCCCGGGCGGTCGAGCCTCCGGGCGAGGTCACCTCGCGGCGCACGGCGAGGGTGTCGTGGCCGCGCCGGCGCAGCAGCTCGGCCGTCCCGGTCAGCGTCTGGACCACGAGCTCGGCGGCCCGGTCGGCCGGCAGGCCGTGGCGCACGCCCGCGTCGATCTGCGCCTCGGCGACGAGGGCGACGTAGGCCGGGGCATTGCTCATCAGCCCCATCGCGACATCGACCAGCGACTCGTCGAGGCGGACGAGCAGGCCGAGGTCGCCGAACAGGTCCTGGACACGGACGTCCAGCCCGGGCTCCTGCTCGGGGCCGATCGCCTGCACGACGACGCCCTGGCGCACCTCGACCGGGATGCTGGGCAGGAACCGGTAGACCGGGCGGCCGGGGTAGGCGGCGCGAAGCTCGGCGAGGCGCACGCCGCCCAGGATCGAGGCGACGGCCTTGGCCTCCGAGGCCTCGGCGGCAACGGCATCGAGCTGCGCCGGCTTGTGGCACAGGACGACGACGTCGGCGCGGCGCGCCAGCTCGGCGGTGTCGGCGAGCGCGTGGCCGCCGGTCTCCTCGGCCAATGCCTGCGCACGCTCGGGCAGCACGTCGGTGCACAGCACCGGACGGCGCCATCCCCGGGCGAGCGCCCGCGCCATGTTCCCCGCTCCGATGAGGCCGACTTGCATGAGGGGCGAACCCTAACGGGCGGCGCCAGGCTCAGGACTGATTGAAGAAGCCCTTCTCGATCAGCTGCGCGCGCTCTTCCGCCGAGATCTCGACGTTGCGCGGCGTGAGCATGAAGACCTTGTCGGCGATCCGCTGCATCCCACCGTCGAGCGCGTAGGTCAGCCCGCTGGCGAAGTCGATGAGGCGCTTGGCCAGGTCGGTGTCGGTGCCCTGGAGGTTCAGGACGACCGGGATCGAGTCCTTGAAGCGGTCGGCGACCTGCTGGGCATCGTTGAAGCTCTTGGGGATGACGAGGTGCACGCGCACGTCGTTCCCGCGGCCGTTGCCCCGTACGCCGCCGACCGGGCGCAGCTTGGTCGTCGGGCGGGGCTCGTCGTCGGCGAAGATGTCGTCGAAGTCGTCGCGCCGCCGGCGCGTCGACAGGCGGCGCACGTTGGGGCGCTCGCGGTAGCGGTCCTCGAGCTCGGCCTCCGGCTCATAGGAGGTCGGCTCGTCCTCCTCGTAGGGGTCGCGGTCCTCGGCCAAGCCGAAGTACACGAGCGCGCGGTGCCAGGAGTCCTTGAAGGCCATTCCAGCTGGAAGGTTAGCCTTGTCGGGCGGTTTTCCTGCAACTTCCGCGCGATCAGCGGTACAGCCTGGTGCCGATACGCACGATCGTGGCGCCCTCCTGGACCGCGACGGCGAAGTCCTGGCTCGTGCCCATCGACAGCTCGCGCAGCCCGTGCCTGCCGGCCAGCTCGGCCAGCGCCGCGAACCAGCGCCGGCTGTCCTCCGCCCTGTCCGCCAGCGGTGGCATCGTCATCAGCCCCGCCACGCGCACCGGAGCGCGCGCGAGCACCTCGTCGAGCTCCGCGGGGGCGAAGCCGCTCTTGCCCTCCTCGCCGGCCACGTTGACCTCGACCAGCACCTCCGTGTCGGGTGTCGCGTGCTTGGCGAGCTCGCGCAGCACCGACTCCGAGCCCACGGAGTGCACGTAGCGCACGAGCGGCAGGATCCGGCGCACCTTGCGGCTCTGCAGGTGCCCGATGAAGTCCCACGTGAAGTCGGCGCGGCCGGCCCACGCCGCGGCCTTCGCCTCGAGCTCCTGCGCGCGATTCTCGCCAACGGTCGTGATGCCCGCCGCGGCCAGGACGCCGAGCTCCTCCAGGGCGACGTACTTCACGGCCGCAAGCACCTCGACCTCCGCCGGGTCGCGCCCGGCATCGGCGATCTCCTCCCGGACGCGCTCGACGTTCCCGCGGACCCGGGCGGCGTCCAGGCCGGTGATCAGCTCCGCCACGCGACCCCCGCCTGGCGGCCGGTGACGCCGCCGTCGCGGCGATGGGAGAAGAAGAGGTCGGGCCCCGAGCACAGCGTGCACAGCCCCACGTCGTGGACCTCGTGGGCACCGGCCGCCCGCAGCTGGTCGCGTGCCACCGCCTTGAGGTCGGCGGTGCGGCCGCTGGTGCCCAGCGCCGCGTGCACCTCCTCGCCCACCTCGTAGCAGCACGGCCCCGCGCCGGGCCCGATCGCCGCGCGAAACGCGCCCGCTCCCAGCTCCCGCAGCGCGGCGACGCCCTCGCCGACGATCCCGCCCGCGAGGCCGCGCCAGCCCGCGTGCAGCACCGCGACGGCCTCGCGGGCGACGAGGGCGATCGGCAGGCAGTCGGCCACGAGGACGACCGGCGCCACCCCCGCGAGCGCGGTCGCCTGGCCGTCGGCATCGGGCGGGGCGCCGTGCGGGAGCGCCGTCACGCGTCGCACCTGCGCGCCGTGCACCTGGCGACCCTGGGCGAAGCGCTGGCGGGCGACGCCCGCCTGCGCGGCCACGCGCTCGCGGTTCTCGCCGACGCGCTCGGGGTCGTCGTCGGTCCACAGGCCGAGGTTCAGGGACGCGAACGGCCCCTCCGAGACGCCGCCGCGCCGGGTCGTGAAGAGCACTCCACCCCCGGGCAGGTCGAGTCCGATGTGCTCGCCCGCCATCGCGAACGGCGCCGGCAGGTTCACCGGACGAGCAGCTCCAGGCCGTCGACCGGCTCGCGCTGGGCGTACTCGAAGTGCGCCCGGCCGTCGGCGACGAGCGTCTCGCGCAGCGTCCAGCCGAAGCGCCCGCGGGACGTGCGATCCCAGACGAAGACGCGCATCGAGGCCACCTCGCTGTTGTAGCAGTAGGCCTGGTCCCCGTCGGGGTCGTCGTAGGTGACGCCCACCAGGGTGTGGCGTGGGGCGTCGACCTCGACCACGATCCGGCGCCTGCCGTCCACGGCCTCGAAGCGCCAGGTCGTCAGCCCGAACCGGCTGCGGTTGCGCAGCACGCGCAGCGGCGAGGTCGACCGGAAGTCGTGCTCGGCGAAGCGGCCGACGACCGGCGTGCTCGGCCCCACTTCGCGGCCGAAGCGCGGTACGACCACCGACACGGCGTCGACGAAGGACCCGGGCCGCGGCTCGCCGTCGAGCGAGACGAAGTCGCCGGCGTGGGTCCAGGCCCAGCGCGCGGCGTGCTTGGAGCCCCACAGGTGCGCCTGCCCGCCGCGCGCGCCGGCCAGCTCGACCGTGCGATCGCCGATGCGCAGCGTGCCGTGGACGGCGACATCGGGATGGGGCAGCACCAGGACGGTCCTGGCGATCCGCGTGCGCCGCAGCAGCGGGTGCACATGCTCGGCTCCGGGCAGCGCCGGCTCCCAGCGGAGCTCCCACCCGACGTCGCCGAAGCCGCCGGCCATCCCGCGGTTCGTGAGCTCGCTGTCGCCGACGAGCAGGCGGAACGGGTCGGCCTCCGCGACCAGCGCGTCGATCGGGAACGACGCCTTGCGCCCGACCCGCGCGCCGTCGGGGTCCTGGCGGTCCATGGCCATGAACCACAGCGCGCACTCGCCGGGCGAGCCGTCGTCGGGAGCGCGCATCGTGGCCCGGATCCAAGCGCCCAGGCCGCTGCCCGGATCGGTCATCGAGAGGTAATCGACCTCGTAGTGGCCGGGGGCGCCGTCCCACCGCAGGGCGTTCAGGTCGCTCATCGCCGCGAGACTATTCGAGGGCCGCCTGGAGCTCGGCGTCGCGTCCGTCGAGCTCTCCGTCGAGCTTGCGGTCCAGCGTGCGGCGCAGGCGCTCGCCGAGCTCGGGGCCCTCGGGCACGCCCGCGGCGAGCAGGTCGTCCCCGGTGATGTCCAGGCGCACGTGCCGCAGGACGTCGATCCAGCGGCGGGCGTTCTCGCCGCCGGCGAGCGCCACGACCTCCACCGGCGCGCCGCGCGCGGCGCGGGCGATCTCGGCATTCGTGCCCGCCGCGCGCAGCGGGGCCCCCACGGCGGCGCGCGAGCCCGCGGCGACGACGTCGCGGTCGCTCGCGGGGAAGCTCATCTCATCCAGCCAAGCCAGTAGCTCGCGCATGTTCATCCCCGCGGTGCAGGCGGCGAGCACGACGATGTCGCGCCGGCCCTCTGGGGGCAGGAGGGCCAGCGCGGCCGCGATGGCGTCGTCGCGCACCGCAAAGCCCTCCGGAAGCAGCCGCGGGTTGAGCTCCAGCGCGGCGCGCAGCGCCGCGGGCGGGTCGGGCTCCCCGAGCGCCAGGCGCAGCTCGGCCCCGAGCCGGTCGCCGCTGACCGTCGACGGGTCCGCCGCGGCCGCCAGCGCGCACGTGTGCGGCTCGACCGCGAAGCCCAGCCGGGCGGCGTAGCGCGCGACGCGCCACAGCCGCGTGGGATCGTCCGTGAACGACGCGTCGTGCAGGACGCGCAGGATCCCGGCGTCGAGGTCCTCCAGGGCGCCGGGCACGCTCGCGAGCGTCCCCCCCAGGTCCAGCGCGATGGCATTGACGGTCACGTCGCGCCGGCGCAGATCCTCGGCCAGGCCCGCAGGGCGCACGTCGGGCAGGGCGCCGGGCGACGCGTAGCTCTCCGTCCGCGCCCGGGCGAGATCGAAGCGGCACGTGCCCGCCTGCACGATGGCGGTGCCGAACCGGTCGTGGGCACGGATCTCGCCCGGCAAGCGGGCCGCCGCGGCGTCGACGTCGCCCTCCACGACGAGGTCGAGCTCGCGCGGTACGCGCTCGAGCAGCAGGTCGCGCACGGCGCCGCCGACGAGGTGCACGCCGTCGCCGGGCCCGAACGCGCGCAGCAGCCGCGCGCCGCAGGGCAGCGCGCGCAGCGCGTCGAGGGACTGGGCGGGGCTCCGCATCAGGCGATTGTCCCGACTACCCTTGTCGGATGTTCTCGAGCCTCCGCGGCCAAGGCCGGCGGCGCTGGTTCATGCTCGGGGGCGTGCTCCTCGTCGTCGCCGCCGGCGTCGTCGCGGCCGTGGTGCTCACGAATCAACCGGGCAATGTCTCCAACCCGGGCGTGCGCTTCGCGCAGGAGACGCCTTCGACCGGGCCGGCGCATCGCCAGGGCAAGAACCCGATGGACGACGGGTTCGTCTGGGCCAACTACCACTACACGAAGACCCGCACCGGCTTCCTCCCCCTGAACGTGCCGCTGCGGCCGCCGTTCGTGAAGCGGTGGTCGGTCTCCGGGAACAACGTCCTGCTCGAGTTCCCGCCGGTCATCTGCGGGCGCTCGCTGTACCTCCTCAAGAACAACGGCGCGCTGTACCGGATCTCGCGGCTCACCGGGGCGGTGAAGTGGAGGAAGAAGCTCGGGAACCTCGCCGCGTCGTCGCCCGCCTGCGCCGACAACACCGTCTACGCCGCCCTGCTCGCGCGCGACAAGGGCGTCGATGCCGGGCGCGTCGTCGCGCTCGACGTCAAGGACGGGCGCACCCGCTGGTCGCGCCCGATCGCCAGCCGCGTCGAATCGTCCCCGCTCATCGCCTCCGGCCAGCTGTACTTCGGCTCGGAGGACGGCACCGTCTACGCCCTACGCGCGGGCGACGGCGCCACCCGCTGGACCTACCACGCCGGCGGCGCCGTCAAGAGCGGCCTCGCCCTGGCCGACGGCAAGCTCTACTTCGGCGACTACTCCGGGAAGGTCACGGCGGTGCAGCGCGCCGACGGCCGGCGCGTCTGGGAGTCCAGCGCCGCCGGAAGCGCCTTCGGCTTGCAGGCGGGGCGCTTCTACGCCACGCCTGCGGTCGCCTACGGGCGCGTCTACATCGGCAGCCTCGACGGCTTCGTCTACTCCTTCGGCTCGGCCGACGGCAAGCTGGCCTGGCGCCACAAGACCGGCGGCTACGTCTACTCGTCGCCGGCGGTCGCCGACGTGGCGGGCGTCGGCCCGACCGTCTACGCGGGCTCGTACGACGGCAACCTCTACGCCTTCGACGCCCGCTCGGGGAACGTGCGCTGGACCCACAACGCCGGCGGCATCATCTCCGGCGGCCCCGTCGTGATCGGCGACCTCGTCTTCTACTCGAACCTCTCTCGCCGCTCCAACGGCGCGCTCGGAGCCGCCACGGGCCGGCTCGTGTGGTCGATGGGGACCGGCGCATTCAACCCGGGGATCAGCGACGGGCGCCACCTGTACCTCGTCGGCTATTCCGGCCTGTTCATGTTCAGCACCCCGGAACAGGCCCGGCGCGACGAGCAGGCGCTCAAGGGAACGACGACGGCGAAGAAGAGCACCAAGGCGGCGCCCAAGCGCGCCCGCAAGCCCTAGTGGCCCATCTCGCAACGTTTCACCGGAAATGCCGGGCGCCGATCACCGTCAGGCTGTGTCCTCACTCGCGGCAATGGCGCTGCCATTGCCGCTCGCTGCGTACTCGCCTGACGGCGCCGGCATCCCGGCATTTCCTGGCGAACGTCACGAGAAGGACCACTAGGTCCCGGCGGCGCGGCGGGTCAGCGCCGCACGGCGATGCCCGCCTCGGCCAGGTGGCGCTTGGCGTCGGCGACGCGGAACTGCCCGTAATGGAAGATCGAGGCGCACAGCGCCGCATCGGCGCCCGCGCGCAGTGCGTCGGCGAGGTGCTCCAGCCGGCCGGCGCCCCCGGACGCGATGACGGGCACGCTCACGGCCCGGGCCACGGCGCCGGTCAGGTCGAGGTCGTACCCGTCGCTGGTGCCGTCGCGGTCCATGCTGGTGAGCAGGATCTCCCCCGCGCCGCGCCGCACGCCCTCGCGCGCCCACGCCACCGCATCGCGGCCGGTCGCCGTGCGCCCGCCGGCCACGAAGACCTCGAACCCGGCGCCATCCGCGCGCGCCTTGGCATCGATGGCCAGCACGACGCACTGGGCGCCGAAGACCGCGGCGAGGTCGTCGATGAGCTCCGGCCGCGCCACGGCGGCCGAGTTGATGCTGACCTTGTCGGCCCCGGCGTCGAGCACGGCCTGGGCGTCGGCCACGCTGCGGATGCCGCCGCCGATCGTGAACGGGATGAAGACGTTGTCGGCGGTGCGCCGCGCCAGCTCGACGATCGTGTCGCGCCGCTCGTGGGTCGCGGTGATGTCGAGGAAGACGAGCTCGTCGGCGCCCTCGGCGTCATAGCGCTCGGCGAGCTCGACCGGGTCGCCGGCGTCGCGGATGTCGACGAAGTTCGTCCCCTTGACGACGCGGCCGGCGTCGACGTCCAGGCACGGGATGACGCGCTTGAGCTGCATCGCCGGCCGGCTCAGCCCTGGAGGGCCCGCTGGCCCTCCTGCACGGTGAAGCGCTGCTCGTAGAGCGCCTTGCCGACGATGACGCCGCCGAGGTTCACCTGGCGCAGGGCGTTGAGCGCCACGAGGTCCTCGAGCCTCCCGATGCCCCCGGAGTACAGGAAGCGCCCGCGCACGACGCCCGCGATCCTGCGCACCTCGTCGAGATCGGGGCCCTCCAGCATCCCGTCCTTGTCGACGTTCGTGTAGATGAACGACCGCACCCCTCGGTTCTGCAGGCGCTCGATCACGCTCTCGGCCGGCATCTGGGTGGTCTCCTGCCAGCCCGACGTCGAGATGTTGCCCCCGCGCGTGTCGACGCTGACGATGACGCGCTCCCGGTAGGCCCCCAGCACGTCGTCGAGGAAGTCGATGTCGGTGTAGGCGGCGGTGCCGAGGATCACGCGCTCGGCCCCGGCGCGCAGAGCGTCGCGCACGGCGGGCAGGGAGCGCAGCCCGCCGCCCACCTGCACGGGGACGCTGAGCTCCTCGGTGATCTGCTCGACGTGGTGCAGGTTCTTGGGACTGCCGGTGCGCGCGCCGTCGAGGTCGACGACGTGCAGGAAGCGCGCACCGGCGCTCACCCAGTCGCGCGCGGCCTCGAGCGGCGAGTCGCGGTAGATCGTCTGCTCGGCGAAGTCGCCCTTGACGAGGCGCACGGCCTTGCCATCGAGGATGTCGATCGCCGGGTAGAGGATCATCGTGCTGGCTGGCGGGCGCAGATCGCCGCGAAGTTCGCCAGCAGGCGAAGGCCGTCCGCCGAGGACTTCTCCGGGTGGAACTGACATCCGTAGAGCGGGTCGCGGGCGACGATCGAGACGAATGGCCCGCCGTAGTCGCCGCGGCCGAGGATGTCGGCGTCGTCGGCGGGGCGCGCCGCGAAGGAGTGCACGTGGTAGAAGGCCGCCTCGTCGCCCAGGCCCTCGACCAGCGGCGACGGGCGCTCGAAGCGCACGGCGTTCCAGCCGATGTGCGGGACCTTCAGGCCCGGGTCACCCGGCGCCAGCGCCTCCACCGTGCCGGGCAGCAGGCCGAGGCCCTCGGCGCCGCCGAGCTCGGTGGACCCGTCGAACAGCAGCTGCATGCCGAGACACAGCCCGAGCACCGGCGTGCCGTGGGCGGTGCGCTCGCGCACGAGGTCGTCCAGCCCGGCCGCCGCCAGGCGCGCCATGGCCGCGGCGAAGGCGCCGACGCCGGGGACCACCAGGCCGTCGGTGGCGCGCAGGGCGTCGTGGTCGCCCGTCACGACCGGCCGGGCGCCCGCGCGCTCCAGCGCCTTCTCGACGCTGCGGCGGTTGCCCACCCCGTAGTCGACGACCCCGACGGTGACGGTCATGCCGTGAGGGTGCCCTTCGTCGAGGGCACCCCGCTCTCGGTGGGGTCGATCGCCACGGCTTCCCGCAGCGCGCGGGCGAACGCCTTGAAGGCCGCCTCGATCATGTGATGGGCGTTCGTGCCGGTCTCGACCGTCACGTGCAGCGTCAGCCGCGAGCCGTTCGCGACGGCGCGGAAGAACTCCTCGGCCAGCTCGTGGTCGAAGCCGCCGGTGCCGCCCGGGGGCAGCTCGGCGGCGAACGCGCAGTACGGGCGGCCCGAGATGTCCACGGCGCACGAGGCGCGCGCCTCGTCCATCGGCACGACGGCGTGGCCGTAGCGCGCGATCCCCGCTCGGTCTCCGAGCGCGCGGTCCAGCGCCTGCCCGAGGACGATGCCGGTGTCCTCCACCGTGTGGTGCGCGCCGGTCTCCAGGTCGCCCGTGACCTGCACGTCGAGGTCAAGGCGGCCGTGGCGGGCCAGGAGGTCGAGCATGTGATCGAGGAACCCGACGCCGGTGCGGCGCTCGCCGGCGCCGCTGCCGTCCAGCCCGAGCCGCAGCGCGACCTGGGTCTCCTTGGTGGCGCGATCGATCTCGGCGGCGCGGGTCATGGGTCACCCATTCTCGCGAACCTCCATCGACGCTGCGTGCCGGGGGAAGCCCTCGGCCCGCGCGATGGGGGCGCCGGCGTGCGCCAGGGCGCACGCGGCGGGTCCGATGCGCACCTCGCTGACCCGGCGGCGAAAGGTGCGGGCCGACAGCGCCGAGGCGAAGCGCGCCGCCCCGCCGGTGGGCAGCGTGTGGTTGGAGCCCGCGACGTAGTCCCCGAACGCCACGGCGCTCTCGGCACCGACGAAGACGCAGCCCGCGCTGCGCACGCGTGGTGCGAGGGCCTCGGCGTCCGCGCCGGCGAGCGCCAGGTGCTCGGGGGCGAAGGCCTCTGCGAAGGCCAGCGCCGCCTCCAGGTCGCCGGCGTGTACGAGCGCGGCGGCCGCGGCGCCCTCCCACTCGGCGTCGACGCGGTCCGCCACCGCGTTCAGGAGCTCGCGGTCGGGCGAGACCGCGCAGACGATGGTGCCCTCGCCGTGCTCGGCCTGCGCCAGGAGGTCGAGCGCGACCCAGCGAGGGTCCGCACCGGCCGCGGCGAGCACGAGCAGGTCGCTGGGGCCGGCGAAGCCGTCGATCCCGACGTCGCCGGAGACCAGCCGCTTGGCCTCCTGGACGTAGAGGTTCCCGGGCCCGGCGACGACGTCGACGCGCTCGATCGACTCGGTGCCGTACGCCAGCGCCGCCACCGCGTGCGCGCCGCCCATGCGCAGGACCTGGTCGGCCTCGCACAGCGCCGCGGCGGCGAGGATCACCTCATGCCCCCCGGGGGCGCAGACGACGATCTCGTCGACACCGGCCGCCCGTGCCGTCACGACGCCCATCACGACCGTGCTGGGATAGGGCGCGCGCCCGCCGGGCACGTAGATGCCCGCGCGGCGCACCGGAACCTCCCGCAGGCGCACAGACTGGCCCTGGGGCAGCGCGACGTCGACGTCGGCCGCCAGCCCGGCCTCGGCCACCGCGCGGACGTTCGCGATCGCCGTCTCCAGGCCGGAGCGGACGTTCGCGTCGAGCGCGGCCAGCGCGGCGTCGAGCTCCGCCGGCGAGACGGCGAGCGGCCCGTCGACGCGGTCGAAGCGCTCGACGTACCTCGCGAGCGCCTCGTCGCCCCCGGCGCGGACGCCCGCGACGATCTCGCCAACCGCCGCGGTGACCGACGCCGCGCCGGGGGCCAGCGCCCGGACGCGTGCGGCAAGCGCCCGAGCCTCGCCGGGGCCGGCGAGCTCCAGGCGCCCAGTGGGCGACTCATCCACGCAGGCGCTCCACGACGCGGTCGATCGCCTCGGCCTTGAGCTTGTGCGCCACGGGGTTGGCGATCAGGCGCGCCGTCGCCACCGCGATCTCCTCGCGGATGACGAGGTGGTTCTCGCGCAGCGTCGTGCCGGTCGCGGTGAGGTCGACGATCGCCTCGACGAGCCCGGTCAGTGGGGCGAGCTCGACGGAGCCCTTGACCTCCACGATCTCGGCCTGGCGTCCCGTGCGCTCGAACCAGCTCGTGGCGGTCCTCGGGTACTTCGTGGCCACCCGCACGACGCCGAGCCGGCGCAGCGCCTCGGCGCCGGGGTCGGGATCGCCCTCCACCGAGGCGACCACCATGGTGCAGCGCCCGTAGCCGAGGTCGAGCAGCTCGAACACGTTGCGCTCGCTCTGCTCCATGAGCACGTCCTTGCCGGTGATTCCGATGTCGGCGGCCCCGGCCTCCACGTAGGTCGGCACGTCCGACGGGCGCATCGTCACGATCCCGACGTCGGCGAACAGGAGCTTGCGATCGTTGGCGCGGACCTCGGCGCTGTCGATCCCCAGGCGGTCGATCGCGTCCAGCGTCGGGGCGAAGAGGGCGCCGCGCGGCACGGCGATGGTCAGGCCGAAGGAGTTCACCCCCGCTCCTCGCCGGCGAGCGCCAGGTGGAGCCGGTCCACGCCCAGCGCGAAGCCGACCGCGGGCAGCGAGCGGCCGAAGCGCCCGACGAGGTCGTCGTAGCGCCCGCCGCCGCCGATCGGCGCGCCCAGCGCCGGGTCATAGACGTCGAACACGGCACCCGTGTAGTACCCCAGGCCGCGGGCGAGCCCGAGGTCGAAGATCACGCGCTCGGCGACCGCGTCCGGGAGCAGCTCGAGCACCGCCCGCAGGCCGCCCACGGCGTCGGCCACTGGCCCGGCGGGCGCCTCGAGCACCTGAGGCCCGCCGCGCATCTGGGGGACGGCCAGCAGGAGGTCGGCCTCCTCGGCGCCGGTGTCCAGGCGCCGGACCTCTCGCTCGAGGCCGACGAAGTCGCGCGTCGCCAGCTCGTGCATCAGCCGGTCGCGCGCCTCGACCGGCACGTCGAAGGCCGCCAGCAGCGCCGGGTAGAGCGACGCGTCGCCCAGCCCGACGCGGTAGCCCTCGAGCCCGACGGCGTCCAGCGACGCGCACAGGACGCGCAGCGCCTCGGCCGTGCCCTGCGGCGCGGGCGCGCCGACCAGCTCGATGCCGGCCTGGAGGAACTCGCGCATCTGGCCGCGGTGTGGGCGCACCTCGCGGTAGGCGTGGGCGAAGTAGCAGAAGCGCAGCGGCGGGTCGGCCGTCGGGTAGCGCGTCGCGACCAGCCGGGCGATCGGCACGGTCATGTCGGCCCGCAGCGCCAGCACCTCGCCGTGGTCGTCGAACACCCGGTAGGCGGGCTTGAGGCCCCCGCCGGCGCGCAGGAGGACCTCCTCGTACTCGATCGCCGGCGTGTAGACCTCGCCGTACCCCGAGCGATCGAACACGCCTCGGAGCGCCTCGGTGATCGCGCGCAGCTCGCGCATCTCATCCGGCAGGACGTCTCGCGTTCCGCTGGGGATCGGGTGGATCATGGGGTGTCCCGGCGCGTCAGGCGATGACGGCCTGCGGCTCGGTGGCGACACGCTCGATGTTCGCACCGAGATCCCGCAGCCGCTCGTCGATGCGCTCGTAGCCGCGGTCGATCTGTCGGATGTTGCCGATCTCGCTTCGACCCTCGGCGCCGAGCGCGGCGATGAGCATCGCCATGCCCGCGCGGATGTCCGGGGACTCGAGGCGCTCGCCCCGCAGCCGCGCCGGCCCGCTCACGATCGCCCGATGCGGATCGCACATCGTGATGTCGGCTCCCATCAGGACGAGCTTGTCGGTGAAGATCATCCGGTTCTCGAACATCCACTCGTGGATGAGGACCGAGCCCTTGCACTGCGTCGCGAGCGCGACGGCGATCGAGGTGAGGTCGGCCGGGAACGCAGGCCACGGGCCGTCCTGGACCTTGGCCTTGTACTCGCCGACATCCCGCTCGGCCTCGAGCTTCTGCCCGCCCGGCACGATGACGTCGGCGCCGTCGAGCTCGCTGTGGAGTCCCAGGCGGCGGAAGACGAGGCGGATCATCCGCAGGTCCGGCGGCTCGGTGTCGCGGATGCGCAGCTCGCCGCCCGTCACCCCGGCCAGCGCCATGAACGAGCCGATCTCGATGTGATCGGGCCCGACGTCGTGCGTGCACCCGCCGAGCTCGGCGCGCCCGGTGATGGTCAGGACGTTGGAGCCGATGCCGCGGATGTCGGCGCCCATCTTGCAGAGCATCCGCGCGAGGTCCTGGACGTGAGGCTCGCAGGCGGCGTTGCCGATGACGGTCTGGCCCGGGGTGAGCGCCGCGGCCATGAGCGCGTTCTCCGTCGCCATGACCGACGGCTCGTCCATGAAGACCTCGCCGGCACGCAGGCCGCGCTCGGCGGTGAGGACGATGTCGCGGCTGTGCTCGAAGCTCGCCCCGAGCGCGCGGAAGGCGTCGAGGTGCGGGTCCAGGCGCCGGCGGCCGATGACGTCGCCGCCGGGCGGGGGCATGTCGGCACGCCCGAACCGTGCCAGCAGTGGGCCGGCCAGCAGGAACGAGGCCCGGATGCGCTCGGCGTGCTGGCGGTCGATCTGCGCCTCGCGGTCGACGCCGGCGGCACACAGCGCGACCTCGTTGTCATCCCGCCACTCGGCGCTGACGCCGATGCCGCGGAGCACCCGCAACATCGCGTCGACGTCGCGGATGCGCGGCACGTTGCGCACCACGACCTCCTCGGTGGTCAGCACCGAGGCCGCGAGGATGGGAAGGGCGCCGTTCTTGTTGCCGGCCGGGACCACCGTGCCGCGCAGCGGAACGCCGCCATCGATGACGAACTTCTCCATAAGGGGGCGCGCCACGAGGGGGGAGTGCCGGCGCTCGGCTAGCCTAACAGTCATGTCCGAACGGCTTTCGCGTGACGCGGCCTGGTCCCTGCTGTGTGAGTGGGTGGAATCTCCTTCGCTGCGCCGTCACTCCCTCGCGGTCGAGGCCGCGATGCGCGCCGGCGCGCGACGGGCCGGCGGGGACGAGGACCTGTGGGGCATCACCGGGCTGCTGCATGACATGGACTACGAGCGCTTCCCCGACCTGGAGACGGGCCACCCGCGGATGGCGATCGCCGAGCTCGAGCGCCTGGGCTACCCGCCCGAGCTCGTGCGCGCGGTGGCGTCGCACGCCGACTTCCTCGGCGTGTCGCGCGACACGCCGATGGAGCGCACGCTGTTCGCCGTCGACGAGCTGTCGGGCTTCATCGTGGCCTGCGCCTTCGTCCGGCCCGGCGGCATCCGCGGCCTGACGCCGAAATCGGTGAAGAAGAAGCTCAAGCAGCCGAGCTTCGCCGCCGCGGTCAACCGCGACGAGGTCCGCCACGGCGCCGAGGCGCTGGGCGTCGAGTTCGACGAGCACATCAGCTTCGTCATCGCCGCACTGGAGGATCACGCCGACGAGCTCGGCCTCACCGGCGAGTCCGAGACCGCCGCCACCGCCTGAGCAGAGCCGCAGCCCGGCGGGCGATCAGCCGCTCGCCGACTGCCAGCGCCCGCCGGCCTTGGCCCACGCCAGGAGGTGGTCGGTGCCGCAGAAGGCGTCGGCGATGCGGTGCTCGCCGCGATGGCGGATGAGTAGGACGCGCGTATCGCCCAGCGCCCCGCCGCACTGGGCGCAGCGGCCGAGGCCGTCGTCCGGCTCCCCCGGGCGCAGGACATTTCCGGCATCCCAGTGTGCGCCCTGGATGATCCACGGGACGACGTGCTCCAGGCGGCAGAACACGGCCTTGCGCTCACCTGCCGGCTCGGTCGCGCGGAAGCCGTCGTTGGGCCCCGTGTCGACTCCGCACCAGCTGCACTGTTCAGCGCTCATCCGCCCGAAAGCCTAGTCGTGGCCTCGGCTATCGTGGCCGCCATGGCAGAGCCGCTGAAGATCGTGATCCTCGAAGGCGACGAGACGGGCCAGGAGCTCCTCGAGCAGGCCGTCCGCGTCCTGGAGCCCGACGTGGTCGAGCTCGACGTCGAGCTCGAGCGCTTCGACCTGTCGCTCGCGCGCCGGCGCGACACGGCCAACGCCGTCGTCCACGAGGCGGCGCGCGCGATGCGCACCGCCGGCTTCGGCATCAAGGCGGCGACGATCACCCCCGAGGGGCGCGACGACGTCGGCTCCCCCAACCGCATCCTGCGGGAGGAGATCGACGGCAAGGTCATCATCCGCACCGGCCGCAGGATCCCCGGGGTGACGCCGATCGCCGGCGTCCACCATCCGATCTCGATCGTCCGCATGGCGGTCGGGGACGCCTACGGCGCCGAGCAGTGGCGCGAGGGCGAAGAAGGCTCACCGGACGAGGTCGCCTTCCGCACCGAGCGCATCACCCGCTCGACCTGCCGGGCGGTTGCCGCCTACGCCTTCCGCACCGCCGCGCAGATGGGCGGCAAGGTCTACGGCGGGCCCAAGTGGACCGTCTCGCCGGTCTACGAGGGCATGCTTAAGGAGGAGCTCGACCGCGCCGCCGCGGCGAACCCCGAGGTCGAGTACCAGCCGGTCCTGATCGACGCCACGTACGCGGGCCTCATGAGCGGCGCGGCGGACGGCCCGCTCGTGGTGCCGGCCCTCAACCGCGACGGCGACTGCCTCAGCGATCTGGTCATGCCGATGTTCGGCTCGATCGCCGGCGCCGAGTCGGTGCTGCTGGCCTTCGACGACGACTTCAACACCCAGGTCGCGATGGCCGAGGCGCCCCACGGGACGGCGCCGGCGCTGCAGGGCAAGGACCTCGCCAACCCGATGGCGATGATCCTCGCCGGCGCGGCCGTGCTGCACTACGCGTCCGTCAAGGGCCATCCGCGCGCCGACCGCGCCTCGCGGGCGATCTACGAGTCGGTCCTGGAGGCCACCGCGGCCGGGACGCGGACGCCCGACCTGGGCGGCCACGCGAGCACAACCGAGTTCACGGACGACGTCATCCGGCGGGTGCGGACGAAGATCGACGTCTGGTCGTCCCTCGGAACGACCGTCTGAGCGCTCCGGCTGCAAGAACCCTTGCACGCAGGCGGGTCAGAAACGGCTCTGCAGAGCCGTTTTCGTGCACCGGCACGGTGACCCCGTGGGTCCGTCCGCCCGCGCCCATACCTTGCGAACACATGTTCTGGCAGGCCACAGCATCCCGGACCGGTTCCCGCCCCTGGCGGGCCGCCGTCCGGCGCGCCGTCGACCTGGCCGTCGCC
The DNA here is from genome assembly GCA_025963905.1 of Solirubrobacterales bacterium. Lineage (GTDB taxonomy): Bacteria > Actinomycetota > Thermoleophilia > Solirubrobacterales > Solirubrobacteraceae > JAOPZW01. The sequence continues at coordinate 1,338 of JAOPZW010000023.1, read as the reverse complement.
TTCGCAACGCTCGAGGAAGTCTCGGGCCCGCACGGTCACCCCGACGAGGTCGAGCCCCATCCCCACCGTCGTCCCCTGCGCGCTCCCTCGCGTGCTCGGCGACCTGGGGCCGTGGCGGCTCGCAGCCAGCTCTGCCTGATGCCCCTCGCGCCGCCGGCGTCACGCCGGCCCACGCGCGAGCGGGCGCGGGCATAGGTCAGGCGGCGCGTCAGCCCCCGCGCGACCCCGTCTGCGGGTCGCTGCGGCCTGCCCGCTCCCGGGACAGGCGCCACAACGGCGACGAGCCGCCCGGAGGGGCGGCTCGTCTGATGATAAACCGGCGGCGTCCTACTCTCCCGGGCCCTTGCGGGCCAAGTACCATCGGCGCTGAGGGGCTTAACTGCTCTGTTCGGAATGGGAAGAGGTGTTTCCCCCTCGCCATAGCCACCGGAAATGGTGAGAGACCTCTCCCGGGGCCCTTCAAAACCGCACAGCGCCACATCGGGTATCACCCAAAAGATCGTAAAAAATCCGTCAAGCCCTCGGACCATTAGTACCGGTCTCCTTCGCACATTACTGTGCTTCCAGATCCGGCCTATCAACCTGGTGGTCTACCAGGGTCCTTACTCCCTCTAGGGGATGGGAGAGCTCATCTCGAGGCCGGCTTCCCGCTTAGATGCCTTCAGCGGTTATCCGATCCACACGTAGCTAACCTGCGGTGCCCTTGGCAGGACAACAGATACACCAGAGGTGCGTTCATCCCGGTCCTCTCGTACTAGGGACAAATCCTCTCAACTCTCCAACGCCCACGGCAGATAGGGACCGAACTGTCTCACGACGTTCTGAACCCAGCTCGCGTGCCGCTTTAATGGGCGAACAGCCCAACCCTTGGGACCTACTTCAGCCCCAGGATGCGACGAGCCGACATCGAGGTGCCAAACCGGGCCGTCGATGTGGACTCTTGGGCCCGATAAGCCTGTTATCCCCGGAGTACCTTTTATCCGTTGAGCGACGGCACTTCCACTTGCTACCGCCGGATCACTAAGGCCTGCTTTCGCACCTGCTCGACCTGTCGGTCTCGCAGTCAAGCTCCCTTGCTGCCTTTACACTCTACGCACGATTTCCAACCGTGCTGAGGGAACCTTTGCGCGCCTCCGTTACATTTTGGGAGGCGACCGCCCCAGTCAAACTACCCGCCTGGCACTGTCCAGCGCCCGGATTCACGGCGCACTGTTAGAGGCCCACTACACCAAGGGTGGTATCTCAAGGGCGGCTCCACGCCGGCCGCAACCGGCGCTTCAAAGCCTCCCACCTATCCTGAGCGAGGTGCATCGAACCCCAATACCAAGTTGTAGTAAA
>JAOPZW010000476.1 GCA_025963905.1 Solirubrobacterales bacterium | reverse complement strand
ACCTCCTCAGCGACAGCGCCGAGGGCATGGGCTACCTGCTCAAGGATCGCGTCGCCGACCTCGACCGCTTCATCGATGCCGTCAGGCGCGTGGGCGAGGGCGGGAGCGCGCTCGATCCCGAGGTCGTCTCGCGCCTGCTCGGGCGCCGCCGGCGCGAGGATCCGCTCCACGAGATCAGCCCCCGCGAGCGCGAGGTGCTGGCGCTCATGGCCGAGGGCCGCTCCAACCACGCGATCGCCGAGCAGCTCGTCGTCACCGAGCGCGCCGTCGAGAAGCACGTCACCAGCATCTTCTCCAAGCTCCACCTCCCGCCGACGGTCGAGGATCACCGGCGCGTGCTGGCCGTGCTGACGTACCTGCGCGCGTAGGTGGGCCTGCGCCTCAGCCCGTCAGCCGGCGCGGACCCAGCGCGCCCGCGAGGCGGTTGGCGGTCTCGACGACCTTCACGGCGGCGTCGTCGCGCTGGTCGCCCTGGCGCTGAGCCGCCACGAACGTGATGCCGACGGAGGCGGCCGGAAGGCCGTCGTGGCCGATCACGGGCGCCGCGATGCAGCAGATGCCGACCGTCGTCGTGCCCTCCTCGACGGCATAGCCCCGGGTCGCGACGGCGGCAAGCTCTCCGAGGAGCTCGTGCACGTTGCGCGGACCGCGTCCGGTCCGGCGCACGAGGACCGGCCGGGCGTAGAGGGCGCGCACCTGCGCCGGCGACAACCGCGAGAGGATCGCGCGGCCGACAGCGGTCAGGTGGGCGGGCAGCCGCACGCCGATCTCCGTGACGAGCCGGGGAGCGGTGCGCGATTCCTCCTTGTCGATGTACAGCACGTCGGTCCCCTCGAGGATCGCCAGGTGCGCGGTGTCGCCGGTGTGCTCGGTCAGCGCCGCGAGCAGCGGCCGGCCCGCGCGCTGGAGCGGCTCGCTGCGCAGGTAGGCCGACCCGGTCTCGAACGCCGTCACGCCGAGGCCCCAGGCGTGCTCGGCCTCGTAGTGGTTGACCCAGCCGCGCTCGTGCAGCACGTTGAGCAGGTGGTACGTGCTGCTGCGCGGGATCCCGCACTCCTGCGCGACGACGCTCGCCGGCACGGGCCGGAGCCGGGACGCGAGGAGGTGGAGGACGTCGAGCGTGCGCTCGGCGGACTTGACGAAGCTCGAGGACACGACGGTGCCCAATCGTACGCCGTCTCGTATGCGAGACACCGAGTGCGACGCGGGGTGGCACTTCGGGCCCCGCCGCGATTCAGTGGGGGTCGATGGCCACCCGCACGCTGGATGCCCCCGCCCGCCCGTTGACCCTGCGGGGCGACGGCCTGAGCGCGCGCGACGTCGCCCAGGTCGCCGCCGGCCGGCCCGTGGCGCTCGACCCGGCGGCGCTGTGCGGCGTCGAGGGCGCGTACCGGGCGCTCACCGGCCTGATCGCCGGCGGCGAGCCGATCTACGGGGTCACCACGGGGTACGGCGCACTCGTCGGCTTCCACGTCGGCGCCGAGCAGTCGCGTGCGATGCAGCTCGCCCTGCTGCGCTCGCACGCCGCCGGCCTCGGGGAGGACCTGCCGCGCGACGCGGTGCGCGCGGCTCTGACCGTGAGGATCAACGGCCTGCTGCGCGGGCACTCGGGCGTGCGGCCGGTTGTGCTGGAGCACCTCGCCGCGCTGCTCAACGAGGACGTCGTCCCCTGCGTGCCGCGGACCGGCTCCCTGGGCGCCAGCGGCGATCTGGCGCCCTCCGCGCACGCCTCGCTCGTCCTGGTCGGCGAGGGCGAGGCGACCGACGCCGCCGGGCGCCGGCTCGACGGCGCGCAAGCGCTCGCCGCCGCGGGGCTCGAGCCGCTCGTGCTCGAGCCCAAGGAGGGCCTGGCCCTCATCAACGGCACCCACTTCATGGCGGGGCTCGGCGCGCTGGCGACGGTCGCGGCCGAGCGCCTGGTCGACGCCGCCGATGCGATCGCGGCGCTGTCGATCGAGGCGCTGCACGGTGCGACGGCGGCGTTCGACGCGGACGTCCACGCCCTGCGCCCGCTCCCCGGGCAGGTCCGCACGGCCGAGCGCCTGCGGGCGATGCTCGCCGGCTCCCGCAGCACCCGCGGCGCCGGAGACGGCCCGCTGCAGGACGCGTACTCGCTGCGCTGCGTCCCGCAGGTCCACGGCGCCGCGCGCGAGGGCATCGGCTTCTGCGGGCGCCTCGTGGCGGTCGACCTCGACGCGGTCACCGACAACCCGGTCCTCGTCGGCGATCCGCCGCGCGTCGTGTCGGCCGGCAACTTCCACGGCCAGTCGCTCGCGCTGGCGCTCGATACGTTGCGCCTGGCTCTCGCCGACCTCGCCGCCGTCTCGGAGCGGCGCACCTTCCGCCTGCTCTCGCCGAGCCTCAACGAGGGGCTCCCGCCGTTCCTCACCCGCGACCCGGGGGCGGGCAGCGGCCTGATGATCGCCCAGTACACCGCCGCGGCGCTCGTGGGCGAGCTCCGTGCGCTCGCCCACCCGGTCAGCGTCGATTCGATCCCGACGTCGGACAACCAGGAGGATCACGTCTCGATGGGGATGACCGGCGCGCTCATGGCGCGGGACGCCGTCGACCGGGTGCGCGACGTCCTGGCCGTCGAGCTGCTGTGCGCCGCGCAGGCCGCAAGCCTCGGGGACACGGACGCGCTCGCGCCCCGAACCGCGGCGCTGCTGACGCTCGTCCGCGAGCGCGTCGCGCCCCTGGAGGAGGACCGCTCGCCCACCCCGGACCTGCGTTCGGTCGCTTCCCTGATCGGCTCCGACCAGCTCGCCGCGCTGCTGCCGTGAGGGCGCGCGGCTGGGAGCAGGAGGCTGCACTGCGGATGCTGGAGAACAACCTGCATCCCGACGTCGCCGAGCGCCCGCAGGACCTCGTCGTCTACGGCGGGATCGGCAAGGCAGCGCGCGATCACGCCAGCCTCGAGGCGATCAAGCGGGAGCTCATCGCCCTGGGCGACGACGAGACGCTCCTCGTGCAGTCGGGCAAGCCGGTCGGCGTCGTCGGCACGCACCCCGAGGCGCCGCGCGTGCTGCTCGCCAACTCGAACCTCGTCGGCGACTGGGCGACGTGGGACGAGTTCCGCCGCCTCGACGCGCTCGGCCTGTTCATGTACGGGCAGATGACCGCCGGCTCGTGGATCTACATCGGCACCCAGGGGATCCTGCAGGGCACCTACGAGACGTTCGCCGCCGTCGGCCGCCGGCGCTTCGGCGGGACGCTGCGCGGCCGCCTGGTGGTCACCGCGGGCCTGGGCGGGATGGGCGGAGCGCAGCCGCTGGCGGTGACGATGAACGACGGCTGCGCGCTGTGCATCGAGGTCGACCTCGCGCGCATCGAGCGGCGCATCCGCGAGCGCTACCTCGACGAGCGCGCCGCCGACCTCGATGACGCGCTCGTGCGCCTCGACGCGGCGCGGGCACGCGGGGAGGCGCTCTCGATCGGGCTGCTCGGCAACGCCGCCGAGGTGCTGCCCGAACTGGTCCGCCGCGGAGCGCACGTCGACGTGGCGACCGACCAGACGAGCGCCCACGACCCGCTCAACGGGTACCTGCCGGCGGGCCTGACCCCCGAGCAGGGCGAGGCGTTGCGGACCGCGGATCCCGAGGAGTACCTGCGCCGGGTGGGAGCGAGCGTCCTGGCGCACGTCGGCGCGCTGCGCGCGCTGCAGGCGGCGGGGACGGAGGTCTTCGACTACGGCAACGCGCTGCGCGGCCTGGCCGCCGAGCACGGCGACCGCGACGCCTTCAGCTATCCCGGCTTCGTCCCCGCCTACATCCGCCCGCAGTTCTGCGCGGGCCGGGGGCCGTTCCGGTGGGTCGCGCTGTCGGGCGACCCCGAGGACATCCGCCGCACCGACGAGACGATCCTCGAGCTGTTCGGCGATCAGGAGCACATCGCGCGCTGGATCCGCCTGGCGGGCGAGCGCGTCGCCTTCCAGGGGCTGCCGGCGCGGATCTGCTGGCTGGGCTACGGCGAGCGCGACCGCGCCGGGCTGCGCTTCAACGAGATGGTCGCCTCGGGCGAGCTGCGCGGGCCGATCGTGATCGGCCGCGACCACCTCGACGCGGGATCGGTCGCGTCGCCCGAGCGCGAGACCGAGGCGATGCGCGACACGACCGACGCCGTCGCCGACTGGCCGCTGCTCAACGCGCTGGTCAACACCGCCTGCGGGGCGTCGTGGGTATCGATCCACCAGGGCGGCGGCGTCGGCATGGGCAAGTCGATCCACGCCGGACAGGTGTGCGTCGCCGACGGCACGCAGCGCGCCGCGCGGCGGCTGGAGCGCGTGCTGCGCGCCGACCCGATGCTCGGCGTCCTGCGCCACGCCGACGCCGGCTACGACGAGGCGATCTCCGTCGCGCGCGAGCACGGCGTCCGCGTCCCGATGCTCGACGGCTCATGAGCCGCCTCGACCAGGCCGCGACGCTGTCGCTGGAGGGCGCCGAGGGCGTCGTGCGCCCACCCGAGGACGGGCTCGACGCGCTGCGCGGCGCGGCGTTCGGGCGGTTCCGCGACGAGCCCGGCTCGGTCGCCGTCGCCGGCGGGGCGATCGCCGCGCTGGACGCCGACGCCGGCGCCGAGCTGCGCGTCGATGCCCGCGGCTGCTGGATCGCGCCGGGCCTGGTGGACTGCCACACGCACCTGCCGTTCGCCGGCTGGCGCGCCGGCGAGTACGCCGACAAGGTCGCCGGCGTGCCCTACGCCGAGATCGCGGCGCGCGGTGGCGGGATCGCCGCCTCCGCCCGCGCGCTCGCGGAGGCCGGCGACGAGGCAGTGCTGCGCCAGGCCGCCGGGCTGGCGGCCGAGATGCTGGCCTGGGGGACGACCACCTTCGAGCGCAAGTCGGGCTACGGCCTGTCGATCGAAGGCGAGCGCCGCCAGCTCGAGCTCGGCCGCGCGCTGGACGCCCGCGTCGTCCAGACGACCGCGTCGACCGGCCTGCTGGCGCACGCCGTGCCCCCGGGCACCACCGCCGACGCGTGGCTGGACGAGGTCCAGGCCGCGCTGCCGGGGCTCGTGGCCGACGGGCTCGTCCAGGCGCTCGACATCTTCGTGGAGGAGATCGCCTTCGGCCTCGAGCACCTCGATCGCATGGGCGAACTCGCGGCGAGGCACGGTCTGGCGCTGCGCTGCCACGCCGAGCAGTTCACGACGATGCGCTCCGTGCCCGTCGCGATCGCTGCGGGCGCCCGCTCGGTCGACCACCTGGCCGCACTGCACCCCGACGACGTGGCCCTCCTGGGGGGCGCGGAGTGCGCCGCCGTCCTGTTGCCCGGCGCCGAGTTCCTGGGGGAGGAGCAGGTCGCACCCGCGCGCGGGCTCGCCGACGCGGGCGCTCTGTGCGTCCTGGCCACCGATCTCAACCCGGGCACCTCGCCGATCGCGGCGCTGCCGGTCATCGCCGGCCTGGCGGCGCGCCGCTATCGCTGGAGCGCCGCGGAGACGCTGGCGGCCATGACGCTCAACGCGGCGTGGGTGCTCGGCGTGCACGGCGACCGCGGGTCGCTGGAGGCCGGCAAGCGGGCCGACCTGCTCCTGCTCGACGCGCCGGTCGAGCACCTGCCCTATCGCTTCGGGCACGATCCGGTCGTCGCCGTGGTGTGTGGCGGGCGCCTGGTGCACGCACGCTCCGATCTCGCCGAGCGGCTGCGATGAGCGTCGCGCGGGAGCTCGAGCAGCGGCTGGCCGAGCTCGACGGCATCGGGCGCGATCCGGCCACGGGCGCCGTCACCCGCCTGGCGTGGACCGCCCAGGACGATGCGCTGGGAGCGTGGTTCTCGCGCCGCGCCGCGGCCGCCGGCCTGCGCGTCGAGCGTGACCCGGCGGGCAACCGCTGGGCCGTGCCGGAGGGACCGCCACCGTGGTGGGGGGTTGGCTCGCACCTGGACTCCGTCCGCGCCGGCGGTGCATTCGACGGGCCGCTCGGCGTCGCGGCGGCCTTCGCCGTCGCGCAGCGCGCCCGTGCGCCGGTCGCCGTGATCTCGTTCGCCGACGAGGAAGGAGCGCGCTTCAACACCCCGACGTTCGGCTCGCGCGCGCTCGCCGGCCGGCTGGACATCGCCGGCGTGCTTCGGCGCCCCGACCGCGACGGCGTCACGCTGGGCGAGGCGCTACGCGGCGCGGGGGTCGACCCGGGCGCGCTCGCCACGGCAACGGCCTGGCAGGAGCGCCTGCGCGGGTTCCTCGAGCTCCATATCGACCAGGGGACGCAGGTCGCGGACATGGGCAGGCCGTTCGCCGTGGCGCGCGGGCTCGCGGCGCGCGCCAGGCTGCGCTGCACGTTCGGGGGCCGCGCCGATCACGCCGGGACGACGGCGCCCGCCGACCGCCGCGA
>JAOPZW010000468.1 GCA_025963905.1 Solirubrobacterales bacterium | reverse complement strand
CCGAGCGAACGTGCGGCCGCCTTGACGGAGCCGAGCCGCGCCACCGTGACGAAGGACTGCAGCTGTGCGAGGGTCAATGAAGCGATCGCTTCATCCGAAGTTGACCGGCCGATCGTAGCGTGGGACGGTCCGGCGCAGGCCCCGCAGCGGAAGGAGTTGCCGTGCAGGTTCCCGCCCCGTTCGAGTACGAGCGCGCGACCAGCGTCGACGATGCCGTCGCGCTGCTGGAGAGGCTCGGGCCGGAGGCGCGCATCATCGCCGGCGGCCACAGCCTGCTGCCGATGATGAAGCTGCGGCTGGCTGCGCCGGAGCACCTCATCGACATCAACGACCTCGCCGAGCTCGCCTACATCCGCGAGGACGGCGGCGAGATCAGGATCGGCGCGCTGACCCGCCACCGCGAGCTGCTGGAGTCCGAGTTGCTCGCCGGCCTCCTGCCGATCTTCGCCGAGGCGGAGCGGACGGTCGCCGACCCGGTCGTGCGCAACCGCGGCACCGTCGGCGGCTCGCTCTGCCAGGCCGACCCGGCCGAGGACCTGTCGGCCGTCTGCTCGGCCGTCAAGGCGCAGGTCGTCATCCGCGGCTCGGGCGGCGAGCGGGTCGTCGGGATGGGCGACTTCCACCGCGGGCCGTACGAGACGGCGGTCGGCGACGCCGAGATGCTCGTCGAAGTCCGCGTCCCGCTGCGCGACGGGGCCGGCAGCGCCTACGAGAAGGTCGAGCGGCGGGCCGGCGACTGGGCCATCGCCGCCGCTGCCGCCGCGCTGTGGGTCGACGGCGGCACCATCGCCGACGCCGGGGTCGCGCTCAGCGCGGTCGGGCCCACGACCGTCCACGCGACCCGCGCCGAGGAGGCGCTGCGCGGCCAGGCGCCCTCGGAGGAGCTGTTCGCCCGTGCCGCCGGGATCGCGGCCGAGGACTGCGCCCCCACGGCCGACCAGCGCGGGCCGGTCGACTACAAGCGCCACCTCGCCCGCGAGCTCACCCATCGCGCCCTGCGCCGCGCGGCGGCGCGCGCGCTCCACCAGGAGGTCTGAGCATGCAGGTCACGCTGACGGTCAACGGCGACGAGGTCACGAGCGAGATCGAGCCGCGCCTGCTCCTGGTGCACTTCCTGCGCGACACGCTCGGGCTCACCGGCACGCACTGGGGCTGCGACACGTCGAACTGCGGCGCCTGCGTCGTGCTCATGGACGGCGAGCCGGTGAAGTCGTGCACGGTCCTCACGGCGATGGCGGGGGGTCACGAGGTCCGCACGATCGAGTCGGTGGAGCGCGGCGACGTGCTCGATCCCGTCCAGCAGGGGTTCGTGGAGGAGCACGGCCTGCAGTGCGGCTTCTGCACCCCCGGGATGATCATGACGGCCCGGGCGCTCCTGGACCGCAGGGCGGGCGGCGAGCCGCTCACCGACGCCGAGATCCGCGAGGCGATCTCGGGGCAGATCTGCCGGTGCACGGGCTACACGAACATCGTCAAGGCGATCCGCTGGGCGGCCGACCAAGAGGCCGCCCCGGCGGGCGGGAGGTGAACGGTCGTGGCCATGATCGAGGAACGACCCATCGGCTTCGGGCGCCTCAAGCGCAAGGAGGACCCGCGCTTCATCCGCGGCCAGGGCACCTACGTCGATGACGTGACGCTCCCCGGGATGCTGCACGGCGCGGTGCTGCGCAGCCCGCTGGCGCACGCGCGGATCGTCTCGATCGACGCGTCCGCCGCGCTTGCCCACCCGAAGGTGCGCGGGGTCATCACCGGCAAGGACCTCGAGGCCCAGAAGCTGGCCTGGATGCCGACGATGTCGTATGACACGCAGGCCGTCCTGGCGACCGACAAGGTGCGCTTCCAGGGCCAGGAGGTCGCGTTCGTCATCGCCGACGACCGCTATGCCGCGCGCGACGCGCTCGAGCTCATCGACGTCGAGTACGAGCCGCTGCCCGCCGTCGTCAACGCCCGCAAGGCGCTCGACGCCGACGCCCCAGTGATCCGCGACGACAAGGACGGCCAGACCGACAACCACATCTTCGACTGGGAGGCCGGCGACAAGGCGGAGACCGACGCGGTCTTCGCGCGGGCCGACGTCGTCGTCTCGCGCGACATCATCTACCCGCGCTGTCACCCCGCGCCGCTGGAGACGTGCGGCGCGGTCGCCGACTACGACCGCGTGTCGGGCCATCTCACGCTGTGGACGACGTCGCAGGCGCCGCACGCCCACCGCACGGTGTACGCGCTGGTGGCGGGGCTGCCCGAGCACAAGATCCGCGTCATCTCACCCGATATCGGCGGCGGGTTCGGCAACAAGGTGCCGATCTACCCCGGGTACGTCTGTGCGATCGTCGCCTCGATCGTGACGGGCAAGCCGGTGAAGTGGATGGAGGACCGCTCCGAGAACCTCACCTCCACGGGCTTCGCGCGCGACTACGTCATGCACGGCGGGATCGCGGCGACGCGCGACGGCAAGATCCTCGCCGTGCGCACCGACGTCATCGCCGACCACGGCGCGTTCAACGCCACCGCGCAGCCGACGAAGTACCCGGCGGGGTTCTTCAGCATCTTCACCGGCTCCTACGACCTCGAGGCCGCGTACTGCGCGGTCCACGGCGTCTACACGAACAAGGCGCCGGGCGGGGTGGCGTACCGCTGCTCGTTCCGCGTCACCGAGGCCGCCTACCTCATCGAGCGCATGGTGGACGCGCTCGCCCTCGAGCTCGGGACCGACCCGGCCGAGCTGCGGTTGAAGAACTTCATCCGCCCCGAGCAGTTCCCCTACGAGAACAAGACCGGCTGGACGTACGACTCCGGCGACTACGAGACCGCCATGCGCAAGGCGATGGAGATCGCTGGCTACGACGAGCTGCGCCGCGAGCAGGCCGAGAAGCGCGCGAAGGGCGAGCTCATGGGCATCGGGCTGTCGTTCTTCACCGAGACCGTCGGTGCGGGCCCGCGCAAGCACATGGACATCCTCGGCCTGGGCATGGCCGACGGCGCCGACCTGCGCGTGCATCCGACTGGCAAGGCGGTGCTCGGGATCAGCGTCCAGACCCAGGGCCAGGGCCACGAGACGACGTTCGCGCAGATCGTCGCCGAGGAGCTCGGCATCCCGCCGGAGGACATCGAGGTGGTCCACGGCGACACCGACCGCACGCCCTTCGGGCTGGGCACCTACGGCAGCCGCTCGACCCCCGTCTCCGGCGCCGCGGCGGCGGTGGTGGCGCGCAAGGTGCGCGACCAGGCGCGCCTGATCGCCGCCGGCATGCTCGAGGCCTCACCCGACGACCTGGAATGGGAGAAAGGCCGCTTCTCCGTCAAGGGCGACCCCGAGCAGGGCAAGACGATCCAGGAGATCGCGATGGCCGCGCACGGCGCCGCCGACCTGCCGGAGGGCATCGAGGGGGCGCTGGAAGCCCAGACGGTCTACAACCCCCCGAACCTGACCTTCCCGTTCGGGGCCTACATCTGCGTCGTGGACATCGACCCCGGGACCGCCCAGGTGAAGGTCCGGCGCTTCATCGCCGTCGACGACTGCGGCGTGCGCATCAACCCGATGATCGTCGAAGGCCAGATCCACGGCGGGCTGGCCGAGGGCGTCGGCATCGCGCTCATGGAGCTCATCGCGTTCGACGAGCAGGGCAACTGCCTGGGCGGGTCGTTCATGGATTACCTGATCCCGACCGCGCTCGAGGTTCCCGAGTGGGAGCTGGGCGAGACCGTCACGCCGTCGCCACACCACCCGATCGGCGCCAAGGGCGTCGGCGAATCGCCCAACGTCGGCTCGCCGCCGGCGATCGTCAACGCCGTCATCGACGCGCTGTACGAGCCCTATGGCGTGAGCCACATCGACATGCCGATGACCCCTGCCCGCGTGTGGGCGGCGATGCAGGGCAGGCCGGAGCCGCCGCAATGATGGGCACCGAGCTCACGCGGCGGGCACAGGCGCTGGCGGCCGAGCGCAAGCCGTTCGCCACCGCCACCGTGGTGCGCGCGCAGCGGCCCACGAGCGTCCACGCCGGCGACGCCGCGCTCGTGCTCGCGGACGGCACGATCGAGGGGTTCGTCGGCGGCGTCTGCGCCGAGCAGAGCGTGCGCCTGCACGCCCTCCGCGCGCTGGAGACGGGCGAGGCGCTGTTGCTGCGGATCCTCCCCGGCGATGGCGAGGCGCCCGCGAGCGAGGGCGCCGTCACCGTGCAGAACCCGTGCCTGTCGGGTGGGGCGATGGAGATCTTCCTCGAGCCGTGCGTACCAGCACCGCGCGTCCTCGTGGTGGGGGCGACGCCGGTCGCGGCCGCGCTCGCGCGCCTCGGGCGGGAGGTCGGCCTCGAGGTCGCCGCCATGAGCGACGGCGACCCCGAGCCGGCCGATGGCGACCTCGCGCTCGTCGTCGCGTCGCACGGCCGCGACGAGCTGGGCGCGTTGCGCGCCGGACTCGAGGCCCGGCTGCCCTACGTGGGCCTCGTCGCCAGCCGCGCGCGCGGCGAGGCTGTGGTCGCGGAACTGCGCGCCGCCGGCATGCCCGAAGACCGGCTGCGGGCGGTCGACACGCCCGCCGGGATCGACATCGGCGCCGTGACCGCCCAGGAGATCGCGCTGGCGATCCTGGCGCGGATCGTCGCCGTGCGCCGCAGCGACGACGCCGCGCCAGTGCGGGTGCCCGCGGCGACCGCGGTCGACCCCGTATGCGGGATGGAGGTCGCGGTGGGGCGCGACACGCCCCACGTCGAGCACGAGGGCAGGCTGCTTCATTTCTGCTGCGACGGCTGCCGAACGACCTTCGAGCAGGACCCGGCCCGCTTTGCCGCCGCGCGCTGAGCCTCAGCCCTTCGTCAGCGGGCTGGTGCTCGCCGCCGGCGGCTCCAGTCGGCTCGGGCGCCCCAAGCAGCTCCTCCCCTACGGCGACGGCACGCTGCTCGGCCACGTGCTCGAGGTGGCTCGCGCGTGCCCGTTCGATCAGCTCGTCGTGGCCGTCGGGGGGCACGCCGACGACGTGCGGGCCGGGGTCGACCTCGGCGGCGCCGACGTCGTCGTCAACGACGCCTATGGCGAGGGCTGCTCGTCGTCGATCGCCGCCGCCCTGGGGGCGGTGGATGCGCGCTGCGAGGTCCTCGTGCTCCTGCTCGGCGACCAGCCGGGGGTGGCGGCGGAGACGGTCCGTGCGCTGCTGGACGGCCGCGGCGCGGCGCCGCTGGCGGCCTGCCGCTACGAGGACGGCCGCGGGCATCCGCTCGCCTTCGGTCGCGAGGTGTTCGCCGACCTGGCGGCGCTGGACGGCGACAAGGGCGTCTGGAGGCTGCTCGACCGGCGCGCCGGCGACGTGCGCGACGTCCCGGTCGCCGGGCGGATCCCGCGCGACGTGGACACCCCCGAGGACTACGACGCGGTCGTGGCCGAGGCGCGCCGGTGAGCCTCCCGCCGCGCTCCGGGGCCGAGGACGCCGTGCGCGAGCTCGTGCCCGGCGTCGAGGCGCTGGCGGCCCGCCTGGAGGAGGTGGACTACCTCACCGACGAGGGGCTGGCGACGGCGATGTTCCTCAGCCTGCGCCTCCCCCAGCCGCTGCTGCTCGAGGGCGAGGCGGGGGTCGGCAAGACCGAGGCGGCCAAGGCGCTCGCGGCGGTGCTCGACACCCCGCTGATCCGCCTGCAGTGCTACGAGGGCATCGACGCGTCCGAGGCGATGTACGAGTGGAACTACCCGCGCCAGCTCCTGCGGATCCGGATGGCCGAGGCCGGCGGGCAAGGCATCGCCGAAGAGGAGCTGTTCGGCGAGGACTACCTCATCCGCCGCCCGCTGCTGCGCGCGCTCGAGCATCCGGGCCCGCGGCCCGCGGTGCTGCTCGTCGACGAGCTCGACCGCGCCGACGACGACTTCGAGGCGTTCCTGTTCGAGCTGCTGGCCGAGTCCACCGTGACCGTCCCGGAGATCGGGACGATCCGCGCCACACACCCGCCGGCGGTCGTCCTGACCTCCAACCGCACGCGCGACCTGCACGACGCGCTCAAGCGCCGCTGCCTGTACCACTGGATCGACTACCCCAGCCCCGAGCGCGAGGTCGAGATCGTGCGGCGGCGCGTGCCCGGGACCTCCCAGCGCCTCGCGGTCGAGGTGGCCGGGGCGCTGCAGCGCCTGCGCGCCGGCGACGTCCAGAAGCCGCCGGGCATCGCCGAGGCGATCGACTGGGTCGCGGCGCTCGAGATGCTCGGCATCGAGCGGTTGGATGCGGGCGCTGCGGATCGCACCCTCGGCTCGGTGCTCAAGTACCGCGAGGACCAGGAGCTCGTCCGCAGCGCGGGCCTGGAGCGGCTGGTGGAGTCGCGCCATGGATGAGCCGCCTCACGCGCTCGACCTGCCGGCGCTCGCGGCCGGGCTCGGCCGGCGGCTGCGCGCCGCCGGCGTGCCGGTGACGCCCGAGCGCTCGGCGCGCTTCGCGCGCGCCGTGGCGCTCGTGGATCCCACCTCCCGCCCGCGGCTGTACTGGACCGCGCGCGCCGTGTTCGTGTCCTCCCGCGCGCAGGTCGAGACCTTCGACCGCGTATTCGCTGCGGTCTTCCAAGGCGCCGGCGATCCCGGCGTGCAGCGCGGCGACCAGGGAGCGCCCGCGCTCGACGCCGG
>JAOPZW010000455.1 GCA_025963905.1 Solirubrobacterales bacterium | reverse complement strand
CCCTCCTGTCGCCGCACCTGGAGGCCATGATCGAGCACGCCACCGCACGCGGCGCGCGGGTCGGGTTCAACTCCAACGGCGTCCTGCTCGACCGCGAGCGCGCCGAGCGCCTCGTCGACGCGGGCCTCTCGTGGCTGCACGTCTCCCTGGACGGGGCGACCGCCGCCACCTACGAGGACGTCCGCCACGGCACCGCCCTCGTACCGCGCCCGGGCCAGTTCGACCGGGTCGTCTCCAATCTGCGGGGGCTCGTCGACCTCCGTCGCGAGCGTGGGCTGGATCGACCCAGGATCCTGGTCGTCTTCGTGGCCATGCGCCGCAACGTCGGCGAGCTCGAGCAGCTCGTCGAGCTCGGTGGCGACATCGGCGTCGACGAGGTCTGGGTCCAGAACCTCAGCCACGACTTCTCCGACACCGACAGCCCCGGCGCCTACGCGGCGATGCGCGAGTACGTCGGCGAGGAGGGCCTGCTCGCCGGGGCCGAGCCGCCGGCCTTCGCTCGCGCGCACGCCGCCGCCAGGCGCCGTGGCGTCCGCCTGCGCCTGCCCTCGGGCGGCGATGCCCCACGGCCCCGCGACGCCGGCGCCCCGGGCTGCACGTGGCCCTGGGACGGCGCCTACGTCACGCACCGCGGCGACGTGCAGCCCTGCTGCATGGTCATGGGGAGCGACCGCGCGACGATGGGCTCGCTGCGCGACGCCCCGTTCGAGGCGATCTGGGAGGGCCAGGTCTACCGCGAGTTCCGCGAGCGCCTCATGGGCGATGACCCGCCGGCCGTCTGCCGGGGGTGCTCGGAGTACCGCGGCCGGTTCTAGATGCCCGAGGCCGCCAAATGGCCGGTCACCGGTCCGAGGAGCCGTCGCGGACGGCCTCGAGCCCAGTAGGCACGAGACGCGGCGCCAAGGAAGCTCCGGCATCGGTCCCATGCACGGAGCTGATGATGACTTCACCGTCTGAGCTGGACAGCTTGCAGCGCCGCGTCCTCGGGCTCGCACCCGAGCCCGCCGCTCGGTTGGACAGCCCGTACTGGATCTCGAACGAGTTCTATGGGGCGCTTCGTCACGTCCTGCACGACGTGGGCGGTCAGCCTGACGCCCCGGTCGCGTACGTGGACAAGGAGGAGGCCGACTGGGAGCTGCGCACCTACGTGTTGTGCGAGGTCCTCGCATGGCGGGGTGTGTGGAACTCCGAGATGCGGCGCCGGGCGGAGAACGACCTCGGTGCGACGCTGTACTTCGGTCTTCCGTATTACGCCCGGTGGATCACGGTCGCGGCCAAGGCGCTCGTCGACAAGGGCCTGATCTCGGTGTCCGAGCTGGCGGCCAAGATCGACGACGTGCGGGCGCGAAAGGCGGCCGGCTCGTGAGGCGGTTCGAGATCGGCGATCACGTCACCGTGCGCGAGGCGACGACGCTGTTCCACCATCGAACGCAGGCCTACACCCGTGGCCACACCGGCGTGGTGGTCGAGCACCGGCCGGAGTGGCTGATCCCGGAGGACGAGGCGTGGCAGCGCGAGGACGGGCGAGTGGAGCCGTTCTACGTCGTGCGCTTCCGTCAGCGCGATCTGTGGCCCGGCTATACGGGACTGGACCGGGACACGTTGGAGACCGAGGTGGCGGAAGGCTGGCTCGTCCCGGCCGAGGAGGGAATGCAGTGAGCCCGACCCACGATCATGACCACGCGCCGATCGAGGCCGCGAACGAGATCAGCGAGTTCGACGTGCTCGAGACGGCGATTCGCGAGCTGGCGATCGAGAAGGGCCTGTTCTCGCCCGAGGACCACCGCCGCTTCATGGAATGGGCCGAGCGCATCGGCCCGCACGGAGGCTCGCGCCTGATCGCACGGGCATGGCTGGACCCCGAGTTCAAGCAGCGCCTGCTTGCTGATGGCACCGAGACCTCGAAGGAGATCGGGATCGACTGGCTCGATCCGACCGGCACTGGGACGCCGAGCGACTTCACCTACTTCTACGTGCTCGAGAACACGCCCGATGTGCACAACGTGATCGTGTGCACGCTGTGCTCCTGCTACCCGCGGCCCGTTCTCGGGCAGGCGCCGGAGTGGTACAAGACCCCGCACTACCGGCGCCGCGTCGTCCGCTGGCCTCGCGAGGTGCTCGCCGAGTTCGGGCTGCACCTGCCACTCGACGTGGAAGTGCGCGTGCACGACTCCAATCAGAAGTCGCGCTTCATGGTCATGCCGATGCGGCCCGAGGGCACGGAAGGCTGGACCGAGGATCAGCTCGCCGCGATCGTGACCCGCGACACGATGATCGGCGTCGCCCTCCCTCGGGCTGACTGGACCGCCGCCCGCTCCCCCGCCGCGACCCCGCGATGACCCTGAGCGCCAACAACCGGTACCCGGTGCTCATGGCCACCCTGCGACGCGCCGACCCGGCCCCGCCGGAATCGGATCGCACCCCGGCCCCGTGGGAGGCGAACGTGCAAGCCACCTGCGAGTGCCTGTCCTGGCGCGGAACGCTCGACAACCTCGAGCGGCGCCAAGCCGAGGACGCGCTCGGAGAGACCACCTACGCCGACTTCCCCGTGCACACGCGCGCCGCGGTCGTGACCGCGCACTCGCTCCTGGCACGGGGCGAGATCTCCGAGCACGAGCTCGAGACCAAGATGAACGAGGTGCGCGCGCGCTTCCGGCAAGCGTAGGCGCCGACAGGAGGAACGTCCCATGTCCGATGTGCCGGCCACCGCCGTGGTTCCCGCGGCGACCCATCCCCCGTCGATCGAGCTCCGTGAGCTGTGGCCGTGGGCGGTGTTCGCCGGCGCGCTGCTGCTCGTCCTCCTGTATCTCGTCGGTCTCGACCAGGGGGCGGCCTCGGTCATCCCAGGAAAGCTGCTGCACGAGT
>JAOPZW010000336.1 GCA_025963905.1 Solirubrobacterales bacterium | reverse complement strand
GCGCCCGACCCGGTCTCCGCGGCCGAGCGCGTGCAGCACGGCGTCCACCCCGACCTCACGTGGGTGACCCCCAGCGGGGCCGCCGAGATGCTCGTGAGCGACATCGACGAGCCGGTCGTGGCGGCGGCCTCGCGCACGCCGTTCGAGGCGCGCCGGCGGGTCTTCGTCATCGAGCGCGCCGAGACGATGAACGACCAGGCAGCCAACCGGATGCTCAAGACGCTCGAGGAGCCGCCGTCCTTCGCCCACCTCGTGCTCCTCACCGACCGCCCGGGCGAGATCCTGCCCACCATCGCCTCGCGCTGCCAGCTCGTGCGCTTCGACGCGCCGCCCGTCGAGGAGATCGCGGCGCGCCTGCATCGCCAGGGCGTGAGCGAGGACACCGCCCAGGCGTGTGCCCGCCTGGCGCTGGGGGATGCCGAGCGCGCCCTGCGCCTGGCGCTCGGCGACGGTCCCGCGCTGCGCCAGGGGGCGGAGGCGCTGGCGCGCGCGCCGCTGCACGAGGCGCTTCACGAGCGCCCGTGGCTGGCCGTGCTCGAGCAGGCCAAGCGCCACGGCGACGCCGCCCAGGCCGAGGTCGAGGAGCGCACCGCCGCAGAGCTCGAGTACCTCCCGCGCAAGGAGCGCAAGCGGGCCGAGCGCGAGGGCACCGAGGCCGGCCGCCGCGCCCAGCGCCGGGCGCGCACCGCGGCGCTGGACCACGCCCTGCAGCTCGTGGGGCTGTGGTACCGCGACGCCGGATGCGTGGCCGATGGCGTGCCCGAGCTCGTCCATGCCACCGATCGCCTGGCCGAGCTGGAGTCCGACGCCCAGGGGCGCAGCCCCCACCGCCTGCGCGCGGCGGTCGCACTGGTCGACGAGACCCGCGCGGCGCTCGTCCTCAACCCGACGGAGGAGCTGCAGCTCGAGGCGCTCGCATCGCGCCTGGCGCGCGAGCTGGCTCAGTAGCTCACGGCGTGCGCCCGGCGCTCGCCGGGCAGCAGCACCCGCGCGCTGCCGTGGCGCCCGGCCAGCGCCACGTGCACGCTGCGGCAGGCGCGCACGCGCCGCGTCTGGCCCGCGGCCCGGAGCGTCCCGGCGCGCGGGGAGCGCACGACCAGGCGGGCGCGGCCCCCAGCCCGGCGCCGCACGGCGATCCGCGCGGTACAGCCGGTCGCCGGCGCCGACGTCCCGCTCCCCGTCCTCGATACCGCCTCGGTGCCGGCCTGCGGGCTGGCGCCGAACACGTCGCTGCCGAAGGGCTTGAGCCCCTTCGACGCCGCGAAGCCGAGGTGCTGGAGCCCGAACAGGTCCTCGACGCTTCGCAGCAGCGAGTAGTGGTTGTAGGGCGTCTGGTTGCGCGTGCCGGGCTGCACGTACGGCGAGATGACGATCGTCCCGGTGCGCCCGCCGCCGGGCCCGACGATGCCCGGCATCGGCGTGTTGGGGCCGGTCTGCTCGCCGCAGCAGGCCGATGCCTCCTGGAGGTTGGCCTCGTCCCACGTCACGATGAGCATGCCGTGGCGCATGGCCGGCGCGGCGAGGATCTCGGGCACCCAACGCTGCAGGAAGGCGTCGGCGGACTGCAGGCCGCCGGGGCGCCCGTCGACGCACGGCGCGTCGTGGCCGTCCTCGCAGAGATCCGGGACGATCAGCGAGAAGCTAGGCGTCGTGGACGCCGAGGCGAGGTCGACCGGGAGGCTCTCCAGCGGCACGTCCCCGGCGTTGCAGCGGGCCGTGTCGTCGATGATCGAGTGGAAGTAGACGAACGGGTTGTGGCGCGCGGCGTACTGGTCGCCGACCTTCGCGCTCTGGGTCGGATCCTGCTGGCCGATCGCCGGGTGCCGGCACGGCTTGCCCATGTCCTGCATGTAGCCCTTCCAGCTCAGGCCCTTGGCGTCGAGCTGGTCGGGAAGGCTGGGCACGCCCTTCGGGTAGACGCAGCCGCTGCCGATCGCCTGCCCGTCGCCGCCGACGACGCCGGGCAGCATGTCGGTGAAGATCTGGCAGTCGGCCTGCGTCTGGGGATTGGCCGCTTGTCCCGAGACGAGCGAGATGTAGTTGCCGAGGCTGTTGTGCGAGGTGCCGTAGTACTGCTCCAGCAACTGGCCCTTCGCGGTCAGCTCCTTGGACAGGTAGGGCGCCACCGAGTTGGGCCCGAAGGATTCGTCGTAGTTCTTGTTCTCCAGGACGACGACGAAGACGTGGCGCACCGGCGGCAGCGAGGCGCCAGCGGGTGGCGCGAGGCAGAGCGACGCGGCGATGGCCGCGATGGAGAGGGCGAGCGAGCGCATCGCACTGAAATCTAGTCGATGCGCTACGAGATCGCGCTGCGGGCCGCGAGGCCGAGGAACAGACCGGCGGAGATCGTCGCGCCCGAGCCGCTGACGCCCGGAACGAGTGCGAGCGCGGCGAGCATCGCGAAGCTGAAGGCGATGAGCGCTCCACCGACGAGCTCCAGGGTGCGGAACTGGTGCTCGATGGCGATGGCCTGGACGGTGTCCATGCGGCGCGTGAGGCTATGCGACGGGACCGAGCGCGGGCTCGCGACCGTGCAGGTCGAACGCCCGGAAGGCGTGGAACAGCGGGTGATCGGGAGCGTGGAAGTCCGACGACCCGGTCGTCAGGAGGCCGAGCTCGGCGCAGCGGTCGGCGACGAGCAGCGTCTGCTCGCGCGTGTGCGTCACGTAGAACGCCTCGGCCCCGTCGATGCCGAGCGCCGCGAAGCGGTCGACCGTCTCCAGCACCTCGGCATCGTGGTCGAGGTCCCAGAACGGGTGCGCCCAGACGGCGACGCCCCCCGCGGCCTGGATCAGCTCGATGGCCTCGGGCACGGCCGGGCGCGTGCGCCGCTGGTACGCCGGGGCGCCGGGCACGAGGTAGGCCTCCAGCAGCTGCGAGGGGGTCTCCAGGCCCTCGGCGGCGATGCGCGCCGCGTTGGCCGGGTGCTCGAACGCCGCGCGGGCGAGGTGCGGGCGGCCGATCGGGTCCCCGCCGCGGTCGGGCACCTCGAGCTGCAGGCCGAGCCCGCGCAGCGCGTCCGCCATGCGGATCGCGCGCGCCACGCGGTCGGCACGGAAGTCCTCGAGTGCATCGACGAGCGCGGGCACGCGGTGATCGAGGCCATAGCCCAGGATGTGGACGTCCTCGCGCTCCAGGTCGACCGCCGAGAGCTCGACGGCCGGGACGAGCCGCATCCCGAGCTCGCGCGCGGCGGCCAGCGCCTCGTCGACGCCCGAGACGGTGTCGTGGTCGGTGAGCGCCAGCAGCTCGACCCCCGCCGCGTGGGCGAGCGCGACGACGTCGGCCGGCGTCAGCGCCCCGTCGGAGCAGATCGAATGCGACTGCAGGTCGAAGGTCGGGGCGCTCACGCGGCGGGCTCGACCTCCTCCTCCGCGTCGTGCTCGGCCGCGCCTTCGCTGAGCGCCGAGCGCCGCGGCAGCCGGGCGCGCGCCTCGTCCAGGCGCTGGCGCACCGGCGCGGCGGTCCTGCCCACGAGCGTGCGCTCGAACGCCGGCATCGACGGCCAGCGCTCGCGCAGCTCGGCCAGACCCGCGTCGGCGGCATCCAGCTCTCCGGCCGCGGAGATCGAGGCGCCCTCGGCGAGCGCCTCCTCGGCGGCCGAGACGTGCAGCGCGACGTCGGCGAGCAGCTTGAGATGAGCGTCCATCGGCCCGGAAAGCGTACGCTCGGCGCCGGTCGGGCAGGTCTCTAGCAAGCACACTGTTAGTCTCCTAATGGTCTATGGCTACCACCGTCTTCCCCACCGACGCCGTCGCCCTCTCGGCGGCGCTCGAGGACTTCTTCCGCGCCTCGCGGCGCGCCCGCGCCCGGCTGCAGCCCGGTGCCGAGATGAGCCTCGCCCAACTGCACCTCATCGAGCCGCTGCTGGAGTCCGGCGACGCGCTGCCCATCGGCGCGCTCGCCTCCGCGGCGGGCGTCAGCCCGCCCACCGCGACCCGGATGCTCGACTGCCTGGAGCGCGCGGGGCTCGTCGAGCGCTCGCGGCGCGAGGGCGATCGCCGCGTCGTGCTCGTCGCCCTGACGCCCGCCGGCCTGCGCGCGGCCGCGCACGAGCACGAGCTCGCCCACGAGCGCCGGCGCCAGATCTTCGAGTCGCTGACCCCGACCGAACGCCGCGGCGCCGTCCGGCTGCTCTCGCGCCTCGCGGCCGCGATCGAGGACCTGCGATGACCCCCGCCCACGTGAGCGCGGTGCGCCAGCACCCGAACCGCACGCTGGGGGTCCTCGCGCTCTCCGCGCTGGCCTACTCGCTGGCTCAGACGATGGTCATCCCCGCGCTCCCGACTCTCCAGCACGACCTGCACGCGAGCCCCGCGCGCGCCACCTGGCTGCTCACGGCCTTTCTGC
>JAOPZW010000423.1 GCA_025963905.1 Solirubrobacterales bacterium | reverse complement strand
CGTTGCGGTCGCCGGTCCACTGCATCGGGGTGCGGACGCCGTCGCGGTCGCCGAGGTACACGTTGTCGCCCATCGCGATCTCGTCGCCGTAATACAGGACCGGGCTGCCGGGCAGCGAGAACATGATCGCGTGCATCAGCTCCATCTCGTCGCGGCCGTTGTCCAGAAGCGGCGCCAGCCGCCGGCGGATGCCGACGTTGAGCTTCATGCGCGGGTCCTTGGCGTACTCCGCGTACATGTAGTCGCGCTCCTCGTCGGTGACCATCTCGAGCGTCAGCTCGTCGTGGTTGCGCAGGAACAGGCCCCACTGGCAGCTGTCGGGGATCGCGGGCGTGCGCTCGAGGATCTCGTACATCGGGGTCGACTCCTCCCGCCGCACCGCCATGAACATGCGCGGCATGACCGGGAAGTGGAAGGCCATGTGGCATTCGTCGCCGTCGCCGAAGTACTCCACCACGTCCTCGGGCCACTGGTTGGCCTCGGCGAGCAGGACGCGGTCGGGGTACTCGGCGTCGACCGTCGCGCGCACCTTCTTGAGGAAGGCGTGCGTCTCGGGGAGGTTCTCGCCGTTCGTGCCCTCTCTCTCGAAGAGGTAGGGCACCGCGTCCAGGCGGAAGCCGTCCAGCCCGAGGTCCAGCCAGAAGCGCAGGACGTCGAGCATCGCCTCCTGCACCTCGGGGTTGTCGTAGTTGAGGTCCGGCTGGTGGGCGAAGAAGCGATGCCAGTAGAAGGCTCCCCCGACCGGGTCCCACGTCCAGTTGGACGGCTCGGTGTCGACGAAGATGACGCGCGCGTCGGGGTAGCGCTCGTTGGTGTCCGACCACACGTACCAGTCGCGCTTGGGCGAGTCCGGGCTCGAGCGCGACTCCTGGAACCACTCATGGTCGGACGACGTGTGGTTCATGACCAGGTCGGCGATGACGCGCATCCCGCGCTCGTGGGCGGCCTCGATGAAGGCGCGGACGTCCTCGATCGTCCCGTAATCGGGGTGCACGGCGTAGAAGTCGGCGATGTCGTAGCCGCCGTCACGCAGCGGAGAGGCGAACATCGGCAGCAGCCAGATGCAGTCGACGCCCAGCCATTGCAGGTAGTCGAGCTTCTCGGTGAGGCCGCGGAAGTCGCCCGAGCCGTCGCCGTTGCCGTCGAAGAACCCCCGCAGGTGGATCTCGTAGAAGACCGCCTTCTTGAACCACAGCGGGTCTGATTCGAACCAATGGCCGGACGGGTTCACGAGGTCTCCACGCGCAGGATGTGGGCGGCGCGCTCGCCGGGATCGAGGCGGACGTAGTTGCGGCCGAGGCGCCAGTCGAAGCGCTCGCCGCTGAGCAGGTCGGTGACCGCGAACGCCGGCGGGGTGCCCAGCTCGTACGGGACGACGGCGACGCCCTCCTGCGCGTTGACCGGGTCCAGGCTCACGACCGTGATGACGGCGTTGTCGCCGTCGCGCTTGGCGTAGGCGATCAGCGCGTCGTTCTCGGTATCGAGGAAGCGGACGTTGTCGAGGCGCTGCAGGGCGGGGTTCTCGCGGCGCATCTCGTTGAGCCGCCGCACGAGCCCCAGCAGCGGCCCGTCCAGGCGGCGCTCGCGGAGCTGGTACTTCTCCGAGTCCAGGTACTCCTCGCTGCCCGGGCGCACGGGCTCGTGCTCGAAGCTCTCGAAGCCCGAGTAGATGCCGTAGCTCGGCGACAGCGTCGCCGCGAGGACGAGCCGCGAGGCGAACTTCGCCGGGCCGCCGTGCTGGAGCTCCTCGGTGAGGATGTCGGGCGTGTTGACGAAGAAGTTGGGGCGGAAGTACTCCTGCTCGCCGGACGTCGCCAGCTCGGAGACGTACTCCGTCAGCTCCAAGCGATGGCCCTTCCACGTGAAGTACGTGTAGGACTGGCTGAAGCCGACCTTCGCCAGCGCGCGCATCATCGCCCGGCGGGTGAACGCCTCGGCGAGGAAGATCACGTCGGGGTCGGTGGCGCGGATCTCGGCGATCAGCCACTCCCAGAACGGCAGCGGCTTCGTGTGCGGGTTGTCGACGCGGAAGACCTTGACCCCGCGGTCGACCCAGAAGCGCACGACCTCCAGCAGCGCGGCCCACAGCCCGCGCCAGTCCTCGCTGGCCCAGTTGACGTTGTAGATGTCCTGGTACTTCTTGGGCGGGTTCTCGGCGTACTTCAGCGTGCCGTCGGGGCGGTGGTGGAACCACTCGGGGTGCTCGGTGAGCCACGGGTGGTCGGCCGAGCAGTTGATGGCGAAGTCCAGCGCGATCTCGACGCCCTGCTCGCGGCCGGCCGCGACCAGGCGCTCGAACTCCTCCATCGTCCCCAGGTCCGGGTGGATGGCGGTGTGCCCGCCCTCGGCCGAGCCGATCGCCCACGGGCTGCCCGGGTCGCCCGGGCCGGCGACGAGGGCGTTGTTGCGCCCCTTGCGGAACCTGTTCCCGATCGGGTGGATCGGCGGCAGGTAGAGGATGTCGAAGCCCAGCTCGGCGAGCTCGGGCAGGACGCGCTCGACGCCCGCGAAGCCTCCCCACGAGCGCGGGAACAGCTCGTACCACGAGCCGAAGCGCGCGCGCACGCGGTCGACGTCGATCTCCAGCGGCTGCTCGAGCTCGGCGCACTCGCCACGGTCGGGGTAGCGGTCGATCATCTCGGCCAGCCCGGGATCGAGCGCGGCCTCCAGCGACGCGCCGGCCTCGAGCTCGTCGGCGACCGCGGCGATCGAGCGCGCGTCGGCGCCCTTCGCGCGCCCGGCGGCCGCGCGCAGCAGCACGAGCCCTTCGGAGAGCTCGCCGCTCAGGTCCGCCTGGCCGGCGGCGAGCTTGCGGGCGACCTCGTCGCGCCACGAGGCGAACGGGTCCGTCCAGGCCAGGATCGACCAGGTCCAGCGGCCGGGGTCGCCGACCGTGAGCTCGCCCGTCCAGCGCACGCCGTCGAGGTGGGCGTCGACCGGCTGCATCGGCGCCTCGTGCCAGCGACGCTCGCCGGGCCCGCGCCAGCGCACGGCGGCACGCAGCACCTCGTGCCCGTCACGGAAGATGTCGGCGGACACGCCCACGGTGTCGCCACTCGTGCGCTTGACCGGCCAGCGGCCTCCGTCGACGGTCGGTGCTGGGTGCTCTATGCGGATGCGCGGCGGCGCTTGGCGGTTGGCGTCGGCGGGCACGTCTCGGTCTCTGTTTCCCAAAATCTGAGCTTCTAACGGTCTTGTTTGCAATTCCACGCTCCAGCGGCGTCCAGCTGCACGTCACCTCGCTGCCCGGAGGCCGCCTCGGCGCGGCGGCCTACGAGTGGGTCGACTGGCTCCAGGCGGCCGGCCAGTCGTGGTGGCAGGTGCTCCCGCTGGGTCCCCCCGACCGCCACCGGTCTCCGTACAAGGCGGCGTCGGCGTTCGCGTCGTGGCGCGGATTCCTCTCTGACAGTAGCGCCCGCGTGAGCCCCCAGGAGGTCGCGGAGTTCCGCGAGCGCCACGCCTACTGGATCGGGGGCTGGGAGGCGTTCGCGGGACCGCGGGCGGTCGCCGACCAGGTGCGCTTCGAGCGCGAGTGGAGCGCCCTGCGCAGCTATGCGGCGCAGCGCGGCGTGCGCATCATCGGCGACGTGCCGATCTACGTCGCACCCCGGGGCGCCGACCACCGCGCGCACCCCGAGCTGTTCCGCGACGGCCTACTGGCCGGGGCGCCCCCGGACGCGTTCACCGACAAGGGGCAGCTGTGGGGCAACCCGATCTACGACTGGCCGGCGCTGCGCCGGCGCGGCTACCGCTGGTGGGTGCAGCGACTGGCGCGCACGTTCGACCTCTTCGACCTCGCGCGCATCGACCATTTCCGGGGCTTCGTGGCGTACTGGGCGACGCCCGCGGGGGCGCCCGACGCCCGCGGCGGGCGCTGGGTCCGCGGGCCGGGAGGCGCCCCGTTCGCCGCGACCGCGCGGGCGCTGGATCTGCCGCCGACGGGGCTGCCGCTCATCGCCGAGGACCTCGGGGTCATCACGCCGCCCGTCGAGCGCCTGCGCGACGCGCTCGGGCTGCCGGGCATGGTCGTCCTGCAGTTCGCCTTCGACCCCGACGATCCCGACGGCCCGCATCGCCCCGAGAACCACCGGCCCGACCAGGTGCTCTACACGGGGACCCACGACAACGACACGCTGCGCGGCTGGTGGGAGTCGATCCCCGGCGCGCGGCGCGGCGAGGCCAGGGCGGCGCTGAGCGCTGCGGGCATCGACGAGCCGGAGCCGTGGTGGGCGCTGACGCGCCTGGCGCTCGAATCGCCGGCGCGCCTGTGCATGCTCCAGGCGCAGGACCTGCTCGGGCTGGGCGCCGAGGCCCGGATGAACTTCCCGGGCCGCACGGGCGGGTCGTGGCGCTGGGGGCTCGCACCGGGGCAGCTCGGCGAGCGCGAGGCCGCGCGGCTGCGCGAGATGACCGTCGAGGCCGGGCGCGCCGATGGCTGACGGGCCCCGTTCGCCTGGCGGCGCAGCCCTCGCCGGCCTCGTCGCGCTGGGCGACTCGATCACCAACGGCCGTGGCGAGCCGATGCTCGGCGTCCACGCGCAGTCGTGGTCCCAGTGGCTGGCGGAGGCGCTGGCAATGCCGTTCACCAAGCTGGCCGGCGACGGCGCGCAGGCTCCCGACGTGCTCGGCGATCAGGTCCCGCGGCTGCGCGGCGCCTACGCGGTCGGCTGCCTCTACGTCGGGGTCAACGACGCGCGCTCGACCGACTGGAGCGCCGCCGCGTACGAGGCCGACCTGCGCAGGATCGCCGGCGCGCTGGCCGCCCGCTGCGATCGGGTCCTGCTGTGCACCGTCCCGCACGACCTCGGGCGGCCGCGCGCGGCGCCCAAGCCGGCTCAGGCCGGAGCGATCATCCGGCGTGTCGCGCACGACGTCGGCGCGACCGTCGTCGACCTCGACGACCTGCACGGGTCGCGGCTCGTGCTGCCCGACGCCGTGCATCCCACCGCGCTGGGACAGGTCGAGATCGCCGAGCGGGCGGCCGCCGCGCTGCGCGCCGCGGGCGTGGAGGTCCCCGGTTCCCCGCGCTCGCTCGCCGATCCCGACCCCTCGCCGCGCGCCGCGGCCCGCTGGGGCGCCCGCTACGGCGCCCTGCTCGCACGCGACCTGTGGCGGCGCGCGGTCGAGGGCCTGCGGAACCGCCGGAATCCCTAGATTGCCCCCGATGCGGCTCCTGCTGGCACGCCTGCGCTCCCGCGGCCGCGTGGTCGCCGAGGGCCGGCCGCTGCTGGGCAGGGGCGTGCGCTTCGACGTGGCGCCGGGCGCCCGGGTCGTGCTGGGCGACGGGTGCCGCGTCGGTGCGGGCACCCGCTTCCACGTCGCCGCGGGCGAGGTGCGCGTGGGGCCGGGCGCGTCGCTGGGCGAGCGCTGCGTGATCTCGGCCCACGAGCGGGTGGCGATCGGCGAGCGCGCGGTGCTCGGCGACGAGGTCGTCCTCATCGACTTCGACCACGCGATCGGCGACGCCGAGCGTCCGGTGCGGCTGCAGGGCCTCGTCACGGGGCCGATCGCGATCGGCGCGCAGGCCGTCCTCGACGACGCCGCGATGGTCCTGCGCGGCTGCGAGGTCGGCCGGGGGGCGCACGTCGTGACGCGCGGGGTGGTGACGAGGGACGTCGCGCCGGGCGGGCTCGTGGAGGGCGTCCCGGCCCGGCCGCCCGGCGAGCCGGCGGAGGCCGTCAGCCGGCCAGATGCGCGAGCGCCCCGGCCGCGCGGGCGAGGCTGAACGTCAGGCCGCTCTGGTCGCGGGCGGGCGCGGACGTCTCGCCCCAACCGCCGGTGGCCACGAGGACGATCCAGCCGGTGAGCGCGATGAGCCCCAGCGCGACGCCGATGGCG
Organism: Solirubrobacterales bacterium; assembly: GCA_025963905.1. GTDB lineage: Bacteria > Actinomycetota > Thermoleophilia > Solirubrobacterales > Solirubrobacteraceae > JAOPZW01. The sequence continues at coordinate 516 of JAOPZW010000423.1, read as the reverse complement.
CCGATGACGACCGCGAGATTGGCGTGGTCGACGCCGGGCAGGGCCTCCGGTCGCTGGTCCTTGGCGCGGCGACCGAGGACCCATCCCGCCGCCGAGAGGGGCAGGCTCACCGGGGAGCCCAGCCCGCTGCTGAGGACGAGCACGGCGAGGCCGGCGACGCTCAGGCCGAGACCGAGCTTCGACCGGTCGCGCTCCGCGGGCGCGGACTGCGCCCACCGCGGGCCGCCCGCCGCGGGCGGGCGCCGTGCCGGGTCGGCGGGCGCGTTGGGGTCGGGAGGCAGGAACGACTGCGCCACACCCGGGATGATGGCACCGCCGGGACCTCTCCCCCGGCCGCGCTCGTATGGATGCGGTGAGGAGCGCGTGGACGCGACGTGGGGCCGGTGGCAGGATCGGGTCGATGGCGCTCGCCCTCAGGCTCAGGAGCCGCGGTGGCGCAGGCGCGTGACGCCGCGCTGGGCTCCCTTACGGCGGCGCGCCCCGCGGGCGGCGCGGCTCGCGGCTGGCGGGCCGCCG
>JAOPZW010000325.1 GCA_025963905.1 Solirubrobacterales bacterium | reverse complement strand
GTTCCTGTGCAGGAGATGGTCATCTACGGCGTGAGTTTCGACATGGTCGGCAAGCAGCCGATCGTGCTGCTCAAGACCGTCGACAGCAACAAGTTCCTGCCGATCTGGATCGGGCATCCCGAGGCGGCCGCGATCCTCATGAAGCTTCAGGGGGCGACGACGCCGCGGCCGATGACCCACGACCTGCTCGTGGACATGCTCGGCGAGCTCGAGGTCCGCTGTACGCAGGTCTCGGTCACCGAGCTGCGCGACAACACGTTCTTCGCCTCGATCACGTTGACCGTCAACGGCCGCGAGCTGGAGATCGACTCGCGCCCCAGCGACGCGCTGGCGCTCGCGGTGCGTTCCGGCGCGCCGATCTTCGCCGCGGAGGAGGTCATCGCGGAGTCGGCGATCGAGTTCGAGCACGAGGTCGAGGACACCGAGGAGGTCGTCGACCGCTTCAAGGAGTTCCTCGACCAGGTCTCGCCCGAGGACTTCGCGGGCGACAGCTAAGCGCTGGACGCGGAGGCCGGAGCGGGCGCGAGCGCCAGCTCCACGATGCGCCCGACGAGTGCCTCGAAGCCGATGCCGGCGGCGTCGGCGGCCTGGGGGAGGAGGCTGGTCTCGGTCAGGCCCGGGATGGCGTTGGCCTCGAGGACGAAGAGCTCGCCGGTGCCCTCCTCGAGCATGAGGTCGACGCGCGCGAAGCCGCGGCAGCCGAGCAGCGCGAAGACGTCGCGCGCCAGCGCCTGCGCGCGCTCGGTCGTCTCGTCCCCCAGCTGGGCGGGGCAGACGAACGAGGTGCGCCCGATCGTGTAGCGCGCGGAGAAGTCGTAGAAGTCCTCCTCGCGCGGGACGGCCTCAACGACGGGCAGCGCCTCGCCGGCCAGAAGGGAGACGGCCAGCTCGCGCCCGTGGACGTGACGCTCCAGCAGGACGCGCTCGGAGTACGAGAACGCGGCGACCAGCGCGGCCGGGACGTCGGCCGCCGACCGCGCGAAGCGGATGCCCAGGGCACTCCCCTGATCGGAGGGCTTGACGACGATGGGGAAGGCCAGGCGTTCCTCGATCGCTCCCAGTGCGTCCGCCGCACCGAGCTCCTTGAACGCCGTCTCGGTGAACGCGTAGAACTCGGGCGTCGGGATCCCGGCGTCGCGCATCGCGTGCTTGGCGATGACCTTGTCGGCACAGCGCATGCAGCCGGAGACGCCCGAGCCCGTGAACGGGATGCCGAGCACCTCGAGCAGCTCCTGCACCGTCCCGTCCTCGCCGTCGCGGCCGTGCAACGCGACGAACGCCACGTCGGGGGCTGTCTCGCGCAGGCGCGCGACGAGGTCGTGGCCGACGTCGATGCCCACGACCTCGTGGCCGAGGGCCGCCAGTGCGTCTTCCACGCGCGCGCCGGAGCGCAGCGACACTTGGCGCTCCAGCGAGCGGCCGCCCTTGAGCACCGCGACACGCGTCATCGCGCGTCCGACCGCCGTTCGCCCTCGCGCCTGCGGTGCAGCTCGAGCACGTCGGCGAGCTCCGCGCCGGGCTGGGCCGCGGGCGGCTCCGCGCCCGCGCCCGCGCCCGCGCCGCCGGGCTGGGTGCCCGTGAGCGTCCCGTACAAGGCGATCTGCTCGCGAACGACAGCGCCGATGCGCCGGACGCCCTCGCGGATGTCGTCCTCGCCGACGCCCGAGAAGTTCAGCCGCAGGGAGGACGCGCCGCGGCCGTCGGCGTAGGCCGCGCGGCCTGGGACGAACGCGACGTTGCGCGACAGCGCCCGCGCGAGCAGATCGGTCGTGTCGAGGTAGTCGGGCAGGGTCGCCCAGATGAACAGTCCGCCCTGCGGTCGCGTCCAGCTCGCCTCGGGCGGCAGGTGCTCGGCCAGCGCGTCGAGCATCGTGTCGCGGCGGCGGCGGTACAGGTCGCGCAGCGAGCGCAGGTAGTCCTCCCAGCGGTCGTGCGCGAAGTAGGTCGACACGAACAGCTGCGTCATCGTCGACGAGCACAGGTCGGTCGCCTGCTTGCCGAGGTTGAGCTTCTCGAGGACGGGCACCGGCGCGACCGCCCAGCCCAGGCGGATGCCGGGGGAGAGGATCTTCGAGAACGTTCCGAGGTAGATGACGAAGTCGCCGCCGTCGAGCGAGTGCAGGGTCGGCAGCGGCTCGCCCTCGTAGCGCAGGAGCCCGTAGGGGTTGTCCTCGAGCACGAGCAGCTCGCGCTCGCGGGCGAGCTGCACGAGCCGCCGGCGGCGCGGCAGGGACATCGTCACCCCGGCGGGGTTCTGGAAGCTGGGGATCGTGTAGATGAACTTCGGGCGCCGGCCTTCGTCCTCGAGGCGGTCGAGCGTCTCCTCGAGCTCGTCGATGCGCATCCCGTCGGCGTCCATCGCGATCTGCACGACATCGGCCTCGTAGGAGGTGAACGCCGGGACCGCGCCGGGATAGGTGGGCGCCTCGGCGACGATGACGTCGCCCGGGTCCACGAGGGTCTTGCAGACGAGGTCGATCACCTGCTGGCCGCCCGTGGTGACGAGGATGTCCTGACGATCGACGGTCGTGCCCTCGGCGGCCATCACCTCGACGATGCACTCCTTCGTCGCGTCGAGCCCGTCCGTGGGCCCGTACTGCAGGGCGCGGGACGCGTTCTCGGCCGCCATCTTCGCCGTGATCGCCGCCAGGCTCTCGGCCGCGAACGTCGAGGTGTCCGGCAGCCCGCCCGCCAGGGAGATGACGTCGGGGCGCTCGGTGATCGCCATCAGGTCGCGCATCGCGGAGGACTTCATGACCTTCGTGCGCGACGCGAACAGGCCGGCGTAGCGCTCGAGGTCGCGCGAGGTCGCGCGAGACCGGTCGCGGCTCATGGGACGGGGTTCGCCACCGGGCCCGCGGCCCCTGTCGTCTATCGTCATGACCCTCCGGAAGGTATCGGACCCATGCACTACGTCCTCGACATCCTCCAGGGCGCGGGGCTCGCCCTCGCCTGTGGCATCAACCCGTTCCTGCCGGTCCTCCTGGCCGGCGCGCTGGCCTCCGCCCGCGTCGGGATCGACTTCCGCGGCACGCCCTTCGCCTTCCTGGAGGACGGCTGGTTCCTGCTCGCGGTCACCGTCGCCTTCGTGGCGAGCGTGCTGCTGCGCGCGCGCTTCGAGACACCCGCGGCGCGGGCGGCGCTCGGCGGGCTCGGGATCGGCTTCGGCGCGCTGATCGCCGCGGCGTGCGTCGCCGATCGCTCCCACGTCTGGTGGCCGGGGCTCATCGCCGGCGTCGCGTGCGCCGCGATCGCCGGCGCCGCAACCAACCAGCTCCTGACCCGCACGCGCCGGCGCCTGGATCGCCAGGCCGCCGCGGCGCTGCCGGTCTACACCGCCGGGATCTCGCTGGTGGAGGGCGTGCTGACCGTGCTCGTGCCGCCTCTGACGATCCTCGCGCTGGCGTTCTTCGCCTGGCTGACCGCTGCGGGCCGCCGCCGCGAGGGCGAGAAGTATGCGGGCCTGCGCATCCTGCGCTGACCGTGACGCCTTCCCCGCCCAAGCTCGTCCTGACCGTCATCGATGGCCTCAAGCCGTCGATGCTCGAGCGCGCGATTGACACCGGCCGCGCCCCGGCGCTCAAGACGATCGTCGAGCGCGGCACCTATGTCGACCGCTGCTGCGCGGCGTTCCCGTCGGTGACGCCGGTGTGCGCCGCAACGATCGCCACGGGCGTGCGCCAGGACGAGCACCGCATCCCCGCGATGAACTGGTACCACCGCGAGGAGGGCCGCTACGTCGAGTACGGGTCGAGCTTCAGCGCCGCGCGGAAGTTCGGCGTCGTCCAGCAGCTCACCGACACCGTCTACAACATGAACCTCGAGCACCTGCCGGCCGACGTGCTGACGGTGTTCGAGACGCTCGACGACCAGGACACCCGCACCGCGGGGACCACGTATCTCATCTACCGCGGGCGCCACCGCCACGAGGTGTCCAAGAGCACGGCGCTGACCCGGCTCGCCTCGACGCTCGTGCGCCGGCCCGTCATGGGCCCCCGCGAGCTCTTCTACGCCGACCTCTTCGCCAGCCGCGAGACCCCGTGCCGCGCCCAGCTGGGCCTGCCGGGCATCCGCGACCAGCACTCCGGCTGCGTCGGCGCCTACCTCGTCGAGAACGATCTCTTCGACTTCCTGCTGTTCTCGCTGCCCGACAACGACACGCACTCCCACGGCAACGGCCCGCACGCGCAGGTCGACTCGATCGCCACCGCGGACCGCCAGATCGAGCGCCTGATGCACGCCGCCGGCGGCGTCGACGCGTTCCTCGCCGAGCACGCCGTGATCGTCGTGGCTGATCACTCGCACGCCGCGATCGAGCGGCGCAGCGACCTCTTCGAGGCGTTCTCGGACTGGCACGTCCTGGCGCCCAGCGGCTCGGGACGCGACGAGGCCGAGATCGCGCTGTGCCCATCCCAGCGCGCCGCGATGGTCTATGCCCTGCTTCCCGAGGGGCGCGAGACGCTCGTGCCGCGGATCGTCGAGACCGCCCTCGCGCTCGAGGGAGTGGACCTCGCGATGTGGCGCCCGGCGCCCCGCGAGGGCGCCATCGTGGGCGTCCGCGGCGAGCTGCGCTTCTCGCCCGGCGGCGACCTGCGCGACGAGCGGGGGCGGCGCTGGTCGGTCCAGGGGGCGCTCGAGGTGCTCCACGCTCGCGTCGAGGACGGCGTGCTGCGCAGCGAGGACTATCCCGACGCGCTGGCGCGCGCCTGGGCGGCGCTGGCCTGCCCCACGTCCGGCGACGTCCTGCTGTCCGCGCTCCCCGGCTACGAGTTCCCCGACTGGGGCGGCGCAGACCACGTCGGCGGCGGCAGCCACGGCTCGCTGCACCACAGCGACTCGCTGGGGGCGCTGGCCTTCTGCGGTGTGGAGCCACCGCCCGGCCGTGAGGCGGGCGGCTGGTCGATCACCGACGTCGCGCCCATGATCCGCGCCCATTTCGCGGGGTGACCCACCTCCAGGCCTGGCCCGTGCCGGGCTACCCTGGCACGATGCGCGACCGCGCGTGCCGCAAGCTGTCGGGCCTCCTCCTCGCGGTGGCCGTCCTCGCCGGGTTCGCCGCGTTCGCCGGTGACGCCCGGGCGGCCGGCGCACCGACCCCTACCCGCACCGACCCCAACGCGCTCGTCCGCCCCGAACGGATGGACCAGGCGCCGCCCGGCCGGCGGCTGACCGGCAACCAGGCCGCTGCGATCGCCGCCCGCGTCCCGAAGATCGTCGCCGAGCGCCGCCGCCATCCCGGGTCGTTTTCCAACGTCTTCCTCAAGGGCCCCGGTCGCTGGCAGGTGAGCTTCTACGACCGCTCCAAGCCGGCGAAGGAGATCGCCCAGGCCTACGTCGACGACGCCACCGCGCGCGTGACCGAGGCCTGGACCGGCCCGCAGGTCGCGTGGACGATGGCCCGGGGCTATCCGGGCGCGTTCGGGCGCAAGGTCAACTCGCCGTGGGTGTGGATCCCGCTCACGCTGTTGTTCCTCGCCCCCTTCGTCGACGTGCGCCGGCCGCTGCGCATGCTCCACCTCGACCTGCTCGTGCTGTGCGCCTTCGGCGTCTCGGTCGCGTTCTTCAACGACGCGAACATCGACGTGTCGGTGCCGCTGGCCTATCCGCTGCTCGTCTACCTGCTGGGGCGCATGCTGTGGATCGGGATCCGACGCGGTGACCGGGCGGGGCGTGAGCGCCTGCACCTGAACGTGCCCGTCACCTGGCTGGCGGTCGCACTCGTGTTCCTGCTCGGCTTCCGCGTGGGGCTCAACGTCACGAACTCGAACGTGATCGACGTCGGCTACGCGGGCGTCATCGGCGCCGACCACCTGGCGGGCGGGCACGCGCTGTGGAACCAGTTCCCGGCCGACAACCAGCACGGCGACACCTACGGGCCGGTGGCCTATGCCGCCTACGTGCCTGCCGAGCAGGCCTTTGGCTGGAGCGGGCGCTGGGACGACCTGCCCGCCGCCCACGCGGCGGCGATCGCCTTCGACGCCGCCTGCATGCTGCTGCTGTGGCTCATCGGGCGGCGGATCCGCGGGCCCGGCCTGGGGGTCGTGCTCGCCTACGCGTGGGCGGCGTTCCCGTTCACGCTCTACGCGCTGGACACGAACGTCAACGACGCGCTGGTCGCCGCGCTCGTGCTCGGAGCGCTGTGGACCGCCGGATCGCCCGCGGGGCGCGGGACGTTCGTCGCCCTCGCGGGCATGGCGAAGTTCGCGCCCCTCGCCCTGGCGCCGCTGTTCGCCACGCAGGGCCCGCGGCGCGGCATCCGCTCGTTCGCGGTCGCCTTCGGCGCCGTGGTCGCCGCGTGCCTGCTGGTCGTCGTCGCCTACGGCGGCCTGGGGGCGTTCTACGACCGCACGCTCGGCTTCCAGGCGTCACGCGGGTCGCCGTTCTCCGTGTGGGGCCTCTACGGGTGGACGACGGCTCAGACCATCGTGCAGAGCGCGGCGGTGGTGCTGGCGGTCGCAGTCGCGCTCGTCCCGCGCCGGCGGGACGTCGTCGGGCTCGGCGCGCTGTCCGCCGCCGTGCTGATCGCGCTGCAGCTCGGCATCACGCACTGGTTCTACCTGTACATCGTCTGGTTCTTCGGGCCGATCATGGTCGCCCTCCTGGGGCGCCACGTCGATCCGGAGGCGCTCACGCGGCCGGCGGCCGCCACGGCTCGAGCACCTGCTCCACCGCATCGGCCCGCAGCGCCTGCGAGCATCGGATGACGACGCCGTTGAGCCACGGGTCCTCGTCGGACGTCTCGAAGCGGACCGAGAGCTGGGTCACCAGGGACTCGATCGCCTGCTCCTTGCGCACGCCGATGACGCCGCCGCGCGGCCCCGTCATCCCCACGTCCGTGATGTAGGCGGTGCCGCCGGGGAGGACGCGGGCGTCCGCGGTGGGCACGTGCGTGTGCGTCCCCACGACCGCGGTCACGCGCCCGTCGAGGAACCAGCCCATGGCGACCTTCTCGCTCGTCGCCTCGGCGTGCATGTCGACGAGCACGTGGTCGACGCGGTCCCTGAGCGCGTGCAGCGCGACATCGACCTCCGAGAACGCCGGGCGCCCGGCCCGGACGAAGAGGTTGCCCGACAGGTTGACGACCCCCAGGCGGACGCCGTCGCGCTCGACGACGCACGAGCCGTGGCCCGGCTGGGAGCGCAGGTAGTTCGCCGGCCGCAGGATGCGCTCCTGCGAGTCGAGATACGGGTAGATCTCCTTGCGATGGTAGGCGTGGTTGCCCAGGGTGATGACGTCGACGCCCGCGGCGAGCAACTCGTCGGCGATCTTCGGCGTGATCCCCAGGCCGCCCGCCACGTTCTCCGCGTTCACGACGACGAAGGTCGGGTCGTAGCGCTCACGCAGCTCGGGGAGCAGCGCCAGCAGCGTGCGCCGGCCCAGGCCGCCGACCAGGTCGCCGACGAAGAGGATGGTCGCGGGGGCGTCGGGCACGACCCATACTCTCGCGCACGAGCCCGATGAGCGACCACCTGGCCGATACGAGCGCAGACCAGAGGCCGCCCCGCCCGCGGAAGGTGGTCGTGCCGCGCTGGATCCAGCTCGTCGCGCTGCCGCTGCTCGTGCTCGGCGTCTACGAGCTGGCGAAGGCCTCCGGCCCCGTCCTGCTGATCTTCATCATCGCAGGGATCACGGCACTCATCCTGCAGCCGCTGGTCGGCTTGGTGCAGCGTGCCCGGGTCCCCCGCGGGCTGGCGATCGCGATGGTCTACCTGGGGTTCTTCGCGGCCCTGGCCGCCGGCGGCGTGCTGCTGGCCAACCCGGTCTCCAAGCAGGTGACGGCGTTCCGCGACGACATCCCGACGATCGTCGACTCGGCGAACTCCAGGCTGGCCGACGTCCAGCACTACTTCGACCGCAAGGGCATCAAGATCCAGATCAAGAAGCCCGGCAAGACCGCGCTGCAGACGCTGAGCACGAACGTGACGAAGGGCACCAACCGGATCGTCACGTTCGGCACCGACCTGCTCCAGACGCTCGTCACCGCGGGCTTCGCCCTCATCCTGATCTTCGTCCTGTCGATCTACATGCTGGTCTACGGGGAGCAGATCGGCGCGCTCGCACGCAGGGTCCTGCCGCCCGGCGACGGCACGCCGGACGACGACTACCCGACGCGGGTGACGCGCGCGGTGGCGGGCTACGTGCGCGGCCAGTTGCTGTTCAGCTTCGCCATGGGCACCGGCGCCGGCGTCGGCCTCTACATCTACGGCCTGGTCGGCATCTTCCCGGAGGGCAAGACCTACGCGCTGGCGTTCGCGGTCTTCTTCGGCCTCATGGAGCTCATTCCGTACGTCGGCCCGTTCCTGGGGGCGCTGCCGCCGATCATCGTCGCTCTCTTCTCCGATCCGCTGACCGCGGTGTGGGTGGCGCTGCTATTCATCGGCCTGCAGCAGGTCGAAGGCCACGTCGTGGCGCCGGTGATCTTCGGCCACTCGCTGCGCATCAACCCGCTGTTCGTGATCTTCGCGCTCCTGCTCGGCGGCGAGGTGTACGGGATCATCGGAGCGCTGATCGCGCTGCCGATCCTCGCGATCGTCCGCGAGACCGTGACCTACCTGCGCGAGCACCTCGTCCTGGAGCCCTGGGGCTCGACCGATCCGGTGGCTCTCGTCACCGGGGGCAGGCCCTGCCCGGCGTGCGGCGAGCCGGTGACGACCGGCGACCGCCATTGCCGCTCCTGCGGCGCGAGCCTCGCGCGCGCCGAAGTAGCCTCCCGCCGGTGACGGTGGAGACGGTCAGCGACGCGCCCGCGCTGCGCGCGGGCGGCGTCACGAAGCGCTTCGGGCGCCGCGAGGCGCTGCGCGGCGTGAGCTTCGAGGCCGCGGCGGGCGAGGTGGTCGCCGTGATCGGGCCCAACGGCGCCGGCAAGACCACGCTCCTGAGCATCCTCGCCGGGATCCGGACGCCCACGGAAGGCACGGTGAGCCGGCCGCCGCGCGAGATCGGCTGGGTGCCCCAGCAGCCCGCGGTGTACGGCAAGCTGTCGGTCGCGGAGAACCTGCGCCTGTTCGCGCGCCTGGAACGCGTCGCCGACCCGGACGCCGCGGTGGCGCGCATGCTTGCCCAGACCGGGCTGGCCGACCGCGCCGACGACGAGCTGGGCGTCCTGTCGGGCGGCAACCGCCAGCGGGTCAACATCGCCGTCGGCCTGCTCGCGGACCCGCCCGTGCTGCTGCTCGACGAGCCCTCGTCGTCCCTGGACCCGCGCCAGCGCGAGCGCCTGTGGGAGTTCATCGGCGCCCTCGCGGCGGGCGGCACGAGCATCGTCTTCTCGACCCACAACGTCGGCGAGGCCGAGCGCTACGCCGACCGCGTGCTCGTGCTCGCCGACGGCGAGGTGCTGTTCACCGGCACGCCCAGGGCGCTGGAGGAGGTCGTCGGCGGCGACCACCGCGACTTCGAGGCGGCGTTCGTGCGCTTCCTGCACGAACGCGGGCATTGACGCGGTGCGCTGGCTCTTCCTCAAGGACCTGCAGATCCTGCGCCGGTCGCCGTTCCTGGTCGTCCTGCTGGTGGCCTACCCCGTGATCATCGCGGTGCTCATCGGGCTGGCGCTCTCGCGCGGGCCCGACAAGCCCAAGGTCGCGTTCGTCAACGAGGTGCCGCCCGGTGACTCCAGCCTCCAGATCGGCTCGCAGAAGATCGACGCGTCGCGCTACGCGAGCGAGCTGTTCAAGGCGGTCGACCCGATCCGCGTCGCCACGCGCGCCGAGGCGATCGCCAAGGTGCGCTCCGGCGAGGCGCTCGGCGCCCTCGTCGTCCCGGCCGACATCACGCGCAAGCTGCAGGATGCGATCAACCTCAGCGGCGCCCAGGACCCGCCCACGCTGGAGGTCATCTACAACATCGAGGACCCGATCAAGGCGCAGATCGTGGAGTCGACGATCAAGGCGCGCCTCGCCGACGCCAATACGGCGCTGTCCCGGCAGCTCACCCGGCTGGCCGGGCGCTACCTCGACATCCTGCTGCGCGGGGGCAGCTTCTCGCTGCTGGGCCAGCGCTTCGACGTCCTGGGCCTCCAGCGCTCCAAGGCGACGCTGGACGTGATCGCCCGTCGCCTGCCGCCCGGGTCGCCCGACGCGCGCGCGATCCTGAGCGTCTCGCAGTTCGCCGGGCTGGCGATCGACAACCTGGACCTCAGCGACCAGGTGCTGGCGTCGGTCAACCAGCCGCTGCGCGTCCGGCGCACCGTGCTGCAGGGGCGGCGCACGCCGCTGGATCGCTTCGCCGTCGCCGTGTCGGTCACGATCTCCCTCATGTTCGTGACCGTGCTGCTGGCCGCCGGGATGCTGGCGCTCGAGCGCGAGGAGCACGCCTTCAGCCGCCTCGTGCGCGGGCTCGTCGGCCGGCTCGCGCTCCTGGGGGAGAAGCTGGTGCTCAGCGCCGTGTGCGCCTTCGCGGTCACGCTCGTGATGCTGTGCGGCATCGGCCTGTTCGTGAACCTCGACTGGGGCCGCTTCGGCTTCTGGGTGGCGGCGCTCGCGGCGGGCGCGGTGGCCTTCGGCGCGATGGGCGTGGCGATGGGCGCGCTGGCCCGCGAGGTTCGCGCCGCGTCGCTGCTGGCGATCCTCGTGGCGCTCCCGATCGCCTTCCTCGCGCTCGTCCCCGCGGGCGCGGTGACGAGCTCCCTGTACGACGTCATCCGGTTCGTGTCCGCGCTGTTCCCGTTCCGAGCCGCCCTGGACGCGATCGGCGGCGCGCTGAATGCCGGCGGCCCCGGTCTGGGCGCGGCGCTCGCCCATCTCGCCGTGCTCACGGCCGCCTACCTCGCGCTCGCCCGCGCGGCGCTGAGGCGATTCGCATGAGCCGGACGCGCCTGGCCCACGGCGCCACGGCGATCCGGCCCACCGAGGTCGCCGACGTCCACGAGCTCGCGGCGCTCCGCCGCGCCAACCGCGAGCACACGGCGCGGTGGGAGCCCCTGCGCGACGAGACGTTCTACACCCCGGCGGGGCAGCAGGTGGAGCTCGAGCTCGACGTCCAGGCCTGGAGGAGTGGCGCCGCCTACCCCTTCGCCGTGCTGGACACGACCGCGCGCGACCGGCTGATCGGCCGGGTGGCGCTCTCGAACGTCGTGCGCGGCGCCTGGCAGAACGCGAACCTCGGCTACTGGATCGACGCCGCCTCGTGCGGCCGCGGCCACGCCACGACCGCGGTGGGGCTGATCCTGCAGTTCGCGTTCGAGCAGGCGCGGCTGCACCGCGTCCAGCCGGCCGTCATCCCGCGCAACATCGCCTCGATCTGCGTGGTGCAGAAGGCCGGATTCCGCCTCGAGGGCCGTGCGGAGCGCTACCTGCAGATCGGCGGGGTCTGGGAGGACCACGACATCTTTGCCGTGACCGCCGAGGAATGGCGGGCGAAGCGTCCTACCATGTGAGCGGCATGGCCTTTCCCCAGACGCGCCTCCGGCGCCTGCGCGCCACACCGGTCCTCCGGGACCTCGTCCGCGAGACGCGACTGGACGCGAGCGACCTCGTCATGCCCCTGTTCATCGAGGCGGGCCTCTCGGGCCGCGAGCCGATCCGATCTATGCCGGGCGTCGATCGCCTGTCGATCAGCGAGGCGGTGGCCGAGGCGGGCGAGATCGCCGCGCTCGGAATCCCGGCCGTGCTCCTGTTCGGCATCCCGTCCCACAAGGACGAGGAGGGGTCCGGCGCCTGGGACGACGAGGGCATCGTCCAGCTTGCCACGCGCGCGATCAGGGAGGCCCATCCCGGCCTGCTGGTCATCGCCGACCTGTGCCTGTGCGAGTACACGAGCCACGGTCACTGCGGCCTGCTGCGCGCTGACGGCGCGGTCGACAACGACGCCTCGCTCGAGCTGCTGGCCCGCACCGCCGTCAGCCAGGCGCGCGCCGGCGCCGACGTCGTCGCGCCGAGCGACATGATGGACGGGCGCGTCGGCGTGCTGCGTGCCGCGCTCGACGAGGAGGGCTTCGGCGACACGCCGATCATGGCCTACAGCGCGAAGTTCGCCTCGGCGTTCTTCGGACCGTTCCGCGAGGCGGCCGACTCCACGCCGGCCTTCGGCGACCGCCGCGCCTACCAGATGGACCCCGCCAACGGCGATGAGGCGCTCCGCGAGGTGCGCCTCGACGTCGAGGAGGGCGCGGACGTCGTCATCGTCAAGCCCGCGCTGCCGTATCTCGACGTCATCCGGCGCGTGAAGGACGAGACGCGCATGCCCGTCGCCGCCTACAACGTCAGCGGCGAGTATGCGATGGTCAAGGCGGCTGCGGCCGCCGGCTACCTCGACGAGCGCGCGATCGTCCTGGAGACCCTGACCTCCATCCGCCGCGCCGGCGCGGACATCGTCATCACCTACCACGCGAAGGACGCAGCCCAGTGGCTTCAGACGTGACACCGGTCCCCAAGATCCGCAGCCGCAAGGAGGGCGCCGCCGTCCCGCTCTCGGACCTGGATCGCAAGCTCCTCAACCTCATGCAGGGCTCGTTCCCGCTGGATCCCAGGCCGTTCGCGCGCGTCGCCGAGCAGGCCGGCGTGACCGAGGAGCAGGTCCTCGCGGACGTCCGGCGCCTTCTCGACGACCGCATCATCCGCCAGGTGACGCCGATCTACGACACGCGCGCCCTGGGCTACGGCTCGATGCTCGTCGCGGCGAAGATCGACCCCGAGCACCCGTGGCGCGCGGCGAAGATCGTCAACTCCCACCCGGGGGTCAGTCACAACTACCTGCGCAACCACGAGTTCAACATGTGGTTCACGATCGCCGTGGAGGAGGACTCCGCGCTGGGCCTCCAGGGCACGCTCGCCCTGCTGCAGGAGCTCACGGGGGCCGAGTCGATCCGCCAGCTGCCGACCCTGAAGCTGTTCAAGATCCGGATGGACCTCGAGATGGAGGGCGACACGCGGGCGCTCGCCTCCCGGGGCGTCGCCGAGGAGCCGGTCGAGCTCGACAAGCAGCCCTACGACGAGTTCGACCGCGCGGTCATCCGCGCGACCCAGGGGGACATGCCGATCGTCTCCGAGCCCTACGCCGCCGCCGCCGCCGAGCTCGGCGTCACCGTCCCCGCGCTCCTCGAGCATCTCGAGGGCATGCGCGAGCGCGGGCTCCTGCGGCGCGTCGCCGCGATCCTGTTCCACCGCCGCGCCGGCTTCAGCGCCAACGGCATGGGCGTGTGGAAGGTGGCGGATGAGCGCGTGCTGGAGATCGGGCCGCAGATGGCCGCCTACCGCGGGATCTCGCACTGCTACCAGCGCCCGACCTACGCCGACTGGCCCTACTCGATCTTCACGATGGCCCACGGGCGCTCCAAGGAGGAGTGCGACGCCATCCTGGACGCGATCGCCGGCGCCTTCGACATCGCCGACCGCGCCACGCTGTACTCCAGCACCGAGTTCAAGAAGGTTCGTCTGCAGTACTTCACGGACGACTTCAAGAACTGGGAGCGCGAGCACGCGACCGCGTGACGGCGCCGTGGCCGCAGGCGCCTCGCTGACCGACGCGCGCTCGGCGGAGCTCTACCGCCGCGCCGTGCGCGTCCTGCCCGGCGGCGTCAACTCGCCGGTGCGCGCGATGCGCGCGATCGGCCGCGACCCCCTGTTCGTGCAGCGCGCCCACGGCGCGGAGCTCATCGACGTCGACGGCAACCGCTACGTCGACTACGTCTGCTCGTGGGGGCCGCTCATCCACGGGCACGCGCACCCGGAGATCCTCGCGGCGATCGCCGACGCGGCGGCGGCCGGGACGACCTTCGGCGCCCCGACCGCCGGCGAGGTCGAGCTGGCCGAGGAGGTCGCGCGGCGCGTGCCGTCGGTCGAGATGCTGCGCATGACCTCGTCGGGCACCGAGGCCGCGATGAGCGCGATCCGCCTCGCGCGCGCGGCGACGGGGCGCGAGAAGCTCCTGAAGTTCGCCGGCGCCTACCACGGCCACGTCGACGGCCTGCTGGCCCAAGCGGGCAGCGGGCTCGCCACGCAGGCGCTGCCCTCGAGCCCGGGCGTCCCGGCCGCGGCGACGGCGAACACTCTGATCGTGGACTGGAACGACGCCGAGGGCGTCCGCGCGGCGACCGCCGAGCACGAGTTCGCCGCGATCCTGTGCGAGCCCTATCCGGCCAACATGGGCCTGGTCCCGCCCGCCGAAAGCTTCCTGGAGCTGCTGCGCGAGCGCGCCGACGCGACCGGCGCGCTGCTGGTCTTCGACGAGGTCATCAGCGGCTTCCGGCTGGCCGCCGGGGGCGCGCAGGAGCTGACGGGCGTCACGCCCGACCTCACGATCATGGGCAAGGTCATCGGGGGCGGGCTCCCGGCCGCGGCCTACGGCGGCCCGCGGTCGCTGATGGAGCTCGTCGCGCCGGCCGGCGCGGTCTACCAGGCGGGGACGCTGAGCGGGAACCCGCTCGCGGTCGCCGCCGGGCTGGCCACGCTGCGCATGCTCGACGACGCGGCCTACGCCCATCTGGCAGCCCGCACCGAGCGTCTCGCCGCCGGGCTGCGCGAGGCCGCCGGGGACCGCCCGGTCCAGGTCGTCACCGCCCCGGGCCTGCTGACCGTCTTCTTCAGCGCCGAGCCGGTCCGCGACTACGCGGGCGCCCAGGCGTGCGACCTCGAAGGACACGCGGCCTGGTGCCGGGCGCTGTTGGCGCGCGGGGTCTACCCGCCGCCGTCGCAGTTCGAGGCGTGGTTCCCGTCGCTCGCCCACGACCACGAGCACCTCGAGCGCACGTTCGACGCGGCCGCCGCGGCGTTCGCGGAGGTCCTGTGACGGAGGCGACGCTGGGCCTCCTCGCCGAGGCGGTGCGCGAGGAGGGCGGCCTGCTGGCCGACGCCCTGGCGCCGGCCGCGCAGCGGGGCCGCCCGGAGGCCGCCGGCCCCGCGCTGGGCGCCCTGGCGGCCGCCGGTCCCCGCGCCTTCGCCCATCCGGCGGAGATCGCGCTCGTCGTGGAGGCCGTCTTCGAGGGCTACCTGCTGCATTACGCGCGGTCGCGGCTGTTCGACGACGGCGACGCCGACCTCGCGCTGCTGGCGGGCGATCGCCTCTACGCGCTGGGCCTCGCCCGGCTGGCCGATCTGGGCGACCTGGCCGCAGTCGCGGAGCTTGCCGACGTCATCTCGCTGTGCGCCCAGGCCCAGGCGGAAGGCGACGCGGAGCTCGCCGGGGCGGTGTGGGAGGCCGGGGCCACGGCGATCGGTTGGGGTGCCGACGCAGCGCTCCAGGCGGCCAAGGCGTCCGTGCGCGGACGCCGGCGCGGGGCCGCCGAGGCCCTGCGAGCAGCCGCGCGCCGTCTCAGCGCCAGCTGAGCGCCCGCAGCCACGACCCCGCGTAGACTTTGCTGCCGATAAGGTTCCGCGCCCGCAACATGGCTGACCGCAGACAGACCAAGAGCAAGTACACGACCGATCGGCAGATTCCCGGCGCCTTCGAGGGTGAATCGGTGACCCGCCGGCGGTTCATGACCGGATCGGTCCACGTCGCCGGCGCGGTCGCGGCGTCCGCCTTCGCGCTCCCGGCGCTCGGCTTCGCGGTCGGTCCCCTGTTCGAGAAGAAGCCCGAGCAGTGGAACGACGTGGGGACGCCGGCCGACTTCCCCGACAACACCTACATCCCGCGGGTCATCACGACCACGCCCGGCATCGGCGAGGCGGGCAAGACCACCGTCTACGTGCGCAAGCGCAACCCGGCGATCGACAAGGAGAAGGCCGACCAGTTCAACCAGTTCGTCGCGATCTCGACGCGCTGCATGCATCTCGGCTGCCCGGTGCGCTTCGTCGAGGCCGCCGGGCGCTTCATCTGCCCGTGCCACGGTGGCGTCTACGACTTCCGCGGGATGGTCGACGGGGGACCGCCGGTCCGCCCGCTCGACCGCTTCTACACCCGCATCACGAACGGGCGCCTGCTCGTCGGCCCGCGCTTCTCGGTCAACCGCGAGCTGCACCGGTTCTCGCCGCGCGACCCCGGCGAGCCGCTCGACGGCATCGGCCAGTTCCTCTACCCGTCGCGCCCGTCCATCCGCAAGTGACCTAGGTCATGCCGAAGCTCAAGCTCCCTGCACCGCCTCTCCCCGGCAAGCTCAACCCGGCGCCCCGGCGCCCGGGTGAGGGCAACGGGAAGGTCGATCCGCTGGATGTCGCCAAGGAGGCCGGCACCTCGGCGGTCGGCTGGGTCGACGAGCGCACGTCGCTGTCGGGCCCCGCACGCTGGGTGATGTTCCGCAAGGTCCCCAAGGGGACGAACTGGTTCTACACGCTGGGCTCGGCGACGCTGTTCGCCTTCCTCAACCAGGCGGTCACCGGGGTCTTCCTGTCGATGTACTACGACCCGTCGCCGACACGCGCGTACGAGTCGATCCGGTACGTCACCAACGAGGCGTTCCTCGGCGAGTTCGTGCGCGGCATGCACAAGTGGGGCTCGTCGGTGATGGTGATCCTCGTCTTCCTGCACATGGCGCGCACGTTCTTCTTCGGCGCCTACAAATACCCGCGCGAGCTCAACTGGATCATCGGCGTCGCGCTGCTGATCCTCACCATGGCGATGTCGTTCACGGGCTACCTGCTGCCCTTCGACCAGCGCTCCTACTGGGCCACGATCGTCGGCGTGAACATCAACGGCACCGGCCCGCTCGTCGGCCCCTATCTCAGCGACTTCCTGCGCGCCGGGCCGGACTTCGGCGCCACGACGCTGTCGCGCTTCTACGCCATCCACATGCTGCTGATCCCGGGCGCGATCATCACGCTGATCGGCGCGCACCTCTATCTCGTGACGAAGCTCGGCACCACCGCGCCGCCGTGGCTGAAGGCCGAGCCGGACGAGCGCCTGGCGGAGGAGCAGGCGTGAACCGCATCGAGAAGGAGCGGTACCTCCGCGAGTACTCGGTCCTCAAGGCCCAGGGCAAGCCGTTCTTCCCCTACGCGGTCGCCAAGGACAGCGTCATGGCGGTCGTGGTCATGGCCACGATCATCACGTTGTCGATCGTCCTCGGCGCCGAGCTCGGCCCGAAGGCCGATCCGACGACGACGACCTACACGCCGCGGCCCGAGTGGTACTTCTTCTTCCTCTTCGAGCTGCTGCGCGTCATCAAGCCGCCGGAGCTCGTGCCGCTCGCCACCATCGGCGTGCCGACGATCTGCATGATCCTGCTGTTCCTGCTGCCGTTCTACGACCGCGGACCGGAGCGCCGGCCCGAGCGCCGGCCGATCGCCACCTCGGCGGGCATCTTCACGATCGCGGCGATGGGCTACCTCACCTACCTCGGTGCCGCCGCGGGACCGCCGACGCAGATCAGCGAGCCGACGCCCGCGAGCGTCATCGCCCAAGGGCCGCAGGCGGTCAAGCAGTTCAACGCCGGCAAGCAGGTGGTGGCCCAGTCGGGCTGCCTGGCCTGCCACAAGATCGGCGAGAACGGCAACTCGGGTCCCGGCCCGGAGCTCACGAGGATCGCCGACCGCATCCCCGCACAGGCGATCGCACGGACCCTCGTCAACCCGACCTCCCCGATGCCGTCGTTCAGCTCGCTGAAGCAGAAGTCGCCGCAGAAGTTCTCCGCCATGGTCGACTTCCTGTCGCAGCTCAAGAGCGGCGGCTAGCGCCCGCGAGGTCATGACGGGGGACGGGCCGCGCGCCGGCACCCTGGAGGAGCCGCAGGTGCGGGCGATGTTCGACCGCATCGCGTCGTTCTACGACGTCATGAACTCGGTCATGACGGCCGGCCTCCACCACCGCTGGCGCGCCCGGGCCGCGGATCTGGCGCGGGTCGGACCGGGCGGCAGCGTCCTGGACGTGGCCACCGGCACCGGTGACCTGGCGGTCGAGCTCACGCGGCGCGTCGGAACCGGGGGAGAGGTCGTGGGCACGGACTTCTCCGAGGAGATGCTCGCGCGTGCACGCCAGAAGGCGGCCGCAGGCGGGCTCGACATCGCCTTCGAATGGGGCAACGCGCTCGAGCTGCCCTACGCGAGCGGCCGCTTCGACGCCGCGACCGTCGGCTTCGGCGCGCGCAACTTCTCCGACCTCGAGCGCGGGCTGGCCGAGATGACGCGCGTCGTGCGGCCCGGCGGGCGCGTCGTCGTGCTCGAGATCACGACGCCGACCAAGCCGCCGCTGTCGACCTTCTACCGCCTGTGGTTCGACACCGTCGTGCCGCTGATCGGCCGCCTCACCGGTGAGGAGGAGGCCTACACCTACCTGCCGAGCTCGGTCAAGCGCTTCCCGGGTCCGCACGAGCTCGCGGCCGCCATGGATCGCGCCGGCCTGGAGGACATCACCTATGTCCTGACCGCGGGCGGCATCATCGCCATCCACGCCGGCACGAAGCCGTGACCGGGGTCGCCGGTCCGCACTCGGAGATCATCCGGGCGGGCGGCGCGCACGTCGAGGGTCTGCTGCGCCGCGTCGAGGCGCGGCTGGCCGAGCTCGTCGCAGGCCACGGCGAGGTGCTCGCGC
>JAOPZW010000381.1 GCA_025963905.1 Solirubrobacterales bacterium | reverse complement strand
CGGCCTGCGCAGCGGCATCGCGATCAATGTCTCGAAGGACGGGGGCCTCCATTGGGGCCCGCCCGTGATCATCCAGGACGACCAGCTCGGCGGCCTCAACGACAAGAACTGGATCGTCGTCGACACGAGCGACGCCCCTGGCCACCACAAGGGCCGCGTCTACGTCGTCTGGGATCGGGTCGCCCCGGTCGTCTACGACTACTGCGACCACGACTGCGACCAGCGTTCCAACTGGCTGCCGAACCTGCAGACCATTCCCGGCCTCGTCTTCGCGGGGCAGGGCATCGGCGCCTACCCGGTGATCACGAGGAACGGCGGCCTGGGCATCGTGATGAACGCGCTCACCGGCGGCGTGCCCGTCCCGTCCGGGCCCGACGAGCTGGAGGTGTCGCCGGGAAGCGAGGAGCTCGTCTTCGTGGCCGCCCCGGCGGCCGGCTCGACGCCGTTCCCGGCGCCGCTGGCGTTCGTTCCGCCGGTGGACGTCGCGCGTAACCAGAGCGCTGGCGTCCCCGCGCAGCGCGCGGGCTCGCTGCCGGCCGCGGCCGTCGACCCCGCGTCGGGCGCGATCTATGCCGTCTGGGAGGACTCGCGATTTCGCCAGGACGGCACGAACGACGCGGTCATGAGCCGTTCGCTCGACGACGGCCTGACCTGGGGTCCCGTCCAGCGGATCAACCCGGGCTCGACCATGGACCACGCCGACCACTACAACGTGACGGTCGCGGTCGGCGACGGCGGCACCGTGCACGTCGCCTACCGCCGCCGCGACGAGTCGGGGGCGGGCCCGCTCTACGCCCCCGCGATCGATACGTCCTACCAGGAGTCCAGCGACGGAGGCAGCACGTTCACCGCTCCGCTGAAGGTCGACAGCGTGGCCTCGAACCCCTACTACGACGCGTTCTCGCGGGACGGCTCGTTCGAGGGCGACTACAACGAGATCGCTTCGGCGGGCGGCTTCACGTACGTCGTCCGCTGCCAGGGCCAGCCGGCCTCCGCGAGCGAGCCGGCGCCGCTCATTCCGAACCCCGACGGATCCAACACGCTGGTCCTCACCGAGGCCGGCAAGGGCCATCAGCACCAGAGCGCGTGGGTGGCGCTCGTTCGCTAGAGGCAGAGGAGGCTTCATGTTCCCGCTATCACGTCCGCGACACCCTCGAGCGTCGGCCTGGGCCGGCGCACTCCTGGGCGCGGCCGCGCTTTCCGGTGCGCTTGCCGGCGCAAGCGCCGCCGCCCCGTCGCCCCCGACGTTCGCGCCACCGGTCTACGTCGACCAGCAGCTCGCTGGTGGCGAGCCGGAGGTCTTCGCGGACCCGGTGCACGGGACGCTGATCTACAGCTCGCATGAGGGGACGACGCATCTCTACCGGGACGGGGTCGTGAGCTCGCCGTGGGGGGACTTCAGCTTCGTCTCCAACTACTGCAACCAGGTGAACGTCTGGACGTCGCCCGACGGCGGCACGAACTGGTACCGCGATCGTTACCTCGGCACCCCGTGCCCGACGAGCCCGGCGATCAACACCGGCTTCAGCGATCCCGACCTGACGCAGGATGCGGGTGGGCGCGTCTACAACACGGGCATCGACCTCGCCAACGACGCCCTCTTCTCGTCGATCGACGGCGGCAAGACGTGGGACAAGGGGACCGCGAATTGTCATGACGGCGACCGTCCGTGGCTCGCGGGCGGCAAGCCGGAGCAGGTCTTCCTCTCCACGGACACGCTCGAGGGAAGCGGGAGCGGGCACCAGGTGTTCGTCTCCAGCGACGGGGGCAACACCTGCAGCGCCACCGGCATCGCCGACAACGGCTCGTTGCCCGACGGGGGCTCGTACTCGGGGTTCGGCAAGCTCTACTACGACAAGCTGAACGGAGCCGTCGCCGAGCCGGCGGTCTTCAACCACCCGGACGGAAGCTTTGGTGTCGGGATCAGCACGCTGCCGGCCGGTGGCTCCGCGTTCACCCCGCACGAGGCGGTGCGCGGCACGACCATGTTCGCGCACTGGCCGGCCATCGCGATCGACTCGGCCGGGACCGTCTACCTCGTCTGGGACCCCGACAACCGGCAGGCCGGGACGAGCGGCGGCTGTGGCGGGGCCCAGACCCCGGCGCCGAACTCGATCATGCTGGCGTCGACCAAGGACCTCGGCAAGACATGGTCGACGCCGATCGCGGTCGCCCGGCCCGCCAACGCCCGCGTGTTCTGGCCGTGGATCACCGCAGGCGACGCCGGCAAGGTCTCGGTCATCTGGTACCAGACCGAGCCGCAAGACGGCTTGCCCGATCTCGACTGCCAGCCCGGGCACGTCCACGCGATGGAGGCGTCGCTGCTCGGGGCTGCGAGCAAGAACCCGCAGCAGTGGACGGCGGACGCTGCCGGCCGGCCCGTCCACATCGGCCAGGTCTGCCAGGGCGGCACCACCTGCGTGGCGACCGGTCAGGACCGCCGCCTCGGCGATTACTTCACGAACGCGCTCGACACGCGCGGGTGCGTGCTGATCGCGACGGGCGACACGCGCTTGACCGACCCGACGACGGACAGCCCACTGCCGACCGCGCGGCCGCTCTTCATCCGGCAGAACGGGGGCCCGCGGCTGATCGGCTCCGGCACCTGCGGGTGACGCGATCCACCGGTGGCGGGATCAGCGCAACGGCGACCGCGCGCTGACCGCCACCCGGGGGGTCAGGTACCCGAACGCGGCGAGCGCGGCCCCGCTCATCGGATCCACGGCGCCGAAGGAGGCGTACGGGATGGTGTTGGTCGCAGGCGAGGATGGGTCGACCGGCTCGCTGACCGCTTCGGGCGCGCCGAAGCCCGGCAGGCCGGCGCCGCGAGTGCTCGCGAACACGCGCTGGGGTCCGCTCGCGTCGGCGCCGCGAGTGCCCGAGCGCCACAGCACGAGCGTGCCACCGGCGTGAGCGTAGGCCAGGTCGCCGAGCACGGCGTCCTCGCCGTCCGGTGAGACCGTCTGCGGCGTCCCGACCCGGCCGGCGGCGACGTCGGCGACCTGCACGCGGAAGTGCGCACCGTCGTAGGCGGTGAACGCGAGGACCGAGCTGTCACCGCCTGAGCCGACGAGCCGCACGCCGGGGGCCGAGACATACTTTCCCGTCCCGGTGATGTCGTCGCGCCCGACGACCCGGGCGGCCGTGAACCCATGGCCCCCAGCAGCGCTGGTGTAGGAGATCGTGGCGGGCGTCGCGGCGTCCCCTTCGCTGACGCGCTGGCTCTCCCACGCGATCTCCTGGCGCCCGCTGTCGTCGTACCGCGCCTCGATCGCCGACTGCACGCCGGCGCCGAGCCGGTGAACGGGTCCGGCGTGACCGGTCGGCCCGATGTGGCGGCTGCGGATGTGATGGGCGTCCTCCCAGACGACCAGCACGTCTCCGTGCGAGCCGACGGCCACGGCGGCTCCGCGGGCTTGGTCACCGACTGCGATCGTGAGAACGCGCTTGACCACGCCGCCGCGCCGGATCCAGACGATGCGCTCGCGTCGCCCGGTGATCGTCCCCGTGACCAGCGCCACCGTCCCGGCCGCGCCGCCCGCCAGGGCGTAGAGCTGCTGGCCCGCCGTGCCCGGCAGCGCGCGCGGAGCGCCGACTCCGCCGGCGGGCGTACCCGTCGCCAGCTCGACAGGAGCTGCCGCGGTCTCGGCGCCGGTGGATGCCGGCCGCGTGCCGGCGAGGGCGATGTGGTCGCGGCCGTAGGCCGCGAGTCGATCGGGGAACAGATCGACCTGGCGGCTTGGCCCGAGCGTGCCGTCCGCGCTCACGGCAGTCAGCATCGTGCGCCGCTCGACAGGGCTTGGGTCGCCGACAGCTGCGACCACGCCGTGGCCTGCGCTGGTGAAGACGACGGGAGCGGAATACCCCGACGCACCGGGGATCGTGGCCGGGGCGGACCACGGCGCGTCGGCCCACGCGGTCGACGGGACGAGGGCGGCGGCGAGCGCCGCGACGAGAACCCGTGATCTGTGCATGCTGAAGACAACGCGGCGCGCCGTCGGAGGTTACGGCGCGCGAAGAAGCAGCTACCGCGCGAGCTCGTGCTTGAGGACCTTGCCGAGGGCGTTGCGCGGCAGCGCGTCGACGAAGTGAAGGAGGCGAGGGCGCTTGAACGGGGCGAGTTGCCCGGCGGCGAAGGTGACGAGCGATTCGGCGGGCGGCGCATCGCCGGATGGCACGACGAATGCGGTGACCACCTCGCCCCACTCGTCTGACGGTGTGCCGACCACAGCGACCTCGGCGACGGCGGGATGAGCGAGCAGGACCTCTTCGACCTCACGGGGGTAGACGTTGAAGCCCCCGCTGATGATCAGCTCCTTGGATCGCCCGAGGATGCGCAGGTATCCATCGGGATCGAGGGCGCCGAGATCCCCTGTGCAGAACCACCCGTCACGGAAGCATTCAGCGGTGGCGTTCGATCGTTCCCAGTAGCCGGGGAAGACGTTCGGCCCACGGAGCTGGATCTCTCCGTCCTGCCCGTTGGAGAGCCGTAGCTCGACACCGGGCAACGGGAGGCCGACGCTGCCCGCGCGCCGCTCGCCGTCGTAGGGGTTCGAGACGTTCATGAGCGTCTCGGTCATGCCGTAGCGCTCGATCACGTGCTGGCCACCGCGCTCGGCGAGGGTGCGGTGAAGCTCCGCCGGCAGCGGCGCCGACCCGGACACGCACAGGCGGAGCGCGGCGAGCTCGCCCACCCGCGAGGACCGGGCGAGCCGGTGGTACATCGTCGGCACGCCGAAGAAGAGGCTGGCGCCGTGGGCGCCGGTCGCGTCCAGGACGGAGTCCACGTCGAAGTGGGGGAGGAGCACGGCCGACGCGCCCGCCAGCAGTGTGCCGTGCAGTCCGACGCACAGCCCGTGGACGTGAAACAGCGGCAGTGCGAGCACGAGGCGGTCCGACGCCGTCCAGCGCCACGCCAATCCAGCCGACTCGCTTCCCGCAAGCAGGTTCGCGTGAGTGAGAACGGCCCCCTTGGGGCTCCCGGTCGTCCCCGATGTGTAGACGATCAGAGCAGGGTCCTCAGGTGCCACCGCATCGAGCACTGCGGGCTCATGGTCGGGGAGATCGACATCCGGGCCGACCACGACGGTCCCGGGTCCCGCGGCCGCGCGTGTCCAGCGGGCGCGATCGTGATCGTCGAGGAGCGCCACCTTGGGACGCGCGTCGGTCACGATATGCGCGACCTCGCGCTCGCGATAGGCGGTGTTGGCGGGCACGACGACGATGCCTGAGCGAAGTGCCGCCACGTGAGCGATGACCAGCTCGAGGGAGGGTTCGGCGCTGAACAGCATCCGGTCTCCCGGCTCGAGCCCCGCTCCTTGCAGGCGACCGGCCACTCGGCGAGTCGCCTCCTCGAGTCGCTCGGCGTGGATCCAGCCGCGATCGCGATCGAACAGCGTCGGGGCCGACGGAGCGCTCGCCCAAACCCCAACCCAAGCCGACGGGAGGCTGCCCTTCGCCGTGAGGTCGAGGTCGCCGGCCTGAGCGCCCGCGGGCAGATGGGCCTCCCAGGCGAGCACGGTCATGACCACACGACTCTACGCCTGCCGCTGCTTCGCGCGACGCCGGTGGCCCGACGGACAGTGCGAACGGCACCCCGGTACAGCCCGGCGGTACGAGCGGCTGCCACACCCTAGAGAGACCCCAGTCCCTGTCCGGGAAGTGGTCGCGAAGAAGAGAAGCGAGGATTGAGATGGCTGAGCGGAGCGCGAAAGGCGTGTCCAATGCCGTGCGCGGTGCGAGCGCGGTGGCGGGTGAGACGTTGAAGAGGGCCGGGTCGGCAGCGCGCGGGGCGACCGGGGCCGTTCCGGACGTTCCGGGGACGGACGCGGTTCAGGGCGTCGGGGAGAAGGTGCAGGCGGCCGCCGAGGGTGCCGGACGTGCAGTAGAGCGTGTCGGGGGCGGTGGCGCCGAGCGTACGCTGGGTGAAGAGCTACGAGAGATCGTGCGCGGGGCCGCGGTCGAGGTGCTCGTTCCGGTCGCGCGGAAGGCCACCACGCAGGCGGCGATGTACGCGGTCAGGCGAGGGCCCGACCTGGCGCGGGACACGATCGCCCCCAAGCTCGGCGCGGCCATCGAGGAGGCGGGCGGCCCGGGCGCCTTTGCGAGGGACGTGCTCTCGTCGGTCTCCAGCGGAGGCACCGGGATGCTCGAGAAGGTCGGCATCGGCGGTGAAGCACAATCTCACCCGTGGCGGGAGCGCCCGGTGCCGGTGGAGGAGTCCATCGATGTGGGCGTCCCGATCGAGACTGCGTACGACCGGTTCGCCGAGTTCGACGAATACGCCAACGTCCTGTCGGAAGGCGAGACCGTCGACGAGCGTCCCAACGAGCGAATCGCGTGGAGACGGACCGACGGCGTGGAGGACACCGCGGTCATCACCTTTCACCGCCTGAGCGATCGGCTCACGCGGGTGATGGTCACCTACGACCACCAGGCCCACGGGCTCCTCGACAGGACGACGTCGTTGCTCCACCGCGTGCCCCGCGCCCTGACCGCGGACCTGATGCGCTTCAGGGCGTACGCCGAGATGACCGCGGCGCAATCGGGAACGGACGGGGAGCGCGAGCAGCAGGCAGACGAACCTCGCGCGCGTCACGACGAAGGCGAGTAGGCCGCGGAGGACGACGAGAGCCGGGGAGACTCGACTTCACCCATATCAAGAAGGGAAGGACTCATGGCAGAGCAGGAGAGGAGATCTCCAGAAGAGGCCACCCCTGGAGATGAGGGACCGAAGCACGGTGACGGAGCGAAGCACGGTGGGAATGGCGCCGGCGAGACCATCTCCCACGAGCTGAAGGAGGCCATGCGGCAAGCGGCGGTCGAGGTGTTGGGCCCGGCCGCGCGGCAGGCCACCCTCATGGCCGCGAAGTACGCAGTCGCCAAGGCGCCAGAGGTCGTGACCAGGCACGTGGTGCCGGGGGTCTCGAAAGCGGGCGGTCCCGGTGGTCTCGCTGAACAGATGAGGTCGAAGGGTCTCGAGGCGCTCTCGGAGATGGGCGGCGTCGGTGGCTTCGCCGGCAAGCTGCTGTCCAAGCTCGGAGGCCGAGGCAAAGGCGGCGGCGCCGCGTCCGGCTGGGGCCGCGGCCGGCGGATGCCCGTCCAGCAGTACGTCTACGTCTCCGTCGGGGTCAGACACGCTTATGACGGATGGACGGAGTACAAGCAGTGGCCGCGGTACATGCACCGCGCCAATCAGGTCGACTCCCAGATCGACGACCGGGAAGCTCGTGTCAAGGTCACCGAGAAGATGTGGGGCTTCAAGCGGCCCTTCACCGCCCAGGTGGTCACCCAGCGGCCCGACGCGCGCATCAAGTGGAACGCCACCGAAGGTGTGAAGCACACCGGTGTCATCAACTTCCACGAGCTCGGGCCGCGGCTGACGCTGGTCGAGGTGAACGTCGACCACGCGCCGAGCGGACCCCTGGAACGGCTTGCCCGGGGGGCGCGCTTCGTCAAGCGAGCCGTCCGCGCCGACTTCCACCGCTACCAAGCCTGGATCGAGATGAAGGACGACGACGAGCTCGAGGCGCTCGAAGGCTGGCGCGGCACGGTCGAAGACGGCCAGATCGTCACGAGCCACGAGGACGCAATCGAAGAAGAAAGGCGTGAGGAGGAAGGCGAACAGCACGACCGCAACGGCGGGTCCCCGTACGAGCGGCAGGCCGGTGAGCGGCAAGAGCCACGGGCCGGTGAGCGGGAAGAGCCAGCAGAGGCCGGCGAAGAGCAGCAGACGGAGGCCGCTGAACACGAGGAGACCGAGCCCGCCGAACACGAGGAGCACCACAAGGTCTGACCGGCAGGCCCGTCGCATGGAGCAAGAGCGCCAGAGCCTCGCGATGCGAGAGCAGCAGCCTGAAGAGCCGGGCAGGCAGGCGCCCGGTCTGCTTGCCCCGCTGCGCTGGCTCCGCGGCAAGCTGTCGGGTCTGGTGCGCTCGGTCGCGAGACGTCTGACCGCGCCGCTGAGATGGCTGGCCCGTCTCCTCGCGCCCGGGAGGAAGCGCGGCTTCGGCTTCTGGTGGCTGGTGGCGACCCTTGCCGTCGCGCTCGCGCTCGGCCTGGTCGTCGCACTCCTGCTGTCCCCCATCGCGGGACTCATCGCTCTGCTGATCGTGGCGATCTGGGCGCTCGTCCGGCGGACCCGGAAGCGGGATGACCGCGACGGCCGCACGTCTCGCGCACCCGCGCGCGGGACCGAGGCGCGGTTGGCTACGCCGAGTTCCCCCGGTCGTCCTGACGCCTGACGGCTCCAGCGTGCCCGGTGGCCGTGGCCGCCGTAGCGAGCCTCACACTTATGCGACAGCCTCGACGGATACCGCGAGCGGTTGCGTCGCACGCAGTTGCGTGACGGGCGAGACGAAGACACGGCTTCACGCCATCGTGCTGATGCGACGCGCCGACGCACGGCGAAGGCCCGCGGACCCAGCCCCCTCCCAGGGGTCTCCCAGGCCGGCGGGAGGAGCGGCCGGGAGGCTGCTCGCATGTCCTTCTCGCCGACCCGCCGCTGGTCCTGTCGCTTCGTCGTCGTGGCGCTTGTGCTGGTCCCCGGGCTCGTGGCGTCGCCGAGCGCGCGGGCCGACACGAGTACGAACTGGTCGGGCTATGCGGTGACCGGCACCGGCGCGTTCCGCAGCGCCTCCGCCACATGGGTGGTTCCCACCGCGCGCTGCACGCCCGGCCACGCGACCGACGCCTCGATCTGGGTCGGCCTCGGCGGCTACACCGACGCCTCGCAGGCGCTGGAGCAGGCCGGCACGGACGTGGACTGCGGCGTCCACGGGCACGCCGGCTACTCGGCCTGGTACGAGCTCTGGCCCGCCGACTCGGTCACCGTGTCGCTGCCCGTGCACCCCGGCGACACGATCACGGTGACGGTCGCGGTCGCCGGGACGCGCGTGAAGATCGACCTCATCGATCGGACCACCGGCGCCACCGCGCAGCACGTCGCGACCATGTCTCGGCCCGACGTCTCCTACGCGGAGTGGATCGTCGAGGCGCCGACGGTCTGCGACAACGACGACACGCACTGCACGCAACCGCCGCTCACGCACTTCGGCACGACGACCTTCACCGCCGCGGCCGTGACGACCGCCACGCGCACCGGCACGATCGCCGACCCGGCCTGGACGCGCTCGCGCATCACCCTCGACGAGCCCCTCAGCGGCACCGTCGCACGGGCCGCGAGCGCCGTCGCGATTGGAGCCGCGACGCCGTCGGCGCTGTCGGCCGACGGCGCATCCTTCGCGGTCCGCTACCGCAGCGCCCAGCCCGCGACTGCACGCTGCCCGCGCGCACGCTGCGCGGCCTGAGGTAGCCGGCGCGCCCGACCCCCGATGGCCGAGTCGAGGGATGTCAGGGTGGCCGAGACGAGCTGGTCCTCCCGGACATTTGGGTCCGGGCGGGCGGCTATCTTGCGCTCGTGCTGGCAGCGATGAGCGAGCTGAGCGATGTCGTCCTGTCCGAGGTCGAGTCGGCCGTAGGTGCGCGGTCCTTTCAGCGTGGGCGCAGCTACGCGCGCTCCAAGAGGGTGCGGTCCGTCGAGTGGGATCCGAGCGCGGAGACGCTGACGGGCTCGCTGTCGGCAATGGGGCGCTGTACGACACGGCGGCGTTCTTCGTTGGTGGCGGCGGTGGTGCGCTGGCTTTCGAGGACGGCGAGTGCACGTGTCCGGTCGGACACAACTGCAAGCACGTCGCAGCGATCGTGATCGCCGCGACCGATGCGCGCAGCGGCGCTCGGCTCGGGCGAGCGGCGCGCACGGGCGCGACCGCGGCACGGCCGGCGCGACCGGCCCCGTCGTGGGAGACGTCGCTACGCGCGTTGATAGACCCGCCGCCGGCGCAAACGGTCGGCAGCCCGCTGGCGATCGAGCTGGCGTTGCGTGCGAACGGCGTCGCGGGCCAGGGCGCGCCGCGATTGCTCGCGCGGTTGATGCGACCCGGCGCGCGCGGCGGCTGGGTCAACGGCTCGCTGACGTGGAACGGACTCGACTCGTGGCAGGTACGAGACGGCAGCCATCGCGCCGACCACCTGGCGCTGGTCCGGGAGCTCTACGCCGTCCACCGGGCGCGGGACGGTCGGGGCTCGCATTAC
>JAOPZW010000372.1 GCA_025963905.1 Solirubrobacterales bacterium | reverse complement strand
GCGTCGCCACGCAGTTCAGCGGCCTGGTCATGGCCTACGAGGACCAGCACGAGGAGGCCTTCCTCACCACCCAGCAGGTCGACGAGGCGCGCCACGCCCAGCACTTCAACAACCTCTACGAGCAGGTCCTCCAGCACGACGGCTCCTTCGAGGATCGTCTGGCGAGGTGCCGCGAGCAGCTCAACGAGCACTACACGACGCTCTTCGACGGGCACCTCGTCGAGGCGAACCGCGCGCTGATCGACAACCCGCGCGACGTCGAGGCCAAGGTCGACTTCGTAGTGACCTACCACATGATCATCGAGGGCACCCTGGCGCTGACCGGCCAGTTCTTCCAGACCGATTGGATGGAGAGCCACGGCGTCCTGCCCGGCCACCTCCTCGGCTTCCGCCGGATCTCGCAGGACGAGCACCGCCACGTCGCCTACGGGACGTGGTTCCTGCAGCAGAAGGCCAAGGACCCCGCTCACGCCCGGCGCATCCAGGAGCGCCTGCTGGCCATGCTCCCGTCGGCCGCCGGCGTGCTGGTCCCGCCCGGCTTCGAGCTCGGACAGGAGTACGAGTACCTGGGCTACACGAGCACCGAGATGAACGAGTTCGCGTTCACCGCGCTCAGCCGCCGCCTCAAGGTCATCGGCGTCGGGTTCCCGGCAGTGGCCGCGTGAGGCGCTCTACGCATCGACCGAAGGTCATGAGTACCTAGGCACTCGCGCGGGTACGACGAGGTTCTCCTCGCAGCGATACCGGCGTAGCGTCGCGCCCCGGCGGGCTCCCCTCACCCGCCGGGGTCACGCCGATCGAAGGGCGGCTCCAGCCGGCCGACCGCCGCGGGCGTCAACGGCAGCTCGACGACCATCGACGTTCCGGCGCCGGGCGGGCTGGTGACGGTGATCGTCCCGCCCAGTGCCTCCACGCGGTCGGTCAGGCCGACGAGCCCGGCGCCGTGCGCGGCATCGGCTCCCCCGACCCCGTCGTCGCCGATCGCCAGGCGCAATGTCCCGTTGCGCACCTCGAGGCCCACGTAGGCGACCGACGCGTTCGCGTGCTTCGCCGCGTTCGCGAGCGCCTCCGAGACCACGTAGTACGCGGCGACCTCGACCGGCTGGCGCAACCGCTCCACCGCGCCGACGTTGAGCTCGACCGGGAGGCTGGAGCGCCGGACGAGCGCCCTGAGCGCGTGGCCGAGGCCGCCCTCCGACAGGATGGCGGGATGAACGTCCCGCGCGATCTCGCGGAGGTCGCGCAGGAGGGCCCTGAGCTCGTCGTCCACGTGAGACAGCTGCGCGAGCAACTCGGGCGGATCGGCGGGAACGGAGTCCTTGAGGGCCTGCAGATGCAGCGTGAGCGTGACGAGGCGCTGCTGGATCTCGTCATGGAGGTCGCGCTCGATCTGGCGCCGCGTCTGGTCGGCGGTCGCGACGATCCGGGCTCTGGACGCGGCCAGCTGCTCGCGGCTCGCCGCGTTCGACACCGCGGTGGCGACGAGCTCGGTGAAGCCCATGATGCGCGACTCGGCGTCGTCGGGAAACGGCTCGGGCTGACGCGAGGACGCGATCATCACGCCCCAGACGCGCCCCTCGACGACGATCGGCGCGGCCACCGACGAACGGATCCCGTGCCTGCGCATGAGGTCGGCGACGGGCCCCGACCGGCCCTCACGCCAGTCGAGGCGGGCGGACCCGCCGGACCGCAGCACGATGGCCGGGACGCTCTCGGTCTCGAGCTCGGTTCGCGTACCGACCGGGAGATGGACGCCCTGCTCGCTCCAGCCGGCCACCACGGTCATCGATCCGTCGGGCTCGTAGCGGCAGACCGCGCCGCCGTCGGCGCGCAGGAGCCGGCCCACCTCCCTGGCCACCGCGGCGAAGATGTCGTCCGCGGCCGCTTGGCCGGCCACGAGCGTGGCGACGCGCCGCAGCGCGGCCTGCTCCTCCGCGAGCTGCTCGAGCCGCGCCTGCCGTTCGGTCAGGGTGACGAGGAGGCGCGCGTTCACGGCCGCGTTGCGATCGCTCTCCTCGCGCGCGGCGCGCTCGGCGCTGAGCAGGCTCAGTGTCCGCATCGTCATCGAGGTCACGTGCGCCATGCCCCGCAGAAGACCCGCTTCTTCGGGGCCGAGGCCGCCGGGGTCCGACCGCGCGAGAACGAGCGTGGCGCCGGGCGGGTACTCGAGCGACACCGCGGTGGCGGAGCAGGCGCCCACCCCCGGGACCGCGACATCGACGCCGGCGTCGCCGGGCGGCACGGAGCCGAGCTCGGCGACGGGCGCGGTGCCCTCCGGGTACCCGACGGCGGCCATGAGACGGCCGTCGTTCAGGATCGCGGCGACCTTCGCGTCGAGCGTCTCCGCCGCCCGCTCGACCGCCGCAAGGGCGGCGGACGCCTCGGTCTGGGACGACGAGACCACCGCGACGAACTCGGCGAGCTGCTGGGTGGACCAGGCAGACGGGCGCATCTCACGCGATCGGTAGCACGACCATGGTCTTCGCGCCGTCGCGCGCCGGCGCCTCACCAGCGGCGCGCGCTCCCGCCCTCAGCTCGGATTCGTCGGGGGACCCGACGGCGAACCAGCGAGAAGGCGGCATGGGTCTCTGGCGCTCCCTTCTTGTCTCCCCGCCAGTCTACGCAGGCGGATCCGGCTTCCTGTCGCTTGATCGTGTGAAGAGGCGTTAACCGCCGTTGCGGATCGCCGGCGTGCCCGCTAGGGTCGGCGTCGCCTTCCGCAGACCGGAAGGGAGCCACTCATGGTTGACCGCATGCACAACACGCGACGACTCATCCCCGCAGCCGCCGGCAACGGCGCGCCGCGCGTCTTCGCGCACAAGTGCCGCGTGCTCGCGGTCCCGGGCTCCTAGTTCCAGCCACGGGTCCCCGGGCACACCGCCCGAGACCCGAGTGCCCCACACAGGCTTCTCACGCTCCCGGGCGGTGGACCGTTCGTCCTACCACCACCGAAGGAGCAGCAGCCGTGTACACCCTGATCAACGAGCACCTCGCCAAGGCCAATGAGCCGACCGCCGACCCGCGCGCGCGGTTCAGGCACCTGGCGCCGATCGCCCCGCGCCCCCGAATCCGCTGGCGGCCACCGGGCCGGCGCTGAAGTCGGCGAGGCGCACTGCTACCGTCCTGGCCCGCTGGCATCGCGCCGGCGGGCCGCACGGGCGGCTCGACACAGTCCGTGAAGCCATGCGCCGCCGAACCGCCCTCCTGCTCGCCGCACTCGCCGCCCTGCTCGTCGTGGCCGCCCCGGCGCGCGCACTGACGATCGGCATCGCCGACCAGAAGCCCGACATGTTCGCCGACGGGCGCTTCGGCCACACCGGGATCCGCCACGCCCGCCTGTCGGTCGGCTGGGACGCCATGGGCAGTCCGTGGCAGGTCGCGCAGATCGACCAGTGGCTCGCCGCGGCCCATGCCGACCATGTCGTGCCCCTGATCTCCTTCGGGCACTCGCGCACCACACGGCGCGCGCTGCCCACGCCCGCGCGCTTCCTCTACGAGTTCCGCCGCTTCCGCGCCCGCTACCCATGGGTGCGCGACTACGCCACGTGGAACGAGGCCAACCACTGCGGCGAGCCGACGTGCCACCGGGCGGCGCTCGTGGCGGCCTACTACCGCAACCTCAAACGCGAATGCCCGAACTGCCGCATCCTGGCCGCCGAGCTGCTCGACATGCCGAACATGGTCAGCTGGGTGCAGCAGTTCCGCCACGCCGCTCACGGCGAGCCGCGCTACTGGGGGCTGCACAACTACATCGATGCCAACCGCTTCCGCACCAGCGGGACCACGGCTCTGCTCAAGGCGACGAAGGGCCAGGTGTGGCTGACCGAGGTCGGTGGCATCGTCGCCCGGCGCGGCAACCCGGGGAAGATCGGCTTCGAGGAGTCCACGCGCCACTCGGCGCAAGCGATTCGCTGGGTGTTTGACGAGCTCGTCCCGCTCAGCCCGCGCATCACGAGCGTCTACGTCTACCACTGGAACGCCGACTCCAGCAACGACACATGGGATTCGGCGCTGATCGGCCCCGGGGGGCATGCGCGCCCCGCCCTGCAGGTCGTCGAGCGCGAGGTGACGCTCGAGAAGGCCCGTCGGGCCGCGGCCACCGCCAAGCACCGATAGCCGCCCACATCCCGCTGCGCGAGCGCGACCCGGCGACCGGCTTCCAGATCTTCAACCCGGGTAGCCCGACCGACCGGCGCCGCCGGCCGCGGCACACCATGGGCCTGGCGAGCGCGGGCGAGGGCGCTGTCGCCTTCGAGCTCGTCGTGCTGGACTGATCCGATGCTAGAGCCGCAACGCCTGCAGGGCTACCTGCGCGACGTCGTCGCCCGCACCCGCGAGGGGGTGCCGGTCGGCCCCTTCACGCTGTTCGTCGATCGCCACACCGATCACCCGTTCCTGAACTACGCCATCCCGGAGACCGGCGCTCGCGCGTGGCCCGCCGAGGCGATCGCCGCGCTGCGCGACGCGTGCACGGAGCGCGGCCGTGTGGCGCGCCTGGAGTTCGTGGTGGCGGCGGCGCCCGGCCTGGCCGAGGCGCTGGCGGCCGGCGGGTTCGACCTCGAAGCCGAGCTGGCAGTCATGGTGTGCACCCCCGCCACCCTCGCGCACTCCCCGCGCCCGCCCGGCATGACGATCGAGACCGTCGGGGCCACGGCGCCGCCCGTGCTCGTGCGCGACCTGATCAGCGCGCAGCGCGAAGCGTTCGGGGAGTCCCCGGCCGTGGCCGACGGGGAGGTCGCGCGGTTCGTCCGGGTCATCGGCGCCGGCGCCGGTCTGCTCGCGCGAGTCGACGGTGAGCCCGCGGCGGGCGCGCAGTACACGTCGCCGGCGGGCGGCTTGGCCGAGCTGGCCGGCATCGGCACACGGCCCCGCTTCCGCCGCCGGGGACTGGCCGGCGCGCTGACCGCGGCCACCGCCGCCCACGCGTTCGCCCACGGGGCCGACACGGCGTTCCTGACCCCGGGCGACGACGGAGCCCAGCGCGTCTACGAGCGGGCCGGGTTCACGCCCGTCACCCGGATGGTCCACATGCGCGTTCCGGGCCGGAGCGGCAACGGTTAGCGCGCCGGGCCGGTCGCTCCGCGGGCTCACGCGTCCGCGGCAAGCGCGCCGGTGACGTTCTTCAGCCACCCGCGCTCGTCGTCGTCGCTCTGGAGGTGGCGCAGGCGACGCTGTGCCCACTCGCGCAGCTGCTCGCGGCCGCCGACGGCCACGAGCGGTCCGGTCACGGCATAGCGGCCGTCGGCCAGGACGACGAGCGCGCCCGGCACGTCGCGGCGGATGCGCAGGCGCTCGGCGACGACCTCCCCGCCGACGGCCTCCGGGCGGGCGGCGTCCCCGGCGATCAGCGCGCGGGGCAGTGGCCGCACGGAGAACACGGGCGCGCGGCCGATGGGCCGGCGGGGGCGCGGGGGAGGCCCGATCGGTCCGCCGGCCCAGCGACCCAGCAGCCCGCGGACCTCGTCGGCGGTCTCCTGGCGCAGCAGCACGTGGAGCCGGTCGCGGGCACGCAGGCGCGTCGAGCCGCGCGGGGGGATCGCCTCATCGCCGCGCACGATGACGTTGACCACCGCCTCGCGGGGCAGCGCGAGGTCGCGCACGAAGGCGCCGGCGATCGCGTCGCCCTCGGCGATCTCGTACTCGAGGACCTCGGCGCCGAGCCCCCGGATGGTCCCCGCCTCGGCCAGCGGACGAGGCAGGGCGGGCTCGTTGGACGTGGCGCCGAGCCACCGCGCGAGCGGTTCGAAGCCGGCGCCCTGCACCACCGTGGAGACGAGCACGGCGAAGAAGACGATGTTGAAGAACTCCGTGCTGCCCGGGACGCCGTGGATCACCGGGAAGGTCGCCAGCACGACCGGCACCCCGCCGCGGAGGCCGGCCGCCGACAGGACGGCCTTCTCGCGGGCGCTGAATCCGCTCCACGCCGTGGCGACGAACGTCGCCACGGGCCGGGCGACCAGCACGATCACGAGCGCGAGGAGCAGGCCCTCGACGGCGACGTCGCCCAGCCGGCTGGGGAACACGAGCAGCCCCAGCGTGAGGAACAGCGCCATCTGGGCCACCCACGCCAGCCCCTCGTGGAAGGCCGTGATCGTCAGCTTCGCGGGGATCGGTGCGCTGCCGAGCAACAGGCCGGCGATGTAGACGGCCAGGAACCCCGAGCCGTGCAGCACGTCGGCGCTGCCGAAGGCGAGGGCGGCCACGGCCAGCGACGCGACGGGGTACAGGCCCGCGGAGTCCAGGCGCAGGCCCCGCAGTGCCCGGACGGCCAGCCACCCGACGCCGGCGCCGGCGGCCAGGCCGATGCCGAGCTGGCGCACGAACAGCACGAGCATGTCCCCGATCCCGTAGCCGGGCACCTGGATCCAGTCGATGAACCCGAGCACCAGCAGGATGGCCACCGGGTCGTTGAAGCCCGCCTCGGCTTCGAGCGTGCGGGCCAGCGGTCGCTTGAGCGTCGAGCCGCGCAGGAGCGCGAACGTCGCGGCGCCGTCGGTCGAGGCCACCACGGAACCGAGGAGCAGGCTCTCGAGCGTCGAGAACCCAAACAGCCACTTCGCCGCGAGTCCGCACACCAGCGCGGTGATGAGCGTCCCGACGAGGGCCAGGTTGACGGCGGTGCGCAGCACCGGGCGGATCTCGATGATCCCCGACGTCAGACCGCCCTCGAACAGGATCAGGGCGAGCGCCACGATGCCGATGCTGCGCGCGAGCCCGTAATCGGTGAAGTCGATGCCGCCGATCCCCTCCGAGCCGGCGAGCATGCCCACGCCGAGGAACAGGAGCAGCGCGGGGAGGCGCACGCGTGTCGCGACCAGCGAGGCGAGGAGCCCGGCGGACAGCATGGCGCCGGCCACCAGGATCAGCTGGCCGTCGGCCACGGGTCAGTCGTGCCGGCGCGCCGCCGGCGCCCGGCCCTGGATGTCGATGAGCGGGTGCTCGTCGGGGGCGTGATCGACCTGCAGGGTCACGTGACGGATGCCGAAGCGCTCCTCGGCCAGGCGCTGCAGGCGCCGGCGCGTGGCGTGGCAGTCGTCGCCGGGGCGCACCAGCACGTGAGCGGCCAGAGCCGGGAAGCCCGAGGTGACCTCCCACACGTGCAGGTCGTGGACCTCGACCACGCCCGGCTGGGCGGCCAGGGCGTGCCCGACGGCGCCCGGGTCCACGCCCGCGGGGGCGGCCTCCAGCAGGACGCGCGCCGAGTCGCGCAGCAGCGTCCAGCCCGAGCGCACCATCAGGGCCGACACCACCAGCGAGGCGATCGGGTCGGCGCGGTCCCAGCCCCACAGGACGATCGCCGCGCCAGCGAGGATGGCGGCGAGCGATGCATACAGGTCGGTGAGCACGTGGGCGAGCGCGCCCTGCACGGCGAGGCTGCGCCGCTCGGCGCGCGACAGCGCCGACGCGGTGGCGACGTTGACCCCGGCGCCGGCGACCCCGACGATCACGACGAACGCCCCGTCGACGTTGGCGGGGTGGCTCAGGCGCGCGATCGCCTCGACGGCGAGGACGCCGGCGAGGACGAGCAGCGTTGCGCCGTTGCCCTGGGCCGACAGGATCTCGGCGCGTCCGAGCCCGAACGTGAAGCGGCCGCCGGGCGGCCGCGCCGCCAGGCGCGTGGCGACCAGCGCGAGCCCGATCGCTCCGGCGTCGGTGAGCATGTGGGCGGCATCGGACAGCAGCGCCAGCGACGAGGCGAGGATGCCGGCGACGACCTCCACCGCCATGAACGCTGCAACGAGCCCGAGCGCGAGCGCGAGCCACCGGCGATCGGCGTCCGGCGAGACGCCGTGATGGTGGCCGCTCCCGCCATGGTGGTGGGGATGCCCCATGTCCGGAGGATAGGCCCACGGCGCGCCGCGAAAGTTCCCGCAAGTGCCCGGCAGGCGTATCTTGAGCAGGGAAGAAAGCTCCGAGGAAAGGACCCCCATGGGACCTGAAGAGATTCGCGAGCTGCTCCGGCGCGAGGCGGACGCCTGGAACGCCCACGACCCCGAT
The DNA here is from genome assembly GCA_025963905.1 of Solirubrobacterales bacterium. Lineage (GTDB taxonomy): Bacteria > Actinomycetota > Thermoleophilia > Solirubrobacterales > Solirubrobacteraceae > JAOPZW01. Next base: position 3,130 of record JAOPZW010000372.1, on the reverse strand, counting down.
GGCGTGGCCGCCTGCTTCGCCGAGGATGCCGAGCTGGTGGACGTCAGCCTGCCCGAGCCGATGTGCGGGCGCGAGCGGATGCGCGCCTACGCGTCCGGCTACGTGACCGCCTTCCCCGACCTGCGCTTCGAGACGAGCGAGCCGGTCATCGGCGGCAACCTCGTCGCCCTGCAGTGGAAGGCCACCGCGACGCACCGCGGTGAGCTCAGGGGCCTACCGGCCACCGGCCGCAAGATCGTGACCCAGGGCTGCCTCGTCGCCGAGATCGGCGACGACGGGCGGCTGCGCCGCGGCGTGAACTACTGGGACATCGATGCGCTCAGGCAGCAGCTGGGCCTGCTGGATGAGGCGCCCGCGACTCACGCCTGACGGCGCGGGTCCGGGCGCCCCGGCGGGCCGGGGCGCCCGCGCGTCGCTACGAGCGCCCGCCGCCGCCCACGTCGCCGCCGCTCGCGCTGCCGCCTCTCGCCGCCGCGAGCGAGATGCCCAGCGCGGTCGCCAGCGGGTCCGCGGCGGCGACCATCCGGAACACGCCGACGTTGGGGCCGACCGCCGTCAGCACGTCGGTGATCTCGTCGACCGACGCGCCGCCGTCGAGGGCGGCGGTCACGTGGAGCAGGTAGGACGAGTCGTCGCCGCCCGTGGCGATCAGCGCCGCGAGGTTGACCAGCGCGAAGGTCTTGGCGTCGAGGTCGGAGGCGTCCATCGCCTCCTCCACACGGATCGCGACGAGCTGGGCGATCGCGCCCTCGTCGTTGTCGGAGATGTGCTGCAGCGTGTCGCGCTGCTCGTCAGTCGTCTGGGGGGCGTGGGAGGCCATGTGGACAGCTCCTGTGGGTGGTGGATGCTCACGTCCGTTGGTAAGCCGCCCGGGTGGGCTGTCCAGCGCCCTGTCGCACCGTTGCCGCGCGCCACGATGTCACAAGGTTGTTACAAGCCTCCGAATTCCTATAGGCTGGAACAGCCGCGGCGGGAGGCCCCATTTCCCCGCCTTCGCAGAGTGAAGACCCGCGCCCAGCGCGGGCCTTGCTGTCTGTAGGGCGGCATCTGTCCCATGCCTGAACTCGATCCCCCCGACATCCCGTCCGATGACGCCGAGCAAGCCGCCCACGAATCGGGGAGCGGTGGCCGGGAGCCTGCTCGTCGGCACCATGGTGCTGTGCGCCGCGATCGGGTTCGGCGCCGGCGCGCTCATCGGCGGATCGGCGGACGTGATCCTCGGGCTCGCCGGGCTCTTCGCCGGCGTGGTCGCGGGAATCCTGGTTGTCCGCGGGCGCTTCGGCGACCTCTAGGCGGAGCACGATGATCTTCTTGCGGTACCTGGACCTCGTGATCCTGGCGCTCGCGCTGCCCGTCTTCCTCGTGGCGGGCTTCCCGCTGCTGGGGTGGGGCGCCGCGGCGGTCGGTTGGCTCGCGCAGCGCGCGATCCAGCTCTATGCCAACCGCAAGGCGGTGGCCGCGGACGACCCGCGCAAGACCGTCGGGATCATCACCGGGTCGATGATCGGACGCGGTTGGCTCGTTGCCCTCATAATCTTCGCCGCCGGGCTGCAGGAGAACGATGCCGGCCTCGCCGCGGCCGTGCTTGTGATCGTCCTCTTCACCGCTTACTTCACCGTCTCCCTGATCCTGCGCCCCTTCGAGAACTCGGACCAGTCGATCTGACCATGCGCATCCGCCTGCTCGCCATCCTCACGCCCTTCGCCCTCGCCCTGGCCAGCCCGGCCGGCGCCTTCGCGCTGAACATCAACGAGAACTACAAGCCCCAGAACGAGTTCAAGCTCGACCCCTGGATCAACCTGCCGGGGCCGTTCGACATCAACAAGGCCGTCTTCTACGTGCTGGTGGCGACGACGCTGACGTGCCTGACGATGGTCCTCGTCGCGCGCAAGATGCAGCAGCGGCCCAACCGCCTGCAGACCGCGGTCGAGACGGCCTACGCGCTGATGCGCGACAACATCACCAAGGGCAACATGGACAGCCGGATGGCGGCGAAGTGGTTCCCGTTCATCGCCACGGTGTTCCTGTTCATCTGGTTCTCCAACATCATCGGCTACCTGCCGCTGCCCACGAACACCGAGCACAAGTTCACCCTGTTCGGCCTGCAGATTCCGTCGTTCGCGCTATACGCCGCGACGGCCAACATCTCCGTGCCGCTCGTCCTCACCCTGATGGTGTGGATCAGCTACCACGTCGAGGGCATCCGCGCGAAGGGGCTGATCGGCTACCTCAAGGGCTGGATCCCCGCCGGCGTCGAGGGCCCCGCCCGCATCCCGATCTTCTTCATCGAGGCGATCTCGCAGTTCGTGCGCCTCGTCTCGCTGAGCGTCCGACTGTTCGCCAACATCCTGGCCGGCCACCTGCTCATCCTGTTCATGGGCGGCGGCCTCGTCGTGCTGCTGAACCTCGCCGTGGTGGGGTCGCTCGTGCTGGGCCTCATCACCGCCGGGCTGGCCGTGGCCTTCTTCCTCTTCGAGGTCGGCCTGGTCGCGACGCTGCAGGCGTTCATCTTCTCGACCTTGACCGCGATCTACCTCGGCGGCGCCGTCGCCGAAGAGCACTAAAGGAGCAATTCCGTGGACCTCCACATCATCAGCGAGCTCGCCCAGGCGGCCAACCCGCAGGAATACGGGCGCAAGGCCGGCAAGGCGATCGCGCTCGGCATCGGCGCCGGTCTGGGGACGATCGGCCCGGGCATCGGCGTGGGCTACATCTTCGGCAAGGTCATCGAGTCCGTGACCCGCCAGCCCGAGATGCGCGACGAGATCACGTCGATCCAGTGGCTGGGCTTCGCCCTGACCGAGGCGATCGTGTTCTACGCGTTCATCTTCGGCCTGATCGCGTTCTTCCTGGGCTAGAGCGATGCCCGTCGCCGCCGCCACCACCACGACGGAGAGCAGCAACTTCCTCGTCAGCCCCAACGTGGGGCTGATGCTCTGGACGCTGTTCGCCTTCTTCGTGGCGTTCTTCATCCTGCGCAAGTACGCATGGCCCCAGATCTCCGCCGCGCTGGACAAGCGCCAGCACGCGATCGAGGAGTCGATCGAGGTCGCCGAGCGCACCAAGGCCGAGGCCGAGCAGCTGCTCGCCGAGTACCGCGAGCGCCTCAAGGAGGCCCGCGCGCAGGCGG
>JAOPZW010000361.1 GCA_025963905.1 Solirubrobacterales bacterium | reverse complement strand
ACTACGCGCAGGAGACGCGGATGTACGCGCTGGTCGCGTGGCTCAGCATGGTCGTCGCGGGCAGCTTCGCACTGGCCTTCGTCCGCCGCCGCCGCGGCTGGGTCCCCGTGTTCGCCGCGGCGCAGGCGGCCCTGCTCTACGCCCACAACTGGGGCTTCTTCATCGCCGCCGGCACAGTGGCGGCGCTCGTCCTCTGCCTGTGGCTTGCCGAAGACCGGCGCGCGCTGCTGCGCGACGCCGCGCTGGCCTATGGCGCCATCGCCCTCCTCTTCGCTGCGTGGGTCCCCACCGTGCTGTTCCAGGCGGCCCATACGGGCGCGCCGTGGAGCGCCCGCCCGGACTTCAACGCCCTCATCTCGGGGCTCGTCGTGGTCTCGGGCGGTCCCACGACGGCGCTCGCTCTCGGGCTCGTCGGTGGCGCCGGCCTGGTATCGCTCGCCGGCGGTTGGCACGGCGTGGGACCGGCCGGCCCGAAGGGTCGCGAAGCGGCACGGGACGCGGCGGTGCTGGCGGCCGTCCTGGCCGTCGCACTGCTCGTGGCGTGGCTCGCCTCGCAGGTCTCGCCGGCGTGGTCGCACCGCTACTTCGCGATCTTCGTCGGCCCGCTCCTGCTGCTCGCCGGCGGGGCGCTGACGAGCGCCGGGCGGCTCGGCGTCGTCACGCTGATCGTCGTCGCGCTCTTCTGGCTGCACCCGCGCACGGTCGAGCTGAACAACAAGAGCGACGCCCATCGGATAGCGGTCCTCGTGGGCGACAGCCTGGCGCCGGGAGACCTCATCATCTCCACCCACCCCGAGCAGGCGCCGGTGCTCCACTACTACCTCCCCGACCCGAGCCTGCGGTGGGCGACGTCGATGGGGCCGGTCCGCGACCCCGGGATCATGGACTGGCGCGACGCGCTCGACCGCCTGCAGGATGCGCGGCCCAAGGCGACGCTGCGTGCGCTGCTGCAGACGACCAAGCGCGACACGACGATCGTGCTCATGCTGCCGATCCTGCGCACGGCGCGCTGGACCGCCCCGTGGACGGCACTGGTCAAGAAGCGTTCGCTGCAGTGGGAGAAGGCGATGAACAGCAATCCGCGGCTGGTGCGCACCGGGCAGATGCCGCACCTCTCCCACCAGGGCCTGCCCCGCGGCGTGCGCGCCGTGCTCTACCGGGTCAGGAATCTCCCGGCGCCGGCGCCGGCGTCGCGCGCACGCGGATCGCGGTGAAGCGCGCCGCGCCCGTCCCCCGGCACGTGAGCGCGACCCGGGTCGGCGGCGGCCCGGACGCCGCGGGTCCCGGAGGGACCACGACCGGCGCCCCGCCCGCGACGCTCGCATAGGTCGCCAGCGATCCGTCCGGTGCGACGCCGATCAGGAGCGTCAGGCGCGCGGCGCGCCCGTGCGCCGGCGGGCCGGCCTGCGGCGGCACCGCCGGGCCGACCGTCACCACGCCCTGCTCGTCGATGTGGACCGCGCGCAGCAGCCCGCCCCGCAGCTCGACGCCACGCAGCACGTCGCCAGGGCCGTGCGCCATGAGCCCGATCGCCGCGCTCCCGCGCAGGGCGCCCATATCGAGGGTCGCCGAGGCGGCGTAGCGGTCGTCCGTCACCTGCCGGGCGACGAACGCCGGCTCCGTCCTGTCCCCGCGGCAGGCCAGGTCGAGGCCGTTCCCGGTGACGCGCGCCTGCGGAGCACGGTCGAACGGCCATTCCCACCCGGGGAGGAGCGCGCCGCCGGCGAAGCGGTCGGCGAAGAGGCCGGGGACCGGTGCCTGCGTGGCGCCGAGCGGCGACGGGCCGGACGCCGCCGGCTCGCCGCTCAGGCCGATGACCGGCCATCCGTCGGGCCCGAAGACGACCGGGTCCAGGAGGACCGATCGTCGCTCGTCGAGTGTGTCATCGGTCCGATAGGCGTGGTGCAGGAGGAAGGTCCCGCGGGGCCCGAGGTCGATGAGCGTGCCGTGCCCCGGGCACTTCCACGCCCCGTCGCCGCTCAGCAGCCATTGCGGTGCCTTGACGTACGGTCCGAGGAGATTGGGGGCCCGTGCGACGCTCTCCGCGTACGTGCACGGGGGCCGGCAGCAGTGGCCGCCCGCGTAGAAGAGGTACCAGCCGTCGGGGCGGTGCACGAGCGCCGGGCCCTCGGTGACGCCGCCCTCCCACGCGGCATCGGGCTCGATGAGCTTCGTGCTGGGGCCGATTGCGCGCAACTGCAGCGTGCTGAAGCGCACCGCCCAGATCCCACCGCCGGTGCCCATGCGCTTGTAGACCAGCCAGCGCGAGCCGCCGCCGTCGGTGACCGGGGCGGGATCGATCGTCCCGCCGGGCACGCACAGCGCCTTGCCGCCGTCGGTCCACGGGCCCTCCGGACGCGGCGCGGTCGCCACGCCGATGCACGGCCGGCCGCCACCGGCGCTGGCGGAGTAGAAGGCGAAGACGCGCCGCCCCCAGCGCACGAGCTCGGGGGCCCAGAAGCTGCCCGTCGCCCATCTCGGCGCGGTCGGCAGGACGGCGCCGACCTGGCTCCAGTTGACGAGGTCCGGAGATCGGAAGATCGGGAAGATCGGCGCCCAGGACGCGCTGGTGGCGCTCGCGTAGAAGGCGCCGCCGTCGCGCATGATCGTCGGATCGGGGTAATCGCCCGCGATGACGGGGTTGCCGAACACGGGGACCTGCGCGCGGGCCGTGCCGGGCAGGACGCCGGCGATGAGAAGCGCGGCGAGCACGAGCGCGTGCGTCAGCGCCCGCGGGCGGGGCCGGACCGGAGGCATGCGCCGGAGGTTAGGGACTGTTAGCGACGGTTAGCCGCTCGGGCGATCGGGGTCCAGATCGGGCAATCCTACGTGCATGACCCTTGCCGAGACCCCCCTGCCCGGAGATCCCCGAGTCTCCGGTGGTGATCAGCGTCCCTATGTCGTCATCGGCGGCGGCCCCGCCGGCCTGACCGCGGGCTACCTGCTGGCCCAGGCCGGCCGGCGCGTCGTCGTGCTCGAGGCCGACGACCAGGTCGGCGGCCTGGCCAAGACGGTCGTCGACCCCGACGGCTACCGGTTCGACCTGGGTGGCCACCGGTTCTTCACGAAGAGCAAGGAGGTCAACGACCTCTGGCTCGAGATCATGGGCGACGAGTTCCTCCTGCGCCCGCGGATGTCCCGGATCTACTGGCACGGCAAGTACCTCGACTACCCGCTGCGTGGGCCTGACGTCATCCGCAAGCTTGGCCCGGTCGAGCTGACGCGCTCGCTGCTCTCCTACCTGTGGGCGGCGGTCAAGCCCAAGGGCCCCGAGGACAACTTCGAGCAGTGGGTCTCCGCCCGCTTCGGCAAGCGGCTTTACAACCACTTCTTCAAGTCCTACACCGAGAAGGTGTGGGGCGTGCCGGCCACCGAGATCCGCGCGGAGTGGGCCGCGCAGCGGATCAAGGGCCTGTCGTTCTTCAGCGCCGCCAAGGCGGCGTTCTTCGGCAACAAGGGCAACAAGATCAAGTCGCTGATCGACCGCTTCCAGTACCCGCGGTACGGCCCGGGCCAGATGTGGGAGACGATGACCGAGCACATCGAGCAGGCCGGCGGCGAGGTCCGCCTGTCCACGCCCGCGACGCGCATCGAGTTCGAGGACGGCGTCGTCACCCGCATCCACACGCCCGACGAGGTCCTCGAGCCGGCCGGCGTCATCTCGTCGCTGCCCCTGCGCGCGACCGTCGAGCTGGCGGATCCCAAGCCGTCCGGTGCGGTCCGCGACGCGGCCGCGGGGCTGCGCTACCGCGACTTCCTGACCGTCGCGCTCGTCCTCGACGGCGAGGACCTGTTCCCCGACAACTGGATCTACATCCACGAGCCCGATGTGCGCGTGGGGCGCATCCAGAACTACCGCTCGTGGAGCCCGTGGATGGTGCCCGACCCCGACACGGCCTGCGTGGGCCTGGAGTACTTCGCGTTCAAGGGCGACGACCTGTGGACGATGGACGACGACGATCTCGTCGCGCTCGCCACCGACGAGCTGCAGAAGCTCGGCCTCGCGCGGCCCGAGCAGGTGCGCCGCGGGTACGTCGTGCGCGTGCCCCTCGCCTACCCGATGTACGACGCCGACTACGCCGAGCGCGTCGGGACGATCCGGTCGTGGCTGGACGGGCTCGCGAACTTCCAGCAGGTGGGGCGCAACGGGCTGCACCGCTACAACAACTCGGACCATTCGATGCTCAGCGCCATGCGCGCGGTCGACAACGTCCTCCATGGCACCGCTCACGACATCTGGGCCGTGAACGTGGAGAGCGCGTACCACGAGGAGCACCAGGAGCCCGAGCAGCCGTACCGGGACGCGCCGGCGACGCCTTCGATGCGCGAGCCGTTGCACAGCGAGATTTAGCCGGTTCCATGCGCTCACGCTCTGGATCACCGGGGTAGCCCGGTGGCGATGGGACGATCGCGCCGACTCGCACTCGTGCAGCTCAGCGTCTCGGCCGTGGCTCTTGGCGCGGTCGTCTGGTGGGCCTCGCGCCAGTCGATGCCTGCGCTGCCGAGTGCCGCGTCGATCCCGGCTATTGTCGGGGCGCTAGGCCTCTATGCGGTCGCGTCGATCCTGCGGGGCGAGCGCTGGATGCGCCTCGTCCGCCAGGGGGGCGTGCCCTGCGGGCGGCGCGATGCCTACGCACTGACCACGGTCGGCTACATGGGCAACAACGCGCTCCCCGCCCGCGCGGGAGACCTGCTGAAGTCGTTCCTGACCGCGCGCCGCGCCGGCGCGGCCCAGGCTGATGTCCTCGGGATCCTGGTGGCCGAGCGCCTCCTCGACGTCGCGGCGCTCGCCCTGCTGTTCGCCGGCCTCGTGACGACGCTGCGCCTGCCGGTCGGGATCCCGGGGTGGATGCTCGTCGTCGTCGGCATCGCGCTGGTCGCGGCCGCAGCGGTGGCCGTGGTCGTGACCCGCCACAGCACCCACGGCGCCCGCTTGCGCGAGCTCGCGCGCGTCCTGGGGGCGCCGACGCGGCGACTGTGGTCGCGCCAGGGCGCGGCGCTGCTGCTGACGTCCGTCGCCGTGTGGCTCGTCGAGGGCTCGGTGTACGCGGTGCTCGGCGACGTCGCCTCCGTGCACCTCTCGCTGCTGGATGGCCTGTACATCATGGCCCTGGCCAACCTCGTCGCGCTCGTGCCGGCGGCCCCGGGCTACGTCGGGACCTTCGACGCCGCAATCATCCTCGGGCTGGGTCTCGTGGCAACCGCCTCGCGGCCCCAGCAACTCGCGTACGTTCTCCTCGTGCGCTTCGTCCTGTTCATCCCAATCACCCTCGTCGGGCTGGTCGCGCTGGTCGTCCGCTACGGCGGACTGCGCAGCGCTATGGCGATGCGGGCCCGCCTGGCATCGCCATGAGCTCGAGCGTCGCCCTCGGTGGCTCCCGCCGTGACGCGTCGGCGCGCGCGCTCGCGAGGGCGCGGCGCCTGGCCGAGACCGCCGGCGGGCGGCCACTCGAGGCTGCCGTCATTGCGGGGCTCGTCGTGCTGGCCTTCGGGTTGCGATGGCGTGTTCTGGGCGCGCCGTTCTGGATCGACGAGGGCATCTCGGTCGGCATCGCGTCGCATCCGTTGAGCGACATCCCGGGCCTCCTGCGCCAGGATGGGTCGCCGCCGCTGTTCTACCTCCTGCTGCACTGGTGGATGGCGCTCTTCGGCTCGACCGAGTCGGCGACGCACGCGTTCACCGCCGCGGCGGCGATCCTGGCCGTGCCCGCGGCCTGGTGGGGCGCCCGGCCCTTCGGCCGGTCTGCGGGTCTCGCCTCCGCGGCGATGCTGGCGGTGCTCCCGTTCGTCGGCCTGTACGCGGACGAGACGCGGATGTACAGCCTGATGCTGCTCCTGACGCTGCTGGCCACCGGCGCCTTCCTGCGCGCCTTCGTGCTTCGTCGCCGGCCGTACGTGGCGGTGTTCGCGGCGCTGCTCGCCGCGGTGCTCTACACCCATGCCTGGGGCGCCTTCTACGCCGCCAGTGCCGGCGTGGCATGGCTCGGCCTGCTGGCATGGGGCCCGGATCGCCGGCGCCTGGCGATCGACGGCGCGCTCGCGTTCGGGGGCGCGCTGGTGCTCTTCGCGCCGTGGCTGCCGACGCTCGCCTACCAGACGGCCCACACAGGGGCGCCGTGGTCGCACAGGACGAGCACCCGGTCGCTGACGCACGCTCTGCAGCGGCTGTTGGGGGGCCAGAAGCCCGAGATCGCCCTCCTCCTGGTCGCGGGAGCCGGGCTCGCGGAGATCATGCGGCGTGGGCCGGCTGCGCCGCGCCGCGCGGCGCTGGCGGTGGTCTTCGTGACGGCGTGCACGCTCTGCACGGCGTGGGCGTGGTCGCATTTCAATACGCCGGCGTGGGCGCTGCGCTACCTCGTCACCGTGCTGGCTCCGCTCGTGATCGTCACCGGCGCCGGGCTCGGGCGCATCCCGATCCTGGGCGCGGCGACTCTCGCCGTCGTCGCCCTGCTGGCGTGGCACGGCAAGCCATCCGCGAGGACGCTGGAGCACAAGAGCAACGTCTCGGTCGTCGCCCGCACGCTCGCGCCGGAGCTGCCTCGTGGCACCATGGTCTTCTCCGTGCAGCCCGAGCAGGTGCCCAACCTGCGCTACTACCTGCCGCCCGGGCTGCGCTACCTCACGCCGCTCGGTCCGGTGCGCGATCCCGGTGTCATGGACTGGCGCGACGCGCTGAAGCGGCTGCGCGCGGCCCGCGTCGAGCACGTGCTGCTCCGTACCGTGCGGCACATGCGCCCGGAACAGCGGCTGCTGCTCGTGCAGCCGCTGTTCTCGCATCCCGATGCTCCATGGACCGTGCTGATCCGGCAGATCTCGCGTCGCTGGACCCGCTCGCTGCGACAATCGGGGCTCGTGCTGACGGTTCGCATGGTCCACCCGCTGAGAGGATCTTCGCGCTCGACCGTCGCCGCCATCCTGTTCGAGAGGACGACCCATGCTCCGGCGGCTCGCCACGCCCGGCACCGCGCCTGACCAGGTCGGCGTCCTCGCGGGCTGGCAGCAGCGGGTCCTTGCGGGCTCCGGCGGGCGTGCCGTGGTGTCGTGCCTGCTGGCGGTGATCCTCGTCGTCGCCGCGATCGGGCGCATCGATCGCGCCGACAGTCCGGCGAACCACACGGCCTCGGCCGACCAGCGCGCATACCTCCGCCTTGCGCACGACCTGCGCGCCACCGGCACCTACGGGGACCGCGGGCTGCGCCATCCGTTCCACTGGGCGCCCGGGACGCCGGTGCTCTTCGAGGCGGCCGATGCGATCTCCGGAACGCCGCCGCGGCAGCCGATCGATCTGCGCGCCGCGCGGCGGGCGCAGGCTGTCGTCGGCACGCTGACCGTGCTCGCCGCCTTCGCCCTCGCGACGCTGCTCGCGGGGTCCTGGGCCGGGCTCGCCGCGGCGCTCGCCGTCGCGCTGTACCCGCCGCTCGTGGAGGCGACGGCCGCGCTGGTGAGCGAGCCGCTCGGGGCGCTGGCGGTCACGATCGCCCTGGCGTCCCTCGCGTGGGCGTGGCGCGGTCCTCCCTGGCGCTTCGTCTGCGCCGGCGTGGCGTTCGGCTTCGCCTGTCTGGTCCGCGCCGACGTGCTCGCCGCCGCCGTGGTGATCCCCATCGCGGTGGGCGCGCTCGCCGCGCATCGGCGCGGGTGGCGCGCCGGGGCATCGCGCACGGCCGCGATGCTCCTGGCGAGCGCGGCCGTGGTCGGCCCGTGGAGCCTCTACGCCAGCAGCACCACCGGCTCGATCGTGCCGGTGACCGACGGCGGCGGCTCGACGCTCTTCATCGCCACCTACCTCCCCGGGCACGGGACCCTGTTCGGGATGAAGCACGCCTTGGCGGCCGAGACGCGCCGCCACTTCCCGTACCTGCGCCACCAGCCGGTGGGGACGATCCCGGCGGCGAAGTTCCTGGCCGCCGTCGCCGCCCGCCGACCCGGACTCAGCCAAGCGGCCGCGATGCGCCACGCGGTCGCCGACAACCTTCGCCGCTACGCCCTCGGCCGGCCCGCCGCCTTCGGGAGCATGCTGGTGGGGAAGCTGGCGCGGATGTGGGGCGGCTACGACCACGGCACCCACCACCGCGTGATCGCCTCCACGCTGTGGATCCATCGCGGGCTCGTGCTCCTGGCGCTGGCCGGGATCCTCGCCGGCCTCTATCGGAGCCGCAGCGCCGCCCTGGGCTTGGTGGTGCTCGCGATGCTGGTGACGACGGCGCTCGACGTGTTCTTCGTCGCGGAGCCGCGCCACGCCATCCGCCTGCTGCCGGGGCTGGTCGGAGCGGGTGCCGCGGGGTGGTGGCTGGCCGGCGTCAGCTGGTCGCGACGGCATCGGGCTCCGGCGGCGCCGAGCCCGCAGGCATCTCGATCGGCAGCCTGAGCACGAACCGCGCGCCGGGCCCGTCGGGGGCGAGCTCGAGCGTGCCGCCCTGGCGCTCGGCGAGCTCGCGCCCGATCGCGAGGCCCAGGCCCACGCCGCCCTCCCCGCCGGTGGCGGTGCCGCGCCGGAAGCGCTCGAAGATGAGCTCGCGCTCGTCCGGGGGGACGCCGGGGCCGTGGTCGGCCACCTCGAGAGTGGCGTGGTCGCCATGGTAGGCGGCGATGACGCGCACGGCGTCGCCGGGCGGCGCGAAGCGCAGCGCGTTGTCGAGCAGGATCCGGGCGATGCGCGCGATCGCTCCCGGGTCCCCCCGCGCCCAGCACGGCCCGAGCGGCGGCATCACCTCGAGCGTCACGTCGCCGTCGTGCGCACGGACCTCGAACTCCGCGGCGACGGCGCGCGCCGTCTCACCCAGCTCCACGGGCTCGGACCGCAGCTCGACGTCGGCGTCGAGCCGGCTGAGGTCCAGCAGCTCCGATGCCAGGCGGCCCAGGCGGCGCAGCTCGCCGCGCGCGAAGGCGACCTGGCGCTGGGCGTCGTCGACGTCCAGCCGCCCCTCGTGCAGATCCTCCTCGAGCATCTCCAGCGTCCACTGCAGCGAGGTCAGCGGCGTGCGCAGCTCGTGTGAGGCGGTCGCCACGAAGGCGCGCCGGGCGCCCTCCTGGCGACGCAGGGCCTCCTGCATCGCGGCGAACGCACGGGCGAGGTCGCCGATCTCGTCGCGGGTGGCGTCGCGCGGCTCGGGGGCATTGGGGCCCTCCTGGGTGATGCGCCGCACCGCACTGCGCAGCCGGCCGATGCGGCGGGTGAGCGTCGTGGCCAGGGCGGTGCCGAGCACGAGCGCCGCCGCCAGCCCGGCCAGCGCCGCGGCGAGGAAGGCGTTGCGCACCTGGTCGACGGCCGCTGTCACGTCGGTCAGCGGCTTCTTGGCGACGAGCAGGTACTCCGCGCGCTGGCGGACGAAGATCCGCGCCGCGACGGTCGCCTCGTCGTCGGTGAGGTGCCGGTAGGGGTAGGTGTTCTCGCGCAGGACGTGCAGGATCTCGAGCTCGGGGAACCGCGCGTCGTTGTCGGTGTCGTACAGCGGTCGCGGGATCACGTCGGCGACGAGCACGCGCGCGCCCGTGCGCTGGTGCAGCTTGGTGGCCAGCGGGAGAACCGCCAGCGTCGCCGCGATCGTGGTGTCGCCGTCCGGGGAGCGCTCGGCCTTGGCCAGGGCCGCCTCGAACTGCGGACGCGCCGAGAGCAGGGCCGCCTGCAGGTTGCCGACGCTCTGGTCGCGCAGGCGGTTCTGCAGCGGCGAGAGGAGCGCCAGGGACGCGGTGAGGAGCGTGACCGCGCTCGTGACCAGCAGCGCCAGGAGCAGGCGCGCGCGCAGCCCCGTGCCCCGCCAGCCCTTCATCGCTCGCGGAAGCGGTACCCCGCCCCGCGCACGGTCAGGATGAGGGTTGGCTCCTCCGGGCGCTCCTCGAGCTTCTCGCGCAGGTGGCGGATGTGGACGTCGATCGCCCGCGGGTCGCGAAACGCGCTGTCGCCCCAGATCGCGCGCAGGAGCTCCTGGCGGGTGAACAGCTTGCCGGGGCGCTCGATGAGGCAGCCGAGCAGCTCGAACTCCGAGAAGGTGAGCCGGACGGGCGCGCCGCCGACCGTCACCTGGCGCATCCTCTGATCGACCGTCACGGGCCCCACGTGCACGGTGCCGTCGACCACGCGGCCGCGCGAGCGGCGCAGCACGGCGCGGATGCGGCTGCGCAGCTCGGCGAGCCCGAACGGCTTGGTGACGTAGTCGTCGGCGCCCGCCTCGAGGCCCTGGACCGCGTCGGCCTCCGAGTCCAGCGCGGTCAGCATGATGATGGGCACGACGTCGCGGCGGGAGCGCAGCATGCGCGCGACGTCGTAGCCCGTCGGGCCGGCGCCGAGCGCCACGTCGAGCAGCACGACGTCGAACGCGCGCTTCGCGGCGGCGTCCAGCGCGGTGTCGCCGTCGGGGACCGCGGTCACGCGGTGGCCCTCCCGTTCGAAGGAACGGGTGCGCATCTCGCGGAGCGGACGGTCGTCGTCGACGAGCAGGATCTCGAGTGCGGTGGCCGCCTGCACGGCCTTGAGGTTAGTGCCTGCCCGGGGGGTTAGGGTGTGTTAGCGGGGTTTAGCGAAGCGCGGGATTTCGCGGCCCAGCGGGCAAGGTGTTGGCCATGTCCACCGTTGACTACACGCCGGCCGACGCGCCTCGTCGGTTCCGGTCTGAGAAGCCGGTCGCTGTCCTCGGCGGCGGTCCCGCCGGTCTCACGGCCGGATACCTGCTTGCGAAGGAGGGGCGTCCCGTCATCGTGTTCGAGGCGGAGGACCAGGTCGGCGGCATCGCGAAGACCGAGGTTCGCGACGGCTTCCGCTTCGACCTGGGCGGCCACCGCTTCTTCACCAAGTCCAAGGAGGTCGACGACCTCTGGCACGAGGTGATGAAGGAGGAGTTCCTCAAGCGACCGCGGATGTCGCGCATCTACTGGAACGGCAAGTTCCTCGACTACCCGCTCAACGGCACCGACGTGATCAAGAAGCTCGGCCCGATCGAGCTCGTGCGCTGCATGGCCTCCTACCTGTGGGCCGCGGCCACGCCCAAGGGTCGCGAGGACAACCTCGAGCAGTGGGTGTCCAACCGCTTCGGCAAGCGGCTCTACCAGCACTTCTTCAAGACCTACAGCGAGAAGGTGTGGGGCACGCCCTGCACCGAGATCCGCGCCGAGTGGGCCGCCCAGCGCATCAAGGGCCTGTCGTTCTTCTCGGCCGCCAAGGCGGCCTTCATGGGCAACAAGG
>JAOPZW010000322.1 GCA_025963905.1 Solirubrobacterales bacterium | reverse complement strand
TGCACGCTGGCCGTCACGGTCACGGACGCCGGCTTCAGCACCGGCATCAAGGGGATCTCGGTGACCGTCGTCTCGCGCTATCGCACGACGTGCCTCAAGCGGGGCAAGCGCGTGGCGTGCACGAAGACGCGCACCCGGACGCTGACGGCGAAGCGCACGGGAATCGCGACGTTCCGGGTGGTCGCCTCGGGCCTGCCGGCCGGGATGCACCGGTTCACCGTCTTGGCGACGGACAACGCCGGCAACCGTCAGGTGCTGCCGGCCATCGCGACGGTCAGGACGAAGGCGGCTGCGAAGCGCCGCGGCGGCTGACGGCGCCCGCCGTCTCGCGGCGGCGGCGCAACTGCGGCACGAGCCACATCGCCTCGGCCGCGATCCGCCAGGACATCTTGGACTTGCCCGCCTGGCGGTCGCGGAACAGGATGGGCACCTCGACGACGCGGAAGCCCGCCTGCACGGCGCGGTCGGTGAGCTCGACCTGGAAGGCGTAGCCGTGCGAGCGGACCGTGGGCAGGTCGATCGCCTCCAGCACCTCGCAGCGGAAGCACTTGAACCCCCCGGTCAGGTCGCGCACCGCGAGGCCCAGGACGCGCCGGGCGTACCACGAGCCGCCGCGGCTGATGCAGCGGCGCACCAGCCCCCAGTCGGTGACCCCGCCGCCCGCGACGTACCGCGACCCGAGCGCGAGGTCGGCGCCGCCGTCGCGCACCGCCTCGAGGAGGCGCGCGAGATCGCTCGGGTCGTGGGAGAGGTCCGCGTCCATCTCGAACACGAAGCCCGCCTCTGCGTCGAGCGCGTGGCGGAAGCCGGCGAGGTAGGCGGGTCCGAGCCCCTGGCGGTCGCTCCGGTGTAGGACGACCACCTCGTCGTGCGCGGCGGCCAGGCGGTCGGCGATCGCGCCGGTGCCGTCCGGTGAGCCGTCGTCCACGATCAGGATGCGAAAGCCGGCGGGGGACACGTCGCCGAGCACCGCGCGCGCGGCGTGCACGACGGTCTCGAGGTTCTCGGCCTCGTTGAACGTCGGGAGGATGAGCCAGGGCACCGATGCCATGAAGGGCGCGTACCCTAAGGGGAACCGCACCGTGCCCGAGCTCTCGAACACCGCAATCGCTGCCGCCTTCGACGAGCTGGGGGACCTCTACGAGCTCGACGGGGCGATCATCCATCGCGTGGTGGCCTACCGCAACGCCGCCAAGTCGGTCCGCGATGCGCCGATGTCGGTCGCGACGCTGACCCGGGAGGGGCGCGTCACCGAGCTGCCGGGCATCGGGAAGACGCTCGAGGAGAAGATCGCCGCGCTGCTCGACACGGGCAAGATCCCGGCGGCCGAGAAGCTGCGCGCGAAGTTCCCGCCCGGGCTCGTCGACCTGACGCGCCTTCCGGGCCTGGGCCCCAAGCGCGCACGCCGGCTGTTCGACGAGCTGGGGATCGATTCGCTGGAGGCGCTGCGCGCCGCCGCGGAGACGCAGCGGCTGCGCGACGTCAAGGGCTTCGGCGCGAAGTTCGAGGAGAGCGTGCTCGCCGCGTTCGCCGCCGGGGTTCCCGACGAGCCCCACCCGCGCGTCCTGCTCCACAAGGCGCTGGGCATGGGCGAGCAGATCGTCGCCGCGCTGCGAGAGCACCCCGCCGCCGATCGCGTCGAGCTCGCGGGCTCGGCCCGGCGCGGCGCGGACACCGTGAAGGACCTCGACATCATCGCGACCGCCACCGACCCGGCGGCGCTGACCGCGGCGCTCGCCGAGCTCGACGTCATCGAGTCGTGCAGCCGCACCGGCGACGCCGGTGCCCGGGCACGCACGCACACGGGCATGAGCGTCGACCTGCGCGTCGTCGGTCCCGACCAGTTCGGCAACCTGCTGCAGCACTTCACTGGATCCAAGGCGCACAACATGGCGCTGCGCGAGGCGGCCGTGCGCAAGGGCCTGCACGTCTCGGAGTACGGCGTGCTCGACGACGCGACCGGAGAGACGCATCGCTGCGCGACCGAGGCCGAGGTCTACGCGCTGCTGGGCCTGCCGTACATCGAGCCCGAGCTGCGCGAGGACCGCGGCGAGCTGGACCCCGGCTTCGAGCCCCCGCGCCTCATCACCCAGCAGGACCTGCGCGGCGACCTACACATGCACACGATCGCCTCGGACGGGCGCAACACCGTCGAGGAGATGGCGCTCGCGGCCCGCGACCGCGGCCTCGAGTACATCGCCATCACCGACCACTCGGCGACGCACGGCTTCGGCAACCACGTCAGCCCCGACGATCTGCGCCGCCACATCGAGCGCATCCGCGAGGTGGACGCGCGGATCGAGGGCATCCGCGTGCTGGCCGGGACGGAGACGAACATCCTGCCCGACGGCAGACCCGACTACGACGACGAGCTGCTCGCCGAGCTGGACTGGGTCGTCGGCTCGGTGCACACCGCCTTCCAGATGGGCCAGGACGAGATGACGGCGCGGATGATCGCCGCCACCGAGCACCCGTACATCGACGTCATCGGCCACCCGACGGGCCGCAAGATCGAGCGCCGGCGACCCTACGCGCTCGACGTGCCGGCGCTCATCGAGGCGGCGGTGCGCACGCACACGATGCTGGAGATCAACTCGGCCCCCGACCGCCGCGACCTCGACGACGTGCACGCCCGCGCGGCGGCGCGCGCGGGCGTGGACCTCGTGGTCGACTCCGACGCGCACGGGACGACGACCATGGGGATCACCCGCTGGGGCATCGTGACCGCGCGGCGCGCGTGGCTGACCGCCGCCGACGTCAGGAACACGCTCCCGTGGGAGCAGTTCGCGCCGCTGCGCAAGCGCGCGCGGAATGCCTAGGGGCGGTCACCCCGCCTGGCCCATCGCCGCCTCGAGCTTGTCGAGCGCCATGCCCCAGCCGGTGGCCGTCGCGTCGGCCATGCCGGGCATCGCAGCGTCGATGGCATCGAGGCGCTCGTGGCCGAGCGTGAGCGCGGTGGCCCCGCCCGGCGCCTCGCGCAGCGTGATGGTCAGTCGCGAGTCGTGGGCGGGGTTCGCGACCCGCTAGGGGCCCACGAACCCCCAGCGAAGGACGATCCGCTGGTCCGGGACGAGCTCGAGCAGCTCGGAGTCGAAGCCGCCCGCGTCGCCAGCGGCCCAGGAGCTCGGGGTCGAGCCACGCCCGGTACACCTGGTCGGGTGGGGCGGGGATGGTGCGCTGCAGCCGGACGACGGCCTGCTCGGTGGTGGACGGGGTCACCGGTCCTCCTTGGTGGGTGTGGGGTCGGGCCGGAGGAGGGCCTCGAGGGCATCGAGGCGCTCCTCCCAGTGGCGCTCGTAGAAGCGCAGCCAGGCAGAGGCAGAGGCGAGCGGCTCGGGCTCGAGACGGCACACGTGGCGACGGCCCTCGACCGTGCGCCGGACGAGGCCGGCCCGTTCGAGCACCTTCACGTGCTTCGACGCGGCCGCCAGCGACATCGTCAGCGGCTCGGCGAGCTCGCCGACGGTCAGCTCGCCGCCGGCGAGCCGGCACGAACTGTCAACCTCCTGGTTGAGATTCGCGGGAGCCGCGTCCAGAGGAGGTTGAGATGGTGAGCACCGACCCGACGGCCGAGATCGATCGCCGCTTCAGCGACCCGGAGGCGGGCCCCACCCCGTGGCCCGAGGCCGTGCGCGTGCTGAAGACCGCCGAGCTGTACTGGCTCACGACGGTGCGGGCCGATGGCCGGCCGCACGTCACCCCGTTGATCGGCGTGTACGAGGACGCGGCGATGCATTTCTGCACCGGCCTGCGCGAGCAGAAGGCGCGCAACCTCGAGCGTGGAGCGCAGGTCGCGATGATCACGGGCAACAGCGCGTGGGCGCAGGGCCTGGACGTGGTTGTCGAGGGCGCCGCGGTCCGCGTGACCGCCCGCGACGAGCTGCAGGGGCTCGCGGACGCCTACGAGGCGAAGTACGGCAGCGCTTGGCGGTTCGAGGTCGGCGACGGTGTCTTCGGGGAGGGCGACGACGCCGTCGCCGTGTTCCGGATCGAGCCGGCCAAGGTCCTGGCGTTCGCGAAGGCGCCGCATGCACAGACGACGTACCGGTTCCCCGCGGGCTGACAGGACATCAGTCGTCCGCGCCGGCCTCCAGGAGCGCGGCCATCGCGGCGCTGCCGCGGTCGATCGCCGGGCGCATGTCGGGGTTGAGATGGAACGCCGCGCTGTCGTAGTCGTCGGGCAGCGTCCCGCGGAGGTGGAGGTCGAGTGCCAGCAGGCGGGGGTAGTAGCCGCCTCCCATGCAGAAGATCGCGTCGTACATCTGCCCGCCGATCTCGTGCGAGTCGAGTGTCGTCGCGTGCTGCAGCTCGAGCGTCGTCGTTCCGGGCTCGGACCCCGGCGACAGGCGCAGCTCGATCTCGTCCGCGCCGCCGCCGAGCGAGAGCTCGAGCAGGTGCGGCGGGTCGCACACGCGGATCGTGCCCGACCCCATGTTCACCTGCTGGAAGGTGCCGCCCACGCGCAGATCGCCGCTGACCGGCACGTACCAGCGACGCAGCCGCTCGGGGTTCGTGCAGGCGTCCCATAGATCGTCCACCGTGGTCGCGTAGGTGCGGGTGAAGACCGCGACCCGGGCCTCGCCGGCCGCGATCGCCCGGTGGCGCAGCTCGGGGTCGGGCTCGTGGTACGTGATCGTGCCGGTCGTCATGTCGTTCCGCCTTCGGGGTTGGGTTGGGTTGACGATGCGCGGCGGGCGCGCTTGCCGCGCGCCACCTCGACGCCGAGCGCGTCGAGTCGCTGGTTCCAGAAGCGCCGGTACGGCCGGAGCCAGTGATCGACCTGCTCCAGCGGCGCCGCGTCGACGGCGTACAGCCGCCGCGCGCCGGCCGTGCGCACCGTCGCGAAGCCGTTCTCGCGCAGCACGCGCAGGTGCTGTGACACGGCGGGCTGCGAGATGCCGAACTCGCCCTGGATCACGGCGCCGACCTCGCCGGCCGCCCGCTCCCCGTCCGCGAGCAACTCGACGATGCGCCGCCGGACCGGGTCCGCGAGGATCTCGAACGCGTGCATCACCGGGCCCATGGTATAGGCTACGACTTATATAAGCAAGCGCTGAAGGCGCTTCGCGGCGTCCAACCATCCGAGGAGTCAGCATGACCAGTGCCACTGCCCCCATCACCGGCGTCGACTTCGTCTGCGTCCCGACGGGCGACCACGACCGCGCCGTCGAGTTCTACGGCCAGACCCTCGGGCTCGAGCGCATCAAGCGCTGGGGCCAGATGCCCGCCACGGAGTTCCAGGCCGGCAACCTCACGCTCGCGGTGATGGACCCGAGCGCCTTCGGCCAGGCGGAGGCGCGCCCCAACAGCGCGCCGATCGCGCTTCAGGTCGACGACGTCGAGGCCGCGCGCACCGCGCTCGAGGCGAAGGGCGTGACCTTCCACATCGAGATGATGGACTCGGGCGTCTGCCACCAGGCGATGTTCAGCGACCCCGACGGCAATCCGCTCATCCTCCACCACCGCTACGCCCCGGCGCCGGGCGCCTAAAGTGGCCGCGGCCACGGGTCCCGCCGCGTTTGGCGGCCGTCTCGTCGCCCCAAACCCGACGCGACCCATGACCGCGACCACTGTCCTCACGCGAGCAGGGCGGGAAGGAGCTCGCCGGCCACGGTCGCGTCCACCGCCGCCCGGCGGTAGGGCGCGATCTCGGCCGCCGCGCGCTCGGCATAGCCGGGCGCCGGATCGTCCAGCGCCACGCGCAGCGCGCCGGCGAGGTCGTCGCCGACCAGGCGACGGTCCAGTCGCTCGGCCAGGGGGAGGGCGGCGTAGGGGCCCGGCGCGCGCGTCGTGACGAGCAGGCACCCGTCGGCCAGCGCCTCGAGCTGCGCCACGCCGTAGTCCTCGCGGCGCGGGGCGGTGAGGTAGACGCGGCTGCGGCGCAGCAGCGCGCGGTAGGCCGCGGGCGTCAGCACGCCGGCCCCGCGTACGCCGTCGGCGCGGGGGATGCGCGCGGGGTCCAGGCCCGCGACGACGAGCTCCTCGTCCCCCCGCCGGGCGCTCGCCCACGCGTCCAGCATCGCGTCCAGCCCCTTCTTGGCGGGATCGGCCGCGTAGGCGAGGACCGCCACGTCGCGGTCGGCTCGAGCGACGTGCGGTCCCGACGGCTCGACGGGGATCGGAAGGACGATCGCGGAAGCGTGAGGCGACGGCGTCTCGGCCAGCGTCCCCGGTGTCAGAGGCACGAGCAGCGGCGCGGAGCGCAGGCGCCGCCGCTCGAGCGGGCGCTGCCAGACGCCATGACGGCCGGGGCGGTTGCCGGCGGCCGGCGCGTCGTAGCGGATCGCGCCGGGGCGCGGCCACAGCAGCGCCGCGGTCACCGTCGAGTACACGACGGCGCGCGGGCGATGCTCGGCGATGCCGCGTACCGCGGCGGCCCTCGCCGCCCGTGCCCACACGAGATCGGTGAGCGCGAGGGTGCGGACCTCGCGGGGCGCGTCGGCGCTCGCCACAGCGACCATGGCCCCGGCGCGCTCCAGCGCACCGGCGAGCTCGGCGTCCGCGGCGCGCAGGCCGGCGGTCGAGCCCAGGGAGACGAGGAGGACGTCGGCGGCGCTCATCGGGCTGGCATTCTTGCGGGCCTTCCATGACGGGCACCCTCATCAACGTCGGCACGGTGCTGGCCGGAACCCTGATCGGGACGCTCGTCGGCAATCGCCTGCCCCAGGGGATGCACGACCGCGTGCTGGCCGGCCTGGGCCTGATCACGATGGTGCTGGGCGTCGACCTGGCGCTGGCGTGGCGCGACACGAACGCGCTCTACGTCCTGGGCGGCGTGCTGCTCGGCGGCCTGGTCGGCGAGGCGCTGCGCATCGAGGATCGCATCGCCAGCCTCGGCAATCGCCTGCAGCGCTTGAGCGCCCGGGGCAACGAGCACTCGACGGTGAGCGAGGCGTTCTTCACCGCCAGCCTCCTCTTCTGCGTCGGTCCGCTCACGGTGGTCGGCGCCCTGCAGGACGGGCTGACGGGCAACTACCAGCCGCTGGCCACCAAGGCGCTGCTCGACGGGTTCGCGTCGATCGCCATCTCGGCGACGCTCGGCCCGGGCGTGGCCTTCGCCGCGCTGACGATCCTGGTGGTCCAGGGCGGCCTGTCGCTCGTGGCGGGCGTGTTCGAGCACGCGCTCGCCCCGGGCAGCGAGGCCCTGGCGGCGCTGACCAGCGCCGGCGGCGTCCTCATCATCGGCATCAGCCTCAAGCTGCTGGCGGTCAAGGACGTGCGCGTGGGCAACTTCCTTCCGGCCCTGGTGATCGCCCCGGGGCTCGTCGGGATCGTGTCGCTGCTGCGGTGATGGGCCCAACCCATTTAGTGCAGGTTGGTGCCGTTCAGCGACGGCACGTCGCGGCGCAGGCCGGGGGCGCGCACGAGCTTGATCGGGCGGACGGGCGAGGTGGACTCGACGAAGAAGGTCACGCCGTCACGCTCCTCGATGGCCAGCACGGCTGCGTCCTGGCGCCGCCAGCCCAGCGCCCAGATGATCGCGAAGCCCGTCGCGATCGCCGGGATCTGGGGCGCGACGATGCCCAGGATGCCCGCCGCGATGGTCGACAGCAGCAGCGGCCACAGCCGGTTCACGATGACGGCGCCCGGGCGATGCTCGGGCATCATCGTCGCCGCCTTGGCGTCGGCGAGCACCCTGGCGATCTGCTGGCTGACCCGGTCGCGGCGGCCGACGAAGGCGCCGATGAGCGCCGACGCCAGCCACCAGCCGGCGGCGACGAACACGAGCGTCGCATCGACGGTCGACGACGCGGCGGCCACGGTGATGACGGCGAGCATCGTCGCGGCGCCCGCGCTGAGCATCACCGTCGTCCTGAGCAGATCGACGAACCGCACCGCTGCTACGCCGCGAGCGCCTCGAGCAGCGCGCGGACCCCGTTCGGCCCGTCGACCAGCAGGTCGGCCTGCGCCGTCAGCTCGGGGGGCGTCTCGTCGGAGGTCACCCCGACGCACAGCGCCGTCTGGAGGAGTCCCTCCGCCACCAGCGCGCGCAGGCCGGTGAACGCGTCGAGATCGGTGCGGTCGTCGCCGACGTAGACGGCGGCGGCCAGGCCTGCATCGCGCAGCAGGCGATCGACGCCGCGGCCCTTGTTGATCTCCACGGGTGGGCGGATCTCCAGCACCTTGCGGCCCCAGTGGGCGACGAAGCCCTCGGCCTCGGCTCGCTTGGCCACGTCGCGCAGGGCATGCTCGGCGGCGTCCTCGTCGGGCGCGCCGCGCCAGTGGAACGCGCGGATGACGTCCTTGTCCTCCGTGCGCACGCGCAGGCGGTGCAGCTCGTCGGTCCACGAGCCGTCGGCGAAGTCGCGCACGCGCCTGGCCCAGACCGCGATCTCGGGATCGAGCTCGACCTTGGTCGAGCCTCCGCGCAGGATCTCCGCACCATGGTTGCCGACGTAGGTGATCGTGCCCAGCGAGACGATCCGCCGCGCCGTGGCGGCACGCCTGCCGCTGACGCAGGCGACCAGCCCATACCGCCGCGCGATGGCGATCAGCGGCACGCGGGTAGGCTCGGGGACGTGGGCGTCCTCGGCGTGGCGCACGATCGGCGCGAGGGTTCCGTCGACATCGAGCAGGACCGCGCTGCGGGCGGGATCGGCGCGCAGCGGCTGGACCGCAGCGGCGATGCCTTCCCCCGAGGGGACGTCGTGGACGGCCGGGGACACGCCTCTAGTATGGCGGTCATGCCGCGCGGCCGATTGCTCAAGCTCGCGGCGATCGGCACGCTGGCGGGACTGTGCAGCGGCCTCTTCGGCGTGGGCGGCGGAGCCGTCATGGTTCCGCTGCTCGTGCTGTGGCTCGGCTACGGGGAACGGGAGGCGACCGGCACCTCGCTGGCGGCCATCGTCCTGATCGCCGGCGTCGCCGCCGTGACGCAGGGCGTCTACGGGCACGTGCACCTCGGCGACGGCTTGCTGGTCGGGATTCCCGCCATCGCGGGGGTGGTGGCGGGCACCTGGTTGCAGCAGCGCGTCCCTCCGCGGGTCGTGTCGCTGCTGTTCGCAGCCGTGCTCGCGGGGACCGCCGTCGATCTCGTCGCGCGGTGATCGGCGCGATCGCGATCGGGTTCGCCGCCGGCGCCGCGGCGGGAATGCTCGGCATCGGCGGCGGCACGCTGTTCGTGCCCGCCCTGTCGCTCCTGCTGGGCCTGTCGCACATCGACGCCGAGGCGACGTCGCTGGTGGCGATCGCCCCCGTGGCGATCGTCGGTGCGTGGCGCCAGGCGCGCTACGGCAACCTGCGCGCCGGCGACGGCCTCCTCATCGGCGTGCTCGCCGTCCCCGGTGCGGTCGGGGGCGTCGCGATCGCGAACGTCGTGCCCGAGCGCGAACTTCAGCTCGGCTTTGCGGCGCTGCTCCTCGCCGCGGCCGCCCAGCTGGTGCGCAGGGCGCTGCGGCCGGCCGGCCCGGCCTGATGCGGCAGTCCGGCGGCGGTCAGGCGTTCAGGCGCCGGCGCAGCGCGGCGACGTTGCGCCGCGCCACCGGGATCTCGGTGCCGTCGCGCATGACCAGCACCGCGGTGCCGTTGGGCTGCGCGCGCAGCTCGACCGCATGGGGCAGGTTGACGAGGTAGGCGCGGTGCACGCGCGCGAAGCCCGCGCCGGCCCAGTCGGTCTCGAGCTGGCTGAGTGGCGTGCGCAGCAGGAAGCGCCCGTCGTCGCAGACGATCCGTGCGTAGTCGCCGTTGGCCTGGGCGAGCTGGATCGTCTCCAGGCGCACCAACCGCTTGCCGCCGCCCTTGGGGTTGTCCACCGCCACGACGTCGGGGCCGGGGGCAGGCGTCGCGGGGGCCGTGGCGCCGTCGCCCTGGCCCGCGGCGTCGCGGTTGACGTGCTCCTCGACCCGCGCCAGCGCTGCGTCGAGGCGGTCGCGGCTGACCGGCTTGATGAGGAAGTCCAGGGCCTGGACCTCGAACGCCTCCACGGCGGCATCCGGGTGGCCGGTCAGGAACACCACCGCCGGAGGGTCGGCGAAGCGGCGCAGGAGGCGCGCGAGCGCCATGCCCTCGATCTCGGGCATGTGCACGTCCAGGAAGAGCGCGTCGTACCTGCCGCCGCTCAGGTAGACGAGCGCCTCCTTGGCGCTCGTCGCCGTGGCGACGCGCTCGACCGACGCAGAGGTCTCCAGCAGACGCTGGACGTCAGCGAGCGCGCGGGGCTCATCGTCGACCGCGAGGATCGCCAAACCGTCGTTCGTCATGCCACCTGCCTGGGGGTTGGAGATGCCTGGGGGTCCAGCCGGACGCGCTCGGCCTCGGTGTCCGGGTCCGACGGGCGGTCGACGACGAGCTCGAGGATCTGCTCGCCCGGGAGGGCACGCAGCGCCAGCCGGCACGGTCCGGGCCGCTGGCCCAGCCAGCGCCCGAGGACCTCGGAGACCGGGCCTTGGACCGCCGCGGGGTCGACCTGCACGGCCGGGACCTCGTCGCGGGCCGGAAGCGTCGCGACGATGCGCCCGGGAAAGCGCGCCTGCTCGAGCCGGACGTACACCGCGCAGTGCTCGATCTCCTGAGCAAGCGCAACCTCCCGCGGCGGGCGCCGCAGGCGGTAGGAGAGGAACGCGCTCAGCTCGGCCAGCACATCGCGTGCCTGGTCGGGGTCGTCCTCGATGTAGGACGCTGCCGCGGCCAGGACGTTGTTGACGAAGTGCACCGATACGGGAGCGGTGCCCGGGCCCTCTGGCTGTTCCTCTGCGACTGGCTCGTCCATCCGTCCTCGTCCCTTGGGCGCGAACAGTACCGTCGGGCCCGGTCGCGCTGGCCGGATCGGCCGCCGGCCGCCGACGGCATGCCGTTCGTCGCTCACGATACCTTTGCGTTCAGTGGTGGCGGGCGGTCACCCGGGGGGTTACCCTCGGCGTGGCGCCAGGTGCGGTGCCGCCGCCGATGACCATGCCTGGCGACTCCCATCCCGAC
>JAOPZW010000350.1 GCA_025963905.1 Solirubrobacterales bacterium | reverse complement strand
CGGGCGGCCTCGCCCATGTCCTTGCCCTCGAGCACCTGGTCGCGGTACTCGTAGACGATCCGCCGCTGCTCGTTCATGACGTCGTCGTACTCGAGCACGCGCTTGCGGATGAGGAAGTTCTGCTCCTCGACCTTGCGCTGGGCCTTCTCGATCTGCTTGGACAGCATGCCCGCCTCGATCGGCTCCTCGTTGCCCTCCTCGTCGGTCGAGCCGAGGCGGTCGAGGATCCGGTAGATGCGGTCGCCGGCGAACAGGCGCACGAGATCGTCTTCGGCCGAGAGGAAGAAGCGCGACTCGCCGGGATCGCCCTGGCGGCCGGAGCGCCCGCGCAGCTGGTTGTCGATGCGCCGCGACTCGTGGCGCTCGGTGCCGACGATGAACAGGCCCCCGGCCTCCACCACGCGCTCGCGGTTGGCCTCGACCCGCGCCTCGATCGCCGGCAGGATCTCGCCGAAGCGCTCCTCGTAGTCGGGGTCGCCCGGCTTGAGGCCGAGCTTGGCGAGCTCCAGGTGCGTGAGGTGCTCGGCGTTGCCGCCGAGCTTGATGTCGACGCCGCGGCCGGCCATGTTCGTCGCGATCGTCACGGCGCCGGGCTGGCCGGCCTCGGCGACGATCTCGGCCTCGTGCGCGGCGTACTCGGGCTTGGCGTTGAGGACCGTGTGCCGGATGCCGCGGCGCTTGAGCTGCTCGCCGAGGAGCTCTGAGACCTCGACCGAGATCGTCCCCACCAGGACCGGCTGGCCGGCGGCGTTGCGCTCGGCGATCTCGCGCACGACGGCCGACCACTTGCCGTCCTTGGTCTTGTAGACCTGGTCGTTGCGGTCGGCGCGAACCATGTCCCGGTTCGTGGGGATCTGCACGACGCCGAGCTTGTAGATCTTCATGAACTCGGTCGCCTCGGTGAGGGCCGTGCCGGTCATGCCCGCGAGCTTGTCGTACATGCGGAAGTAGTTCTGCAGCGTGATGGTGGCGAGCGTCTGGCTCTCCTCCTGCACGCGCACTCCCTCCTTGGCCTCCACGGCCTGGTGCAGGCCCTCGGACCACCGGCGGCCGTCGAGGATGCGGCCGGTGAACTCGTCGATGATCTTGACCTCGCCGTCGATCACCGCGTAGTCGACGTCGCGCTTGTACAGCGACTCGGCCTTGAGCGACTGGTGGAGGTGGTTCACCAGGTGGCCGTTCTCGGCGCGGTAGAGGTGGTCGATGCCCAGGAACTTCTCGGCCTTGGCGACGCCGCGCTCGGTCACCGAGATCGTCTTGTGCTTCTCGTCGAACTCGAAGTCGAAGTCGGCGACGAACTCCTTCTTGCCGCGCGGATCGAGGCCGTCGGGGCGCTTGCCGGGCTCCATGAGCTTGGCCAGGCGGGCGAAGCGCAGGTAGAAGTCGGCCGCCTGCTCGGGCGCGCCCGAGATGATCAGCGGCGTCCGCGCCTCGTCGATGAGGATGTTGTCGACCTCATCGACGATCGCGAAGCTGTGGCTGGCCAGCGGCTTGCCGTCCTCGGTGTAGCGCCCGCCGTGCTGGACCTTCTCCTCCAGGGACGTCGCCATGTTGTCGCGGAGGTAGTCGAACCCGAACTCCGAGTTCGTGCCGTAGGTGATGTCGCACGCGTAGGCGTGCTGCTTGTCCGCGTAGTCCTGGTTGTTCTGCAGGACGCCGACGGTGAAGCCCAGGGACGTGTAGATCGGGCTCATCCACTCCGCATCGCGGCTGGCGAGGTAGTCGTTGACGGTGACGAGGTGCACGCCCTTGCCGGCCAGCGCGTTGAGGCACACGGCGAGCGTGGCGGTGAGGGTCTTGCCCTCACCGGTCTTCATCTCGGCGATGTTGCCGCCGTGCAGGACCATCCCGCCGACGAGCTGCACGTCGAAATGGCGCATGCCCATCTGGCGCTTGCCGGCCTCGCGGACGATCGCGAAGCACTCGGGCAGCAGGTCGTCGAGCGACTCGCCCCCCTGGGCGCGCTCCCGCAGCACCGACATGCGGTCGCGCAGCTCCTCGTCGGACTCGAGCTCGAGCTCGGGCTCGTAGTCGCCGATGCGGGCGACGCGCTTCTCGTACTGGCGGAACTGCTTCGCTTCGCCGATGTTCAGCGCACGGTCAAGTAGGCCCATGGGCCCCAGCGTAGCAGCGGATATGGGCCGTCAGAGGGCGGGCGAGACACCCCCGCCGAGCTCCTCGGGACCCCCTGACCGAATCGTCTCGGTGCCGACCTTGCGCCGTCCGCGGCGCTTCTCCCGGTGGCGCTTGACCTGGCGCGCCAGCTCCTGCTCGCAGAGGTTCACCGCGTGCTTGAGATCGCGCGCGCGGTCCTGCGCGCGCAGCGTCACGCCCTTGAGGTACAAGGTGGCCTCCGCGATCTGGGCGTCGGAGATGGCCGGGTTGCGTTCCGCGCTGAGCTCGACCTCCAGGAGCGCGAGCGGGGACACCTGCCGGCCCATGCCGGAGAAGCGCCGGACCACATGCTCACGCAGCTCGTCGGTGACGGGGGTGTTCCGACCCTTGACCTCGATCCGCATGGAGAAGATCCTCTCGTCGTTGCCGTCGGCCCACAGAGGCTAGACCCGCGCGCGGCCTATCTCAACGGGCGCGCGGCAGCGTGCGCGCGTAGGCCACGGCCCGCACTCCGGTCGCGCCGCCCGCGCGCAGAGCCCGGGCGCACGCCTCCAGCGTGGCCCCCGTCGTGTGCACGTCGTCGACGAGCACCGCCAGCCCCGGAACCGGTCCGCGCGTGCGGATGCTCAGGCCGCGGCCCGCCAGCCGCTCCGCGCGGCCCGCGCCGAGCTGGCGCGACGTCGCGGCAG
>JAOPZW010000338.1 GCA_025963905.1 Solirubrobacterales bacterium | reverse complement strand
TCTCCACGCTGCGCGCCGCCGCGGACCTGGACTTCGAGCTCACGGTCCTGCGCGACGCCTGCGCCGACGCGGATCCCGAGGTCCACCGCGTGCTGCTCGACAAGGTCTTCCCCCGGCAGGCCGAGGTGGTCGACGTCGCCACGTGGGCGGCCCGGCTGGCCGGCCTCAGCGCGCCGCGCGCCTGAGCCGGGAAGCCAGCGTCCGCAGATGCTCGACCAGCTCGGGGGGTTCGTGCACGTCGAAGTCGACGCCTAGCATCGCGACGCGCAGGGCCAGCCACCTGAGGTCGTCGTCGCCCGTCCGGTACTCGCAGGTGTGCGCGTCCAGCGGCTCGATCGTGCCCCAGTGGGCCGGGACGCGGCTCGTGATCTCCTCGGCGGCGACGTGCAGCGTCACCCGCGCTTCGAATCGGTTCGGCGCCCCGGCGATGCTCCGCTTGACGTAGGCGGCCGCATCCTTCTCCGGCAGGCTCCGCGCGACGAAGCGCGCGCCGGTCGACGCCGGGGTGGCCAGACGATCGACGCGGAACGTCCGCCAGTCGTCGCGGCCACGATCCCAGGCGACGAGGTACCAGCGGCGGCCGTGGTTGACGAGCGAGTGGGGCTCGACCTCGCGCCGGCTGTCGGTGCCATCGCGGCTGCGGTAGCCGAAGCGAAGGCACTCAGAGTCGCGGCAGGCGGCGGCGATCACGGTGAGGTGCTGCGGGTCGACCGTCGGGCCGGCGACCGGGAGCGTGTACGTCGCCGCGCCCAGTGCGGCGACGCGGCGGCGGAGGTGCGCCGGAAGGACCTGCTCTAGCTTGACGAGCGCTCGCACGGCGGTCTCCTCGATGCCGGTCACCGAGGCCCGCGCGGCGGTGCGAAGGCCGACCGCGATCGCGATCGCCTCCTCGTCGTCGAGGAGCAGCGGCGGCATCGCGCTTCCGGCGCGAAGCCGGTACCCGCCCGCCGGGCCGCTGAGGGACTCCACCGGGTAGCCGAGCCGGCGCAGCCGGTCCATGTCGCGCCGGATCGTCCTGCCGGACACGTCGAGACGGGCGGCCAGCTCGTTGCCGGGCCAGTCGCGGCGCCCCTGGAGCAGGGAGAGCAGCTCCAGGAGTCGGCTCGAGGTCTCGCTCATCGCATTTCCATCGTGTCGGGAGTTGAGGACAGATCCTGACCTAGATCGCTCGTACGGTGCCGGCGGATGTCAACCACCACCAGGAAGGGAGCCCCAGTGCTCGAGCGAGACGGATACCTGCCCGGCGTCCCGTGCTGGATCGACACCAGCCAGCCCGATCCGGAGTCCGCCGTGGCGTTCTACGGCGGGCTCTTCGGATGGGAGTTCGAGGATGTGATGCCGCCGGGCGCACCAGGCCCATACCTCATCGCGCGCCTGCGCGGCGGCGATGTGGCCGCCGTCGCGTCCCAGCCCGAGGGCGGGCCGTCGATGGCGGCATGGAACACGTACATCTGGGTCGAGAGCGCCGACGACGCCGCCGCGAAGGTCTTCGATGCGGGCGGGCGCATCGTGGTGGAGCCCTTCGACGTCCTGGAGGCGGGCCGGATGGCCGTGCTCACCGACCCCGAAGGAGCCGCGTTCAGCGTCTGGCAGGCGAAGGAGCACAAGGGCGCGAGGATCGTCAACGAACCGGGCTCGCTGAACTTCAACGGCCTCAACACCCGCGACGCCGAAGGCGCGAAGTCCTTCTACGGCTCGGTGTTCGGATGGGAGGCGCTCGGCCTCGGCGGCGGCGCCCAGATGTGGCGGCTGCCCGGGTACGGCGAGTTCCTGGAGCGCAGCGATCCCGGACTCACCGAGCGGATGGCCGACAGTGGCGCTCCGGAGGGCTTCGAGGACGTGGTCGCGGCGCTCACTCCGATCGCCGACGACCAGCCGGGTGTCCCCGCGCACTGGAGCGTGACGTTCGCGGTCGAGGATGCCGGCGCGACGGCCGAGAGGGCCGCCGAGCTCGGCGGCACCGTGATCGTCCCGCCGTTCGACGCCCCCTGGGTGCGGATGACCGTCATCGCCGACCCCCAGGGCGCCACGTTCACCGCGAGCAAGTTCGTCCCGGAGAACAAGGACCTCGCCGGCCGCGCCGATGCGACGGTGAGGGCCGCGTAGCCACCCGGACCGGGCGAGAGCGGGCGTCGGAACGCCCGCTCTCGCCGTCGGGGCGCCGTCGCGTCACCTGCGGCCGGCCAAGCGGGCGCGGAGCAGAGCGCCCGAGGCCGTCGGGCGCCCGTCCCACGATCGGATGAGCGCCGGGGCGCCGCAGCCGGCGGGATTCCAGCTCCAGCCGAGATAGGAGACGCCGGCCGAGTCGGCCCAGTCCATGAAGCGGCCGATGAACGAGGCCGAGCACGCTCGCTGACCGAGCTCCGTCGCAACGACGGGCACGTGGCGCGCGACCGGCTCGAAGGTCTTGGTCCAGCAGTCGCGTGCGGCGCAGAAGCTGAAGTCGAAGACGTGGACGCCGGCCGCCACCTGGTTCTGCGGGTCCCGGGGTCGGTACGCGAGCCACGAGGTGAGGTCGGTCCCCCAGTTCGGGGCGGTCGCGATGAGCGGTTGCGTGGCGCCCGTGGAGCGCACCGCGTCCACGAGCGCCTGCATCCCGGCGGTACGCCAGCCTCCGGGCTGGACGCAGCCGTCACGCCAGCAGCGCCAGTCCACGTCATGCGGCTCGTTGTAGAGGTCGAACATGACTGCGGGATCGTCCTTGAACGCTCGCGCTACCGAGGACCAGAGGGCCGGCGAATGGTCCAGGTCCGCCATTGGCTGCTGCCCACCTGCTCGCTCGGCACCCGGCGCGTTCCAGTGCAGGTCCAGCACAACGTAGAGGCCTGCCTTGTGCAGGCGATCGACGTAGGCCGTGATGGCCGCCTGGTAGGGGGCGCCGCTGTACCCGGGCGGAGCGCCGTTGATCCCCAGCCAGCAGTGCTCGTTCAGAGGTACGCGCACGGCGTTGATCCGCCATGCGACCATCGCCGCGATCGCACGCCGGTCGGTGGGCCCGGCGAAGAAGCCCAGGTCGTTGATGCAGGCGTACTCGGCGCCGGAGCGGCTCACGCCGAGCAGCCGGATCGGATGCCCGTGCTCGTCGACGAGCCGGTTCTTGTCCACCCGTACGCTCATCGGAGAGTCGCCGCACCCCGCGCACGCTCCGATGAGGATGAGCGCCAGCGCCAGGCCGCGGGCCACCAGCGCGCCGCGCCGATGCGACGGGGGCTGTGGCGAGCGGCGCGCGTGTCCGATCACGGAGTTGGGCGCTGCGCCCGGGTGATCGCGCGGATCTCGATCCGGGTTTGCCCGTGCCCGAACACCGCCGCCACTCGCGAGTGATCGAGCGCCCGGGCTGCCGTCGGGGTGAGCGTCGTCGTGGAGCGAATGGCCTGCGTCGACACAACGTAGTCGAAGTCTCGCCAGCCATTGGGGAAATGCTTCTTGACGGCCGGGTCGTAATCGAGCGGCCAGTACGAAACGACCGTCTGCGAGAAGAAGCCGCCTCGCATCGGGCGGGCATCGAAGCCGTGCGCGATGAGATAGATCCAGAACCCATCGTCGACGATGAGCCGCTTGTCGTGACCGACGTTGTCGACGAGCCAACGCTGGGCCGTACGCTCGGGGCCATCGAGCGTGGACGTCGTCGCTGCGTTGACGCCGTCCCTCCAGTGAGGTGCGACGACGAGCACCACGGCCACCGCTAGGGCTGCGATCGCCGCCTGCGCCGACCACCCGAACACCCGAGGCGTCACGGCTTGCGCCCTGCGCCACAGCGCCTCGCTCCCTCCTGCGACGATGAGCGCGGCGAAGGGGAGCAGCCCTATCACGTACATGTTGGGGAGGTAGCCGGGTCGGAGAGCCATCCCGACTTGGATGAGGAACGCGACTGCGACCGCCCGGGTACTGCGGCGGGCGAGAGCGATCGCGGAGAGAGCGAGCGCAGCTCCGAGAAGCCAGGGGTCGAGCCTGAGCCACTCCGTGACGATGTGGCGCGTCTCGCTGTGTGGGTCGAAGACGCTTCCGGTGGCCTTGCGGGTGAAGAGCTGGACGAGCGTGTAACCGACGAGGCTCACGTGCCCCGGTCCCGGCAGCAGCTCGCCCTTCAGGATCGCGTAGAGCGGATAGACGAAGACGACCAGGGCCAAGAAGGAGGCGAGCAGCGTCAGGCAGTAACGCCGCGTGCGCCCGTCGGCGTTCTGGGCTGCGGCCAGAAGCAGCGCCGGCAGCAGGACGAGCGTCGTCTCCTTGGAGAGCACGGCGGCGGCGAAGCACGCGCCGCTTGCGGCGAAGCCCCACAGACGGCGCCGTGGGGTCACGGCAAGGACGAACGCCGCGAGCGCCCAGGCGATCGCCACATTGTCGAGCAGCACCGCGCGATGGAAGTACAAGCCAACCGGGGAGAGCGCGAAGAGGACCACCGCCGCGGCTGCAAACGGGCGGCTCATCTCGAGCCGGCGGGCAAGCGTGTAGACGAGCGAGCAGCTGACCACGCTGACCACGAACATGAACTGGCGTCCGGTGTCTATCGAGTACGTCCCGTGCCCGAAGATCCCGCTCGCCCGTGTCCAGAGCGCGATGAAGAGCCAGGCCAGCGGCGGGTGGCCGTAGCTGTAGGTGTAGGGCGCGAGGGCCCCGCGGTGCACGGCCCACGCGTTGCCGACGTAGGTGCCTTCGTCGAACTGGGGGTCGGGCCAGTGCAACATGTTCGTCGCCTGCACGCTTGCGATCACTGCGAGCAGCACGAATTGCACGAGAAGCTCGGCGCGCGACGTGACGACGCTCTCCACGAGCGCGCGCGCGTCTGCGAGCCGGCTTCCTCCCGCGCGCGCCGACCCCACCGCAGGGATGCCCGGGAGCGCCAGTGGGGCCGAACCGTTCCCCGTCGCGGCTTCGAGCCGCACCCAGAGGGGTCCGCGGCCGACTGCTCCGAGCAGATCGTCGGCGAAGGCCTGCGGCCGGTCGCCGTGACCGTTGCCTGCGGCGCCTCCCCAGCCCCCCGGGGATGCCTCGAGGTTCTCGGGCAACAGGTCGTTCTGAGGAGCCACGACGAGCCGGCCGCGGCCCAGCCGATCGGCGCTCATCCCGACAGTCCCGTTGGCGCCGGCGAAGCCTTGGGCGAGGACGCGGGCGACGGGGTGCAGCTCGAGGACGCGAGAGCCCGTCGCGGCTCGCTGACCAGGCCCTGCCCGCGGCGAGGGCACTCGCAGCGCCGCATCCGATCGCTCGCCCTGCTCCTCGGCCGGCTGCGCGAGGTGCAGGCCCAGATGCGCCGTCTTCTCCCAGCCGCGATTGCCCCTGGCCTCGCGTACGACGGCTCGCGCGGCCGCGAAGGCCAGAACCGCCTGGTACAGCGGTAGCCCGA
Source organism: Solirubrobacterales bacterium (assembly GCA_025963905.1). Taxonomy (GTDB): domain Bacteria; phylum Actinomycetota; class Thermoleophilia; order Solirubrobacterales; family Solirubrobacteraceae; genus JAOPZW01. The sequence continues at coordinate 29,956 of JAOPZW010000338.1, read as the reverse complement.
GGATCAGGCGCCCGTAGTCCCGCGCCGAGGCGCGCTCGCCATACGCTCGGCAGAAGTCGCCGAGGCCGGCGATCTCCACCGCAAGCATCGACAGCATGGGGAGCGCCGGGACGAAGGCGATGAGCGTGATCGGAACCGGCGCCTTCACGGCGACGGTGGTGGCGATCGCGACGGGCATCATGACCCACGAGATCGCCATCATGTACGGCGTCGCCAGGATGTAACCGCCGAGTGCACGCTGCCTGAACGGCAACCTTCGCCAGTAGCCCTTGGACAAGGTCTGGAGGTATCCCTGATTCCAGCGTGTCCGCTGCCGGGCGAATGCGCCGAGCGTCGGCGGGCACTCCTCACGCGTCACGAGCTCGGGCTCGTAGAAGACGGCGATGCGGGCCCCGAGCGCGCTCAGTCGCACGCCGAGCTCGCAGTCCTCCGCCAGGCAGTCCGAGTCCCAGCCAGACACGGCCCGCAGGACCTGAGTACGGACGAAGACGGTATTGCCGCCGAGCGGGACGAAACGCTGGCCTGCGTGGCGGTGAAGCCGGCTCCGGAACCAGAAGTAGTACTCGAGGACGTTTCGGACGGTCAACCAGCTCGAGCGGAAGTTCATCAGTTGGACACCGGCCTGCACGACGTCTGCATCGCTGCGCTGGAAGCACTGGTCAACTCGCTGAAGCAGCGCCGGATGGACGTCGTCCTCGGCGTCGAACACGCCGGTGATCGCGCCCGTGCAGGAGAGGAGCGCCGCGTTCAGCGCCTTCGGCTTGTTCTTCGGCCAGCTGGTGTCGACGATGACCTTGACCACCTCGGGGTGGCGCTCAGCCACGCGTTCCGCGACCTCACGGGTCGCGGGGTCGTCGGCTCCGACGACCACCAGGACCTCGAAGTCCGGATGATCGCTCGTGACGAGGCGCGAGAGCGTCGCCTCCAGCACCGCCTCCTCGTGGCGGGCGGGCACGATCAAGGAGAAGGAGTGCGCGGGCTCGAGCTCATCCCGGGCCAGGCGACTCTCGACGAGAGACGACGGAGTACGCCACGCGTGGAGCATCCAGACGAGGGTGGTCCAGGCAATAGCTCCCACGACGAGCGAAACGGCGATATACAGGGAGTAGAGAAGCAAGGCGGCGTGGAGCGACGCGACGGCCATCTCCGCGCCCGCACCCACCGCTGCGGCCACGACCACCCCGCCGACCCACCTCAACGATGCGTGAAGCGCCCGACGCGTGGGCGCGCCACGCGCATCTTCCGGCGAGCGTTGGCTAGAACGCACCATTCGGCGGATCGAGCATCCTGCGCGTCCGTTCCAGCGCTCTTCCAGCGTTGTTCCCAAGCAGGGGGAGGGCCGCAGCCCGAAGCCTAGGCCGAGACACAGCGGATCTCCGCCCTGGAGCGGCCCAGCGCGGCATGCAGCTGGTCGCGGCGATGCTTCGAGAGCTCCGCATACACCGCCGAGCGCACGAGCGGATGCCGGAATGCGTAGGCGTCTTGCCGCTCCTCCAAGATGCAGATCTCCAGTGCACGATCGAGCGCGTCGAAGAGGGCCGTGTCGGAGACCGGGGGCTGGAGCGCCGCCGCCCCGGCGCGGAGGTCCGTCAGCGAGATCTCCGTTCCACCGGCGGCAGCAGCGAGTGCCAGCACTCGGCGCACGCTCTCCTCCATGGGAGCCACGCGCATCGCCACGAGTGCGCGCACGCGCGCCGGCACGTACTCCGACGGAGAGGAGGCCGTGTGCCAGCAGCCGCCAGCGAGGACGAGCTCGCGGCGCTCCTGCATCTCCCGTACGAGCTCCTCGACGAAGAGTGGATTACCGAGAGACCGCGCGTACACGTGATCCAGAGCTGCTCGGCCCACGCAACCGCCGGGAAGCATCGCCCGCACGAGCTCGTCGCAATCCGGGAGTGCCAGGCGCTGTAGCCCGACTCGGAGGCAGAGGCGCTCGCGCATCGCTGCCCCGATCACGCCCCAGACGTCGCTCCCGACCTCCAATCCCTCTTCGCGGAACGTTCCGGCGATCAGCCATCGCCGCTGGACCGCGAGGTGCACGAGGTACTGCAGCAGGTCCAGGCTGGAGCGATGCAGATCGTGCAGGTCGCCCAGGACGAGAACCACAGGTCGGGTGTCGGCGAGATCGGACAGCAGCCGCACGATGGCCTGGACGAGATAGAGATGATCATCGCCGGGACGGTCTGCCAAGGGCGGCAGCTGATTGCTCGCCCCGAGCGATGGCACGAAATGCACCAGCGCCGGGTAGCGCCGCGCCAACTCCTCGCGTTCCGAATCCGGACGGCTCGCGACGTAGCCCTCCAGCGCGACGGCAAACGGGCCGTAAGCAACGTGGTTCGCATGTGCTCCGCTTCCGCCCCAGAGCACGGCTGCCCCGCGGCGCCGCGCCTCGGTGGCGAACTCCGCCACGAGCCGGGTCTTTCCAACGCCCGCCTCCCCGCTCACAAGGAGCATGCGCCCCTTTCCCTCGTCGGCTCGCGTGAGTTGCTCGCAAACGTGTTGAAGCACCGAATCGCGGCCGACGAACGGCGTGCCGGGCGTGCGTTCGGCGGCCGGCAGCTGACGGGACGCGACCACCTCTCGCTCGCGCTCGGGCACGGGGACACGTCTTGGGATCCGGTTCGCGAGGATGTCCTGGTAGAGCGCCACCGTCGCCTTCTCCGGCATGAGGCCCAGCTCACGCCGCAGCACGTCGTGACACACGTGGAACTGGCGCACGGCCTGATCGCGGGCTCCGGTTTGGGCGTACAGGACCATGAGGCGCCGATGGACGTCCTCTCTTGTCGGGTCCTGCTGAAGCACCTCGCGGAAGCGATCTGCCGACGCGCTGTAGGCGCCGCGCTTCTCCAACGCCTGCGCCAGCTCCAACAGCAACCGGATGCGGAGGCCCGACAGGAAGTCACGACGCTCCGCGCACCAATCCTCGTAGCGATCCTCGGGGAGGAGGTCACCACCGTAGGCGGCGAGCGCCGTCTCGTAAGCGGCCACGTCCCCGCGCCCGAGCGCGCTCTCCGCCAGGTGCTGGAAGTGGTCGGCATCGATCACGACGTGGTCCGTGTTCAGGGCGAGCATGGCGTCGGTCAGCCGCAGGTAGGCGGAGCTCTGCCGAGGCACTAGCCCGGGCTCGAACGCGCGGCGAGCCGCATGGAGCGCCTTGCCGAAGCTGTTGAGCGCCGACTCGACGTCGACCTCCGGCCACAGGATCTCCAGGATCTGCTCTCGGTGCATTGCGTGGCGCGGGTAGGTCGCCAAGAGCTTTGTCAGCGTCTTCGCGGTCCGCCGCTGCCAGCCGGAGACCGGCCGCGCGTCGCCGACCCGCTCGACTCGAAATCCCCCGAGCAATCCGACGCGCAATGCGGGCACGTCGCGAGTTGGTCGTACATGCCCGTTCGAGGCGACGACGACCCCCCGCGGGATCGGGTCCCGATGTCCATTCAGTACGGCGTCCACGCGGCCCCCCCATACGCCCGCTACCGATGCCTTCGCCCCATGACCAAATCGAAGGAAGCGATCTCAGTCGCATTGACTTGATCCTCCACGACTAGAACGGCGAACCGGCCGCCGAACTCGCGCGAGCCGATATCTGAATTCCGGCTAGTTGTTGGAAGCGTTGTGGAACTGCGCGTGGCCAGGATGCCGTCGTCGAGCAACGCCTGGACACAGAGGGGGTTGGCCATGCAGTGCCCGCAATGCGGCGCCGAGACGCCGGACCAGGAGTGGAACTGCGTCTCGTGCCGCATGAACGTCTACTGGGCGAGCCAGCACTACGAGGCCCTCGCCGGCATCCAAAGGCAGCAGGGGCTGCCCGGCGGCCCGGCCACGCCCGCCTTCTTGATCCAGGCGCACGAGCGCGCCATGAACGAGCGTGCCGAGCGAGGTGGGCGGGTGGAGCACAAGGTGCGCCAGATCGCTCGGCAAGTCATGCGCGGGCAGGGATGACGCGGCAGTTTCGTCCGGAGTTCCGGGCTCACGGAACGGGCGTTGGAATCACCGTGGAAAACCCGAGCCCGAGGCTGGGCCCAGACATGGCAGGCACAACGTCGAGGGAGGCAGACGTGTCGGTGGACTTGAGGGACCGTCCCGTCGATTCGGGGGTGCTGCCCGAACGGGGGTTCGGCTGCAGCGTCGGCATCATGGCGTACAACGAAGAGGCCAACATCGCCGAGGCCATCGGCACGATCCTCGGGCAGAAGCTCACCTCGAGCCACATCACGGAGCTCATCGTGGTGGCGAGTGGCTGCGAGGACGCAACGGCGCCGATCGTCGCCGACATCGCCCGCGACGACCCGCGCGTGCGCCTGATCGAGCAGGAGTGCCGCGAAGGGAAGGCATCCGCGATCAACCTCTTCATCAGCGCGGCACGGTCTCCGATCCTGCTCATGGTGAGCGCGGACGTGCTGGTGAAGGACGGCACGATCGACGCGCTCGTCCGCCACTTCCACGACCCCGCCGTGGGGATGGTGGGAGGACACCCGACGCCCGTCAACAGCGAGACGACCTTCCTGGGCCACGCCGTTCACCTTCAGTGGCGACTGCACGACCGCATCGCGCGCGAATCGCCGAAGTTGGGTGAGATCGTCGCATTCCGCAATGTCGTGCCGAGCATCCCGCTCGACACGGCAGTCGACGAGATCTCCATCCAGGCCCTCGTCACCCAGCTCGGGTATCAGCTCGTATACGAGCCGGAGGCGGTCGTCTACAACCGCGGACCCGCGACCGTCGGCGACTTCCTGCGCCAGCGGCGCCGGATCCACGCGGGGCATCTGCAAGTGCGCGAGCAGCAGGCCTATTCGGCCTCGACGATGAGCGCGCGGCGGGTGCTCCAGGCGCTAGGCGGATCGGGGTCTTTCACCACACCGCGCGCCGCCCTGTGGAGCGTGGGCACCATCGGGCTCGAAGCGGCCGCCCGCGGGCTGGGCCACTACGACGCGAAGCGCCGCCGGCCGCAGCACGTGTGGGCGGTCTCCGCCACGACGAAACTGCACATCGCGGAGGGAGCGAATGCCCACGGCCAGCAGAACATCCTGGTCTTCCACATCGTCGACTTCCACCGCCAGCAGCTCGAGCTGGGGGTCCATGCCGGCCGCCAGTTGACGCGGCGCGTGACCGAGCACATCAAGCGAGCGCTCGGGTCCAAGGCCACCGTGTCCATCCAGCGCAGCGGGACGATCGTCGCCCTGCTGGCCGGTGACCGTGAGGCGGCGGAAGAGCGAGCTCGTGAGCTCGTGGAGCAGTTCGAGACCACGCCGGTCTCGCTCAACGGCCACGGCGAGACCGCCCACGTCACGCTCGCCTGCGGGGTGATCGCCTTCCCACAGGCCGGGCCGCCGCTCGCAAGGTCGTTCCCGATACCGCTGCTGGCGGCCGAGCCCGCAGCGTCGATGCCGAGCTAGGAGTGTGTCTCAAATGGGGATGGCGAAGGTCCTACCTGAAATTCCCGCGCTGAGGGCGTCGTACTCCACCGGACGCGTCCTCAGATTGCCGGTGAACATCACCGTGAGCGTGAGCTATCGGTGTAACTCGCGCTGCAAGACCTGCAACGTGTGGCTCCTGCCCAACGACGATCTCACCCTCTCCGAGTGGGACCGCGTCTACGAGTCCCTGGGCGACGCCCCGTACTGGTTCACGTTCAGCGGCGGGGAGCCCACGCTGCGCAAGGAGCTGCCCGAGATGGTGGCCAGCGCCTACCGGCACTGCCGGCCGGGCATCATCAACATCCCGACGAACGGCATCCAGCACAAGGTCATCCCGGGTCGCATCGAGCAGGTGCTGCAGGCGGCGCCGAAATCCCAGGTGATCATCAACCTCTCGCTCGACGGTGTCGGCTTGAAGCACGACGAGGTCCGCGGGGTCCGGAACAACTGGTCCCACGCGATGATCACCTGGGCCGCCCTCAAGGAGTTGCAGAAGCAGTACAAGCACCTCACGCTCGGGATCCACACGGTCATCTCGAACTTCAACGTCGACTCGTTCCCGGAGCTGTGCGAGTACGTGCAACGGGAGCTCGAGCCTGACTCCTACATCACGGAGATCGCCGAGGAGCGCGTCGAGCTCGACACCGTCGGCCTGGGGATCACGCCGACGGTCGAGAAGTACACGGTCGCGATCGACACGCTTTTGGAGAGCATGCGCGAGCAGCGGCTCACCGGCGTCGCCGAGGTGACCCAGGCCTTCCGCCGCCAGTACTACGACCTCGTGAAGCGAACGCTGCGCGAGCAGCGCCAGGTCATCCCGTGCATGGCGGGTGTGGCCTCCGCGCAGATCGCCCCCAACGGAGACGTCTGGCCCTGCTGCGTGCGGGCGCAGTCCATGGGCAACCTGCGCGAGCACGACTATGACTTCGGCTCCGTGTGGCGCACGGGGAAGGCCGCCCAGCTGCGGCGGAGCATCAAGGCCGGCGAGTGCCACTGCCCGCTGGCCAACGCGGCGTATACGAACATGCTCACCCACGGGCCGACGGTCACGAAGGTCGTGGCCGACGTGGCGCGCTCCAGGGTGGCCCGGCGACGCGCGGCACACATGGTGGAGCGGTCGGCTTGAGCCCGACCGTGCTCGTGACCGGTGCGACCGGGTTCCTAGGTGCGAACCTGGTGCGCCGCCTCCTGTCCGGCGGGGCGCGGGTGCGCGTGCTGGCGCGGTCGCCCGAGAAGGCAAAGCCGCTGCTGGACCAAGGCGCCCGGATCGTGGTCGGTGACATCACCGATACCGTCGCTGTCGCCGCCGCGGTGGAGGACGTGGAAGTCGTCTACCACCTCGCGGGCCGCCTGCTCGCCCCGGGCGTCCCGGGGCTGGAGTACCGCAGGACGCACGTCGAAGGGACGAAGCTGCTCCTCGCCTGCTGTCAGGAGGCGCCGGCGCTGGAGCGGTTCGTCCACTGCAGCACCACGGGGGTCCTGGGGGTGACGGGTGACCGGCCCGCCGACGAGAGCGCCCCGTTTCGTCCCACCAACGTCTATGAGGCCACGAAGGCCGAAGCCGAGCTCGCCGTCCGCGATGCGTCCCGAGCCGGCTTCCCCGCGGTCATCGCCAGACCCGGGCTCGTCTACGGGCCCGGCGACCTCCATCTCCTCGCGTTCTTCCGGTCGGTCCTTCGCCGCCAGTTCCGTCCCATCGGCCGGCGGACGGTCTGGCTGCACCCGATCTACATCGACGACATGACGGAGGCGCTGGTGCGGTGCGGCGAGCGTGACGCGGCCGTGGGCGAGTGCTTCCATCTCGCCGGGCGGAGGCCCGTGGCGCTGGGTGAGCTGGCACAAGCCATCGCGCGAGCCGGCGGCACCCGGCTGCCGCCGGGGCACATCCCGCTCCGCGCCGCCCGGGCCGTGGCGGCGCTCTGCGACCGGCTCCCCCCCACGCTCAAGGCGTCCGCTCCGCTCACGCGCAGCCGACTGGAGTTCCTGACGCACAGCCGCGTCTACGACGTCGCCAAGGCGCAGCGCCTGCTCGACTTCGCAGCCCCCACGGAGCTCTCCACCGGTACCACGCGCAGCATGGCGTGGTACCGGGGGGAGGGCCACCTCCCGGCGGCCGTGTGATGCGCGTGCGAGATCACATCGCCCTCTCCACGGCGGGTGCCGCGCTGGTCTCCCCGTTGCTCGGCCGCCGCGCGCTGGACCTCTGGGCTGCAGGCGTGTTCGTCGACGCCGACCACTACCTGTGGTTCTGCCTGCGACAGCGCCGGTGGAGCCCCCCGGCGGCGATCCGCTTCTTCAACCAGGCCCACGCGCCCCAGCACCCGGCGACGCGGGTCCTCCACAGTCCCGCGGCCCTGCTGGCCGTCCTCGTCGCCGGCGTTCGCCGACGGGAGCTGCTGCCGGTCGCCCTGGGCATGGGCCTGCATGTCGTGCTCGATGCCCATCACGACGCGCGCATGGACGAGGCGCGGGCGGCGGCGCTGGAGCGGGATGACTTCTCGTGCCAGGCCTGCGGGACGCGGGCGGGGTACGTCGGCACGCATCTCCGCGAGCAGCCGTGGCTGCTGCCGTCGTATGAGCCACGGAACCTGATCGCTCTGTGCGGTCCCTGCCACGAGGCCGCACACGTGCGCAGCGGGAGGGCGGGCTCATGGAGGTAGCTGCCACACCTCGTGTCCGGACCACCCGCGTCCGCGCCGTGGCGCTACGCACGATCCTCGGGCTCTGTGCCGGGGCCCTCCTGATCGTCACCTTCCTGCGCCTGGTGAACGTGAACGCGGTCTACCGGCGGCTCGAGCACCTCAGCATCGGCTTCGCGCTCCTGTGCGGCGTCGCGTTCCTCGGGGCGTATGTCGTCCGTGCCATGCGCTGGCGCTGCCTTCTGCGGCCGTGCGAGGTGAGCATTCGCCGGGCGGTCGCCATCTATCAGGTGGCCACGTTCCTCAACTGGTTGCTGCCGGTCCGCGGCGGGGAGCTGGCCAAGAGCCTGCTGCTGCGGCGCTCGGACGGCATTCCGGTCAGTCGATCGCTGGCGACGGTGAGCATGGACAAGGCCATGGACCTCCTGCCGGCGGTCGGCCTTCTCGCGCTCCTGCCGTTCGTGCATCTCCACCTGAGCCGGCCGCTCTGGGTGTTGCTGCTCTCCGCGATGGCGGTGGTCGGTCTCGGGGTCGTCATCCTCGCGCTCGCGGCCTGGCGACGCGAGCGAGCCCTGGCGCTTCTCACAGGCCCGCTGGCCGCGGCACTGCCCGGCGGTGCACGACAGCGGGTCGAGCCATTCATCGTGCTGTTCGTCGACACCCTGCTGGCGCTCATCCGGCAACCGCGTTTGATGCTCACCGCGGCCGCGTATACCGCCGTCGCCGTCGGTCTCGACGCAGTCTTCTGCTTCCTGGCGTTCAAGGCCGTCGGCGTAACCGTTGCCCTCCCCACCATCCTCTACGGCTACACCTTCTACAACCTGGCGTTCATCCTGCCCACGCCGCCCGGCCAGGTCGGAAGCAACGAGCTCATCGGCCTGTTGATCTTCTCGGGGCTGTTCGGGCTCGACCGCTCGGGAGTGGGTGCGATGTTCCTGTTCTCGCACCCGTGGACCGCCGTCCTCATGACCGCCAGCGGGCTCATCTGCCTGAGCGTCATGGGCCTGACCCTGCGCGGGACCTTGCGCCTGGCCCGGGATCCGGGAGAGCGGGAAGGCGTATGACGCTGCTCGTGACCGGCGCCACCGGCTTCCTCGGCAGCCATCTGACCGAGCTGCTTCTGGCACGCGGCGAGCGGCCACGCGTCCTGGTCCCCGCCGACGGCGCCGGCGCGCTGGCCGAGGCCGAGCTCGAGGTCCATACCGGGGACATCTGCGACCGCGCGTCGCTCCATGAGGCGTTGAGCGGGGTGCATTGCGTCCTGCACTGTGCGGCCCGAACCGGGCCGTGGGGCCCGGAGGCCGAATACGAGCGGACGAACGTGCGCGCCCTCGAGGCGCTGGTGCGAACGGCGCTGGCCGCCGGCGTTCGCCGCTTCGTGCACGTCAGCTCGATCACCGTCCATGGCAACGATGTGCGAGGCGAAGCCGACGAGAGCGCGCCACTGCGCGCGGAGCCCAACCCGTACAGCCGGTCGAAGGTCGCGGGCGAGCGGCTGCTGGAGCGCATGATCCGAGACGAGGGCGCGCCGGTGACGATCGTGCGGCCCGGCTGGATCTACGGCCCGCGCGACACCGCGAGCTTCGCCCGCCTCGCCGGGACGATCGAGAAGCGCCGGATGATCATGCTCGGCTCCGGGCGCAACCACCTGCCGTTGATCTACGTCCGCGACGCGGCGCGGGGCATCCTGCTCGCGAGCGAGGCGGGACAGGCGGTGGGCAAGTCCTATCTGCTGGTCAACGACGAGGCGGTGACGCAGCGGGACTTCGTCGGCGCCATCGCCGCCGAGCTGGCCGCCCCGGCACCCACGAGGCGCATCCCGTACGAGCTCGGCGTGGCGCTGGGCGCCGTCGGGGAGGCCGTCGGCCGCTTGACTCGTCGACGGCAGCCGCCGCCCATCATGCGGTACGGCATCCAGCTGCTGGGCGGCGAGAACCGCTTCGACATCAGCCGCGCCAGGCGCGAGCTCGGGTTCTCGCCGGAGGTCGGCCTCGCCGAGGGTGTCAGGCGCAGTGTCGAGTGGTATCGCGGGGCCTACGGCGCGGCCGCGGCAACGAACGGACACGTGTGATGGAGATCCTCGTGACCGGCGGCAACGGCTTCGTGGGGCGCCATGTGGTGGCGGCCCTGCAACGCCGGGGTGACAGCGTGCGGGTGCTGGCGTTGCCGACCGAGGACACCCGATGGCTCGAGGAGCGCGGCGTCGCGATCCACCGGGGGGACATCCGCGATCGAGAGGCGCTGATTGCTCCGACCCAGGGCGTGGACGGAGTGCTCCACCTTGCCGCCATGATGGATGTCTGGCGCCCAATGGCGGACTACCACGCGGTGAACGTGACGGGCACCGAGAACGTCTGCCGGGCAGCGCTCGCCGCCGGCGCCCGCCGCCTCGTCCACATGAGCTCGTCGAGCGTCTACGGCGTCGGTCTGGGACGCCCCGCCGACGAGGGCTTTCCGCTGACGCCGTTCCCCGATCCGTACCCGATCACCAAGGCCGCGGGGGACGTGCTGGTGCAACGGATGATCGCCGAGGATCGCCTGCCCGCCGTCATCGTCCGGCCGGACCAGATCTTCGGACCCGGCGATGCCTTGCATTTCGGCCAGATGGCGGACCGGCTGCGCGCCGGCAGAGCCATCGTGGTGGGCTCGGGCGACAACGCCCTGCCCTTCGTCTACGTCACCGACGCTGTCCAGGGGCTTCTCCTCGCACTCGACCACGAGCGCGCGCTCGGCCGGGCCTACAACATCACCAGCGACGGCCCGCTCACGCAGCAACAGCTCCTTGACGCGATCGCGCACGAGATCGGCGCGCGGCCACCGCGCCTCCACATCCCCTACCGGGCCCTCTACGCCGCCGGCTACGCCGCCGAGCGCCTCGCGACCCTCGTACCTTCGTCACGGCGACCGCCGATCACCCGGCTCGGGGTGGCGTTCTTCGGCACCGACAACCGCTACGTGATCGACAGGGCGCGGCGCCAGCTGGGCTACGCGCCTCGGGTGGCCCTCCGCGAGGGCGTGCGTCTCGCGGCCGCCTGGTACCGGCAACGAGACCGTGAGCTCCCGGCGCGCGAGCCCGCTCCTGCGCGCGTCGGGGAGGAGGTCAACACGTAGATGGTCCACGAGGCGGAGACGGCGCGGCCGACGCTGCTCGGCGACGTGGCGATCGTGACCGGCGCCAGCTCCGGCATCGGCGCGGCCACGGCGCGCGAGCTCGCACGGCGTGGTGCGACCGTGGTGCTCGCGGCGCGCCGCGTGGACGAGTTGGAGGCCCAGGCGCGAGCCATACGTCAAGCGGGCGGCGAAGCCATCGTGATTCCCACCGACGTGGCGGACGCAAGCCAGGTGACGCTGCTGGCCGAGCGCACCATGGCGACCTTCGGGCGGATCGACGTGCTGGTGAACAACGCCGGCGCGGGTTGGTCGAAACCCTTGGCCTCGAGCCCACCCGATGACGTCATCGGCCTGCTCGAGGTGAATCTGCTCGGCGCCATCCTGCTGACGCGCGCCGTGCTCCCGGACATGCTGGAACGCCGCCGCGGAGCGGTCATCTCGGTGGGGTCGCTCTCCGGGCGGGTGGCCATGGAACCGCTCTACTCGGCGAGCAAATATGGCGTGCGCGGCTTCTCGCTGGCGTTGCGCCGGCAGCTGGCCGGGACCGGCGTGTCGGTCTCGCTCGTCTCACCCGGCAACATCGACACCGCGATGACCACGCACGTTCGGGCGGCGATGCCGCAGCCCGAGCTCGTGGCGACCACGATCGCCGACCTCGTCGCCCACCCGCGCCGTGAGGTCGTCGTGCCCGGCAGGCACTACGCCATCGCCTGGCTCGAGCAGGTGCTTCCAGGCATGGCCGATCTCGCGTACCGGCGCCGCCATTGGTCGCCGGTCAAGGAGGAGGAACCAGCAACATGGACATCCTGATCACCGGTGGCAACGGGCTGCTGGGCCACCACGTCGTCTCCGCTCTGCAGGATCGCGGCGACAGCGTGCGCGTGCTGGTGCTTCCCGGCGAGGAGGCGCCCTGGCTGCAGGAGCGCGGCGTCGAGGTCCACCGAGGGGACATTCGCCGGCCGGAGACGCTGGTCACGCCGATGCACGGCGCGGATGCGGTGCTGCATCTCGCCGGCATGATGGGCGTCTGGCGGCCGATGGAGGACTACCACGCCGTCAACGTGACCGGCACCGAAAACGTCTGCCGCGCGGCGCTCGCCCAAGGAGCTCGCGTCGTACACGTGAGCTCGTGGACGGTCTACGGGATGGCACTGGGCAGGCCTGCCCACGAGGACTTCCCGCTGAACCCGTTTCCAGAGCCGTACGCCGTCACGAAGGCCGCAGGCGACGTGCTCGTCCAGCGGATGATCGCCAAGGACGGCCTGCCCGCGGTCATCATCCGCCCGGGCACGTTCTTCGGGCCCGGCGATCGCCTGCACTTCGGCCGGATGGCCGACCGGCTGCGCGCCGGCAAGGGCGTGATCGTCGGGTCGGGCGACAACGTCCTGCCGTTCGTCTACGTCACCGACGTGGTCCAGGGGCTCCTCCTCGCCCTCGACAGGGAGCGCGCGCTCGGCCAGGCCTACAACATCACCAGCGACCGCCCGCTCACCCAGCGACAGCTCCTCCACGCGATCGCGCACGAGATCGGCGCGAGCCCCCCGCGCGTCCACCTTCCCTACCGCGCCCTGTACGCCGCCGGATACGCCGCCGAGCGCCTCGCGATGCTCACACGCTCGCAGCGCCAGCCCGTCGTGACCCGGCTCGGCGTGAAGCTGTTCGGGACGGACAATCGGCACGCGGTCGACAAGGCCAGGCGCGAGCTGGGCTACAGGCCCTGGGTCGCCCTCCGCGAGGGCGTCCATCTCGCCTCCGCCTGGTACGGGACGCCGGCCGCCCCTCCCGTGCTGGCGGTGGGGCGATGACGTCCCTCCTCGAGCACCTCGAGAGCAGCCACCGCGCCGGCTCCGCGGGCGGCGCGGTCCCGTGGGTCGTCCTGCCGACGTTCAACGAGGCGGAGAACATCGAGGCCATCGTCGCCGCCGTCCGCAGGGTGCTCGAGCAGGCAGCGCCGGCGGGCTTTCGCATCCTGATCGTCGACGACGACTCCCCGGACGGCACCGGTTCGATCGCCGACCGCCTGGCCGCCGCGCACGCCGGCATCGAGGTCCTCCATCGCAGCGTGCGGGAGGGACTGGGGCCCGCGTACGTGGCCGGCTTCCGCCACGCGCTCGCCGGCGGCGCCGCCTATGTGATGGAGATGGACGCCGACGGCTCGCACGACCCGCGCGACCTGGCGCGCCTCCTGGCGGCCGTGCGCGACGGCGGGGCCGACCTGGCGCTCGGCTCGCGCTACGTCCGCGGCGGTCAGATCAGCGACTGGAGCCTCCTGCGCCGGGCGACAAGCCGGGGCGGCTGCCGGTACGCCCGCATGGTGCTCGGGCTCGACGTCCGCGACCTCACCGGCGGCTTCAAGTGCTTCGCGGCGGAGGTGTTGGAAGCGATCGACCTGGCCACCGTGCGTTCGCGCGGCTACGCCTTCCAGGTGGAGCTGACCTACCGCGCGCTGCGCGCCGGGTTCCAGGTGCACGAGGTCCCGATCACCTTCGGCCGGCGCGCGCACGGCAGCTCGAAGATGAGCTGGCGGATCGCGCTGGAGGCGGCCTGGCTCGTGCCGCAGCTGCGCGATGGCGGCGAGCCGCCGCCGGGTCGTCGCAGGCCACCCGTGGGTGCGGAACCGGCCCGGTTGACGAAGGGCTGAGGAAGGTCGTCGTGAGAGCTGACGATTCGGCCCGGGGGTGCAACCCTGAGGATGGTGGCCGCGCCCTGCATCCTCACGCGCGTGGACCTCGTGGACGAGGTCGTGGCGCTCCCCAGCCGCGACGTGCGGCTTCTTCGGCCTCGTGACGCCGAGGCGCCGCTGAGCGACGACGCCGCCGACCGGTTCCTGGCCCTGGCGGAGGAACGATGCCGCGTCGACGTCGTGGCGCAGGAGGGCGCCGTGAGCGTCAGGCGCCTGCGCGCGAGCCGCTGAGGCCGGGTGCCAGACGCGACAGCTCAGGCCGCGGGGGCCCTCACGGACGCAATGTATCCGCGCACGTCCGCCGCCGGCTCGGAGTACGCCGCGCCGAGCGCCTCCTCGACGGCGTTCATGTACTCCCCGGCCCACTCCGGGAGGTCGTAGTCGATGGCCCGCAGGAACTCGAGCGTCACCGCCCAGCGGATGTCGGCGATCGAGGGTGCGCCGCCGCCGACGAAGCGGTTGTCGCCGAGGAAGAACGAGTGGAACGCGTCGAGCGGCTGTTCCAGCGCCGCCTCGGCATCCCTCTGGGCCTGTGCCTTCAGGTCGTCGTCCGCGCCGGAGGTCGCGACCTCGCCCGCGTACTGCGGGAAGCCGAGCGTCGGGTAGGTCGCGCGCGCGACGAGCGGATAGAAGGTGCCCGTGAGATAGAACATCGCGCTGTCCACCACTGCGCGGGCTGCCGGGTCCGTCGGGTACAGCCGATCGAGGCCGTGCTTGTTGCAGAGGTACTGCATGATCGCGCAGCTCTCCCAGAGCGACCCGGTCGGCAGGCCCGCTTCTTCGAGCAGCGGCGTCAGCTGGGCCGGGTCCTTGCGCACGAACTCCGGCTCGTCCTTGCGGCCCCAGACATCGACCTCCTCGAAGTCGAGCCCGGCGGCTCGCACGAGGACGCGGGCGCTCAGGTTGTTGACGCTCGGCGTCAGGATGCTCAGCGTGTAATCGGCCATCTCATCCTCCTTGCATAGGGAGCGACTGGTATGGGTCCTCGGGCGATCGGCTGTCCGAGAGCGAGGCCCGCGATCGCTTGACGAGCGCCTCGATCGCATCGGCGAGGTGGACCTGGGCGATGTTGTAGTCGCCGCGCTCCACCCGGATCTTGTGTGCCTCGAGCAGCACGTCGGCGTGCGTGTGGCCGCTCGGGGGCTCGAAGCGGTACGCCGCGAGCTCGATCAGCAGGCCGAGCGGGTCCTGGAAGTAGATCGAGTCCATGAAGCCGCGGTCCTTGGGACCGCTGTGGCGGATCCCGCGCTCGTCGAGTCGCTCCACCACCTGGTCGAAGGTCGCCTTCGAGACGGCAAAAGCGATGTGATGCACGCAGCCGGGATCGGTCGGCGTGCGCTCGGCATCGCCATCGCGGTCCTCGTTGGCAAAGACCGTGATGAGGCGCCCATCGCCCGGGTCGAAGTACAGGTGGCTCTCCGACTCGTTGTCGAGGTTCGGCTGCTCGAAGACGAACGGCATCCCGAGGACGCCTTCCCAGAAGCCGATCGACGTCTGCCGGCCGGCGCCGACGAACGTGATGTGGTGGACGCCCTGGACCTGGAGCTTCCTCACTCGGACCCCCGATCGTGTTCGACCAGCCTCGACTTGTATTCGCTGCGCCGCAGGGTTCCCCACGGCACCAGATCCACGTGCGTCTGAACGACGAGCACGTTGCGGATCCTCTCACGGATCGCCTCGGCGAGTGCAGGGTTTTCGGCCACCCCCTGCGCGAGCTCGACGGTGACCGGAAGCGGCGGCGCCTGCTTGACGCCGCCGGCGCGCGGCCGCACGACGATGTGCCCGCTGACGTCGGGCGCGAACCCGCTCACCACCTCGCGCAGCGCCGATGGGAAGACGTTCACGCCGCGGACGATCAGCATGTCGTCGGTCCGGCCGATGCAGCGGATGCGCGGGCCGGTGCGGCCGCAGGCGCACGGGTGCGTCCGGACCTCGACGTGGTCGCGCGTGCGAAAGCGCAGCAGCGGCGCCGCGTGGTGCCGGAGATGCGTCAGGACGAGCTCGCCGGTCGCTCCGTCCACGATCTCGATCGCGTCTCCCGTGTCCGGGTCGACGAGCTCGGCGTGGACGAAGCCCCGCGCGCCCAGATGCATGCCGTCCTGCTCCTCGCACTCGCCCCACAGCGAGACCCCGATGTCGCCGATGCCCATCGCCTCGGTGACGCGAGCGCCCCAGCGTTCCTCGAGCGCGGCGCGGAAGGCCGGCTCCCCGCCGCCCGGCTCGCCGGCGACGAGCACGCGCTCGACGCTCGAGCCGCGGAGGTCGAAGCTCTCGGCCAGGTAGGCGGCGTACGACGGCGTCAGCACGACCGCCTCGGGCCTGATCGTCTCGATCGCGCGGACCAGGCGGTCGGTGTTTCCGGTCCCGACGGGGATGTGGCAGAGGCCGATGCGGTCAAACGCCGCGAGGGCGGCGCCGGCGGCGAACGGGCCCGCGTTGTAGGTCGACAGCAGCCGCTGCCCCGCATGCACGCCGGCAGCCGCGTAGCTGCGTGCCGACCCGGTGACCCAGTTGTCGAGATCGCCGGCCGTGAGCGGGATGTAGCTTGGCGTCCCGGTCGTCCCGCTCGTCGAGTAGATGCGGGCGATCTCCTCTGGCGCGACGCACAGGTGCGACCCGAACGGCTTGTCAGAGGTGCACGTCGCCCGCAGCTCGTCCTTCGCCGTCAACGGCAGCCCGGCGATCTGCGCGAGCCCGCCGAGCGAAAGCGCGGACGCCCCTCCGAGCTTCTCGCGATAGAACGCCGAGCGGTCGAGGAGATACGCGAGCTGGGCGCGGTAGGCGGCGTCGTCGAGCGCGAGCTGCTCGGGCCACGGGCGAGCCTCGACGTCAGGCTCGAGCATCGGCCTCGTACTCGACCGTCTCCTCGGCAGCCGCCGCCAGGAGGAACCCGATCGGTCGCTCGCGCTCCTCGGCGAGGTGCCCGAGCAGGCCGGCCGTGCGAGCGAGGATCGGCACGGCCTTGACGGCGGCGGCGGGGAAGCCGAGATCGAGCATCACCGCCGCGATCAGCATGCTGACGTTCATCGTGAGGGGCTTGCCCCAGACCTCGGCCGCGCTCCGCCGAAACGCGCGAGCCAGCTCGATGTGCGGCCCCGCGACACCGCGCTCGCCCGCCAGCTCGAGGATCCGCTTCGCCCGCGGGTCGAGGGGCTTGTGCACCGGATGCCCGAAGCCGGGCAGCCTGCTGCCCGACGCCCTGGTGGCGCGCGTCATCTCCAGGGCAACAGCGGACGGCGCCGCGCCGGACGCGACCTCGGCCTGCGCCGCCTCCAGGAGCCGAGCGCACTCCTCGGCGGTGCCGAGCAGCACCGGACCGCAGCCGAGGATGCCGGCGGCGACGGCGCCCTGCAGCGACCCGGGGTCGCCGGCGAGCGTCATCCGCGCGGCGATGTTCGTCGGCATCATGCCGTGCTCGGCGATCGCCACGAGCACCAGGTCCAGGAAGACGCGCTGGTCCTCGCTCGGCTCCTGACCGGTCAGCAGGAGGTGGAAGTACTCCGTGAAGCTGAGCCGGCCCATGAGGTCACCGGCCAGGTCCCGGCCCCGGACTTCGACCCGGTCGGGATACGCCTGGCTGATCCGGCTCGTGGGACGCTCGCGATGGCCACTCTCCATGCGTGGCATTCTCGCCCTCCTCGACGAGCATGCAAGACGGACGTGCCTACGAGCGCGCGATGCGGCGCTGGAACAGCACGCTGGAGACCGCGACGGAGATGGCGGTGACCGCGCCGCACCAGGCGAGCGCCTGCCAGGGATTCGAGCCGACGCCGGTGCCGAGGAGGAGGCCGCGCAGCGTCTCGGTGATCGGGGTGATCGGCTGGTGTAGGGCGAATCCCTGAATCCAGGACGGCATGGTGTGGACGGGGACGAATCCGCTGCTGGCGTAGGGCAGGAACGTGACGAAGAACGTGAACCCGTTGGCCGCCTCGGGCGATTTGGCGAGCAGGCCGATCGCAACCGCGAGCGAGGAGACGGCGATGACGAATGCGAGCAACACACCGGCGACGGCGAGCCAGTCGAGTGGGCCCGCGCTGGGTTCGAATCCGAGCACGGCCGCGACCAGGAACACCAGCTCGATCGACACGGCGGTGCGTGCCACGCTGGCCGTCACGTGCCCGGCGAGGACCGCCTTCCCGCTGACGTTCATCGAGCGGAGTCGGTCCATGAGCCCGCCGGTCATGTCCTGGCTGACGCTGACGGCCGTCGTCGCCGACCCGAAGCCCGCGCAGAGCAGGATCACGCCGGGAACCACGTAGGTGACGTACTTCGTCCCGGTGTCGATCGCGCCCCCGAACAGCTCGACGAACATCACCATCAGCAGCACCGGCAGCAGCAGAGACATGATGAGCGCGTCGACCTGGCGCCGCGACACGCGCAGGCAGCGCCCGGCCATGGTGAGAGCCTGGCCCACGGGGGTCGATGTGGCGAGGTCAGACACGTGCGGACTCCCGTTCGCGTGAGGTGGCGGTCGCGTCGGTGAGGTCGAGGAAGACGTCCTCGAGCGTGGCGGCGTGCACGGCGAAGCTCGACACCGCACGGCGTTCCGGGTCGATCTCGTCGAGCAGACCGCGTATCTGGCTCGCGCTTCCGTCGGTGGCCACGCCCAGGGTGAGGCGGCTCGCGTCGGCGCGGAGGGCGCGCTCGCCCAGCGAACGCGCGACCTGGTCGAAGGCCCAGGCGTCGGCGAGCGTGAGGTCGAGGCGCTCGCTCGTGACACGTTGCTTGAGCTCGGCCGGGCTGCCCTCGGCGACCACGCGGCCGCCGTCGATCACCGCGACGCTGTCTGCCAGCCGGTCTGCTTCCTCGAGGTACTGCGTGGTCAGGAACACCGTCACGCCGCTCTCGACCAGCTCGGCGATGAGCTCCCACATCGCGTGGCGGCTGCGCGGGTCAAGGCCGGTCGTCGGCTCGTCGAGGAAGATCACCGCCGGCTGCGCGACGACGCACGCGGCCAGGTCGAGGCGCCGGCGCATGCCGCCGGAATAGGTGGCGACCCGCCGCGGGCCCGCATCGACGAGGCCGAAACGCTCGAGCAGCGCCGCGGCGCGGACGCGGGCCTGCGACCGCGACAGGCCCGACAGGCGGCCCATCATGCGCAGGTTCTCGTCCCCGGTCTGGAGCTCGTCGACCGCCGCGTCCTGCCCCGTCAGGCTGATCCGGCGGCGGACCTGAGCCTGATCCGAGACCACGTCGAAACCCGCCACCCGCGCGCGGCCGCTGTCGGCGCGGGCGAGCGTCGACAGGATCCGCACCGTCGTCGTCTTGCCTGCTCCGTTGGCTCCGAGGAGCCCGAACACCGTGCCGCGCCGCACCCGGAGATCGATGCCCGCCAGAACGCGCACCGCGCCGTAGGACTTCACCAACCCGCTCGCGTCGATCGCCAGGTCGCTCGTCATGCGAAGCCTTTCCGGTGGTTCTGCGTACCCGGTACGCACTACTGCGTAACGTATACTCAGAGAGCGGTGGATGTCAAGCCGAAGGCCCAGGCCGACGGGAGCCAGCAAGGCAGCCGGACCGGCCTGCCGGCGAGCATCGAGGCCGCCTGGGGTCTGCGGGAGCCGCCGAGGAAGGGACCCAAGCCCGGCCTGACCCTGGCGCGGATCGTCGCGGCCGCGGTCGACGTCGCCGCGACCGAGGGGCTCGCTTGCCTCTCGATGAAGCGGGTTGCGACCGAGCTCGGCGCGTCCACGATGTCGCTCTACCGCTACGTCGCCGCCAAGGACGAGCTGCTCGCCCTCATGGTCGACGCGGCGATCGGGACACCGCCACCCAGACCGGGCGCCGAGGAGAGCTGGCGCGCCGGCCTCTCACGCTGGTCCTGGGCGTATCTCGCCGTCCTGCGCCGGCACTCCTGGGCGCTGCGCGTCCCGATCACCGGCCCACAGGTGACCCCCAACCTCACCGCCTGGATCGAGGACGGACTCCGCTCCATGCGCGACACCGGCCTCACCGAGCCCGAGAAGCTGTCGGTGATCCTGCTGCTCAGCGGCTATGTCCGCAACGCCGCGACTCTGGCCGCCGACATGGGCGCCGGCGCATCGGCATCCGGCACCCCGGCGCCGATCATGCCGGCCTGGGGCCGCCTGCTCGCACAGCTGACCGGGCCCGAAGACTTCCCCTCGCTGCACGCCGCCCTCGCCTCCGGCGTCTTCGACCAGGACGACGACCCCGAGGACGAATTCTCCTTCGGCCTCGAACGCGTCCTCGACGGCATCGACACACTCGTACGGAAGCGGAGGGGGAGGGATTCGAACCCTCGTCAGAGTCTTAACCCCTGAGACGGTTTTCGAGACCTCGCCGTTCTCCTCATGACCTGCCGGCCGGCTCCTCTCGCTCGGCTCGAGGCGGCTAGAGCTGGCCGCGGATCGCGCCGGCCGGGAAGTCCTTGGTGTGGACGTTCACGTAATAGGCACCGGGGTTCTTGATGATCGTGGCGATGGTCGACTTCGGTGCGCTGACGCAACCGCTGTGCTTCGCCGGTGGGTTCACGAAGAACGCGATCACGACCGGACCGGCCGTGCCCTTGGCGCCCTTGTGGATGTGCGACGCAGTGGGCGTCTTGATCTGCGACCACGCGAGGGTGAAGCAGACCTGGCCCTTCTTCGAGTCGAGCGTGATGCGAGCGTTGCCCTTCCCGGTCGGGCTGCCCTTGGGCACCTCCTGAGCGCCGGTCATGCTGTTGACGGTGATCGTCTTGTGCGTGACCGTCTTCGCCTTCGCCAGCACCGGTCCGGCCGCGACCACCGCAGTTATCGCGAACGCGAACGTCAACAGGCTGAGCTTGCGCATGCTGCCTCCCTCCTCGGATGATGAAACGAATGCATGACCAGCGTCGTCAGTGAACGACGATTGTGCCGGTCATCCCGGCGTGGATCGTGCAGAAGTACGAGTACGAGCCGCTGCGTGTGAAGCGCTTGGTAAAGGAGCCCGAAGACTTCGGATTCAGCAGGCCGTGGAAGCTGTTGCTGACGACGTTGTGCTGCGTCTTGCCGTCCCGCCACAACCAGGTCACGGTGTCGCCGCGATGGACGACGACCTTGCGCGGACTGAAGCGATTGTGCCGCAACACCACGCGCAAGCTCGCGGCGCGCGGGACGGCCGCGGCGACGCTCGGCACCAGCGCCGCGCCGGCGGCCAGGAGGACAGCTGCGACTTGTGCGGTTCGGACGCGAATTTGAGCTGCGACTCCCGCGGCATCGTCTAATTGGACGCCGACCGTAGCGCCAACCTTCCCTGCGTGCGGGGTCGTGGTCGGTACACAGACACATCGCCGCGGCTGCATCTCGCTGCCGCGCCGATCCGAGCAGCAGTGATCCAGTTCGGCCGAAGCCGTTCTGGTCCCGTTCCGTAGCGGCCATGAGCGCCGCTCGCCACCACCACGCCGCCGGCGGCCCCTAACCCCGCAGCGCCAACCCCGTCGACAACCTGTCCTCGTTCATTACACGAGTTAGCTGACCCGCCTCGCGCGCGGCGAGCCGACCCTTGTTGAGCTGCACCCGCGCGCCCGACGCCGCTGAGGGTCAGCACGCGCACCGGCGTGGCCTCGTCCGACGGCGCGCGGAGACCTGGTTTCCCTTGGGCTTCCTGGTCCTCCGGGCGGCAAGCGGCGAGCTGACCGGCTTCGGGCCCAGAGGGCGGCCGCCATAGATGACCTTGCCGTCAGTGTCCTGGTACGTCTGCCACGCGGTCGCGCCGTGCTGGTCGATGCCGGGTCTGGTGTAGTCGCATACGCCGTTGGGGAACGTCGCCTGCAGGCGCTTCCACTGCTCGTCGGTGAAGGTGCCGGGGTAGTCGTCCTTGCGCAGGGGCTTGAACTCGCAGGCGAGGGTGTCGTCCGCCTGCGGCATGTCGGCCCCGATGCGCGGCGTCCCGTACTTGGCGACCGTCTGGTCGCACACCTCCTCCGGCAGGTCGACGCCGTTGCCGTCGGTGCAGCGATCGACCACGTCGCCGGGTTTGTCCTCGCGGATCTTCTGCGCGAGCGGCACGTCCCGCTTGTCGGCCTCGAAGCGCGCGACCCACTTATCCGCCGCGAGCACGGCCTGGTCGGCGAAGTTGACGTCTCCGATCAGCGGCGCCTGGCCGCGCCAGAGCACCTGGTTGGCCGCCGTGCCGAAGTTGCGCAGCAGCCGCGCCCGCATCGCATACGTGCGATAGACATCGTGGAAGGCGCCAGGGTCGGGGCCGCGCAGGTCGATGATCGCAACCTTGTCGAGGTTGTTCGCGCTGTCGACCGCGCCGCTCGTGTAGGCCCGCTCGACAGCGACGACGTCGGGAGCCGATCGCCGAGGCGAGATGTCGCCGTAGATGTCGATGCCGCCGATGTGAGAGTTGAGGTCCACGAACTCGGCGGGCGTGATGGCGCCCGAGCGCAGCGCGTCGAGGCCGTACTGCACGCCGACGTTGCCGAACGCGCGGTTGGCGAACCCGTCCGCTCGCTTGCCGAACACGTTGACCATGTAGTCCTGCAGCGTGCACTTCACCCCGCCGGGATTGGTCTTCGGGTCATAGACCTGGTCCTGCGGGACGTCCGGGCAGCTGCGGCTCGGGTCGCCGCTGTTGGGGATGACCGTCGTGAAAGTGATTGGGTTGCCGACGTTCGGGTGGTCGAGCACGGCGGAGATCTGCGTCGGCCCCCACGTGGACCCCGGGTCCCAGCGCGACGGATCCTTGAGGTAGGCCAGCAGCATCACGTAGTCCTCGTACTGCATCGCCGAGGACCACGCGTCCGTGAACGAGCACTGCGGCGTGATCGCCTGGTAGACGCCCGGGTAGGCGTTGGCTACTTGCTGCTGGACAAGCGAGCCGCCTGAGCAGCCGCTGCCGATCGTCCACTTGATCGGGCCGAGCTCCTTGATGACCAGCTCCTTGGTCATGATCAGCGACTCGGCCTGCGTGGTGATGTTGCAGTTGTGGCCCGCGTTGTCGAGCGCGTGCGACGCGAGCGCGTAGCCGTGGGCCAGCAGCGTCGAGTCCATCACGTCGGGCGCGTCGCCGGCGCCGTAGGTCGTGTCGCAGCTTGCGCCGTGCATGAGCGCGAGGCGGCGGTTGAACTGGGGCTGCGGATGAACCGGCGTCCACGGCTTGCCCGGCTGCCAGAGCGTCGTGATCGCGTACTGGTCACGATCCAGATAGCCCGTCTCCTTGCGCACGATGAACGGCACCGTCTCGCCGGTGTCCGTCGTCGTCCTGGCGATCTGCGAGTCTGGCGGCGGATTGTTCGGGTCGTAGTCCTGGAACGACGACGCGACCCCGCTGCCCGCCACCGAGACGGATGAGCCCCCGGTCGCCGGCATGTACTTGTAGGTGACCACCGGCTTGGCGTCGCACTGCTTGTCCAGCGCGCCGGGCTGACACTGCCACGGCTGGATCTGTGGCCCGGTGAAGACCGGCCCGCCGATCGGATGGTTGGTCAGCGTCAGCCGCGCACCCCCCCGAGGCGTCACCGCGATCACGGTGTTCTCGCCGAGCGCGAGTCCCTTGACGAGCCCCTCGACCTGACCGTCGGGCCCGACGCCGAACGCGGCCGTCTGGTCCTTACCGGCCGCCGTCACGCTGAGCCCCGCCGTCGAGTCGATGCCGCCGATCGCCACCAGCGCATCGCCGCCGGACACCAGGTCCGCGCGCCCAGACAACACCTCGATGGTGCGCGGATTGGCGCTCGCCGCCGGCTTCCTCTTCGCTCGCTTCGTGGTCGCCTTGTGCTTCTGGGTCTGTGCCTTGTTGTGTGCGTCGGCCGGTGCGGAGGTCGTGGCCATCAGGGCGAAGACGGCGCACAAGACAGCGAGGACGACGGGGCGGACGAGGCTCATGCCAAGCCATAACGCACGCTGTACCGCACTCTTGCGGCCAGCAGTCGACGGGGATCGGCGATCCGGCATCTTCGCTGGCCACCGCCAGCGCCCGCGCACGAGTCACCGGCCCATTGCGCAAAGCCAGGGGCTCCGGCGCTCGACGTTCTTGCATCCGGAGCGATGACGGTGGGTGCCCCTCACCGCCCGGTTCCCGATCCGATGTGCCGCGGTGCGCTTGCCGTCGGCCAGATGCTCAGCGGTCGTCGCCGGCCCGGCTCGCCGGTTCGACATCGCGGAAACGCAAACGAAAGACCGCCGTCTGTCCTCCGCCGCGCGGGTCAAGCCAGGTCAGCGTGTGTCTCGCCGCGGAGGGGGAAGGATTCGAACCCTCGTCAGAGGCTTAACCCCTGCGGCTTCGTCGAGGACCGCGACCTCGCCCTCGAGGATCCGCGATGAACGGGAGCGCCGGCAGGCGCGCCGTGCAGCGGTGGGCAGTCTGAACTACTCCGACCTCGTGAGGGTTGATGATGAGAGCACGGTCAGGGTGTGAGGATGACTCGGCCGAACGCCCGGCGGCTCTCGAGGTATGCGTGCGCTGCGGCGGCCTCTGCGAGTGGGAATGAGCGATCGATCTCGACGTGGAGCTCGCCGCTTGCGACGCGTTGCAGCATGTCGCTGATCATTGGATGGATGCGGGCGTACTCGGGCAGGATCGCGCCGCCGAGGTAGACGCCGCGGAGCGTGTTGTTGCGCGCCCACAGCGACCGCGCCTCGAGCGCAGAGCCCGCCCGGGCGGCCACGCCGACGCTGACGAGCGTCCCCCGGTAGCCGAGCACGGCGACGCTGTCGACGAGGTTCTGGCCGCCGATCGAGTCGATGACGATATCCACGCCGCGCGAGTCGGTCAGCTGGTTGGTGCGCTCGACGAAGCTGTCGGTCGCGTAGTTGATCCCGTGGTCGAGCCCGAGCGCTTTGAGCCGCTTGAGCTTCTCGTCGCTCGAGGCGGTCGCGATCACGGTTGCGCCCGCGCGCTTGGCGAGCTGGATCGCGGCCATCCCGACGCCGCCGGCTCCGGCGTGGATCAGGACGGTCTGGCCCTCGGCGAGGCTGCCGGCGGTGAAGAGGCACTCGTACGCGGTTCCGAACGTGACCGGCACGCACGCCGCGCGGGCCGCATCCAGCTCGGCAGGGATCGGCCAGGTCATCGCCGCCGGGACCGCTCGCCTGGCGGCGTGCGATCCGGCCGCGTTCAAGGCCACCACTCGGTCGCCGACCGCGCGACCCTCTACGCCGGCGCCGACCTCGCGCACCGTCCCGGCGCTCAGGTAGCCGACGATGTGTGGCACCGCTGGCAGCTCCCCGGCCGCACGGGCGAGCAGGTCACCTCCTTCAACGCTGATCGCCTCGGCGTCAACCACTACGCAGCCGTCCGGGCATTCCGGCTCGGGTACCTCTTCGTGGCGAAGCACTTCCGGTCCGCCGGTCTCATAGATCACAGCCGCCTTCATCCAGTTGCACCTTTCTTTCTCTCCCGGACTTTGTCGATAGCGTGCGCCAACGGAGCGGATTCAGGGACGCCGCCGCCGTCGGCCAGGGTGCTGCGGCTGTTCCGGCAGTTCCGCCTGGTCACGGGTCGCTCACCGCACACGCTCGATTCCGGCAGCGCGGACACCCACTTCGAGCTCGTGCAGTCCGAATGCGGCGACGGGTCCGAGTGCACCGGGGCCGTCGACGTTTCCCGCGGCGGCTGCGATGGCCGCCCAGGCGAGCATCTCGAAACCAAACGTGTAGCTGTTGGGGCCTTCGAGCCTGACCGCGTTCAGCTCGCGACCGTCGGCCGCGTAGGCCGTGGCGAGGACCGCCGAGCTGCTGCGGCTGCGCGCGGCTTCGTCGGGGCCGCCGGTGGAGCCCTTCGCCTGGCGCCCGAGCACGGTCTCGAGCGCGGCACGTGCCTGTGGCAGCGTGGTTGCGCCGGCGACGACGGCCGATATCAAGGGCATGTACCGCACGTATGCGCCGTCCATGCCGAGCAGGACGTCCACTTGCTGAAGTTGCGAGTGCAGCGCAGGCAGCGTGAGGTGCTCGGAGCCGCCGACGCTGATCGCGAGCCGCCCGCGCGAGTCGCCGAGGTCGAACTTCCTGACGCGCGCGCCGAGGCGTTCGGTTCTCAGCCGGCCGCCTCGGAAGGCGAAGGACGGCTCGAGCAGTGCGCTGATCAAGCTTGCCTGTGTCCCGCCGCTGCGGCCCGCTGCGCCCTGGCCGAAGTACGCGACCTGAACGCGCGTTGCCTCTTCTCCCGCTTCGCTGAGCGCGAGCGCGCCGGCGAGATTACCGGGCACCCAGTCGTAGGCGAACGCGGTCAACAGCGACGCACCGGTTCGTTCAGCCCGCTGGCCGTAGTGCTCGAACGCGCGGCGGATGAATGCCGGCTCGCCGGTGGAATCGATGTAGACAGCGCTCGCGTCGATCGCGGCTTCGATCGCCGGTGCGCCCCAGCGCAGGAACGGGCCGACAGTCGAGACCAGCACGTCTCGGTCCTGCACGAGCGCCCGCACCGTTTCCGGGCGCGTGACATCCGCGACACGCGTCTCCAGGCCCCCCAGGTCGTCGGCGAGCCGCTCCAGGCGCTCGGCTGAACGGGCCGCGAGGACCGGCCTAGCCCCGCGCGCGACGAGCGCGCGCGCGGTCATCTCGCCCGTGTAGCCGGTCGCTCCGAACAGGACAATCCGCCCAGCCATCACACCACCCGTCCCCGCGCCAGCACCAACGCTGAGAAGAGCTCGTTCGACATTGAAAGCACCCGCCTCAGCTCGCCTAGAATGTTTACGGCGCTCACATTACCCGCATGAAGTGAACGCCGTCAACATCAGGGTGATCGATGCCATCCAAGGGGACCTACCACCACGGCAATCTGCGCCCAGCCCTCGTTCGCACGGCGATGGAACTGCTTGAGGAAAGCGGCGAGACTGCGCTCTCGCTGCGCGCGGTCGCGCGACGCGCTGGGGTGTCGCCGGCCGCTCCCTACCGGCATTACGCGGACCGCGAAGCGCTCGTTTCAGCGGTCGCCGCGGTCGGTTATCGCGAGCTTGCCGAGCGGCTGGCGTCGGCGCACCCGTCGCCGTCGACCCCGCAGCAGCTCGCCAGCGTGGCGAACGCCTACGTGCAGTTCGCGCTCCAGCGACCCGCCCTGTTCCGGATCATGTTCGGAGAGCCATGCGACCACGACAACGACGAGCGGGTCGCCGCCACCGCGGCCGTATCGCACTACGTACGCGAGATCGCCGCGCGGACCTTCCCAAAGGCCGACGCTGACGCGTTGGCGACCGCAATCTGGGCGCTCGTCCACGGGCTCGCGTTCCTGCACTTGGACGGCAAGCTTGATGCCACCACTCCGTCGGTCGTGGCCGATCGCGTCACCGCCGCGATCCACGCCTTGTTGACCGCCACCAGTGCCGACGCGCGTGCGGGAGCCGCCCGGTAAGTCCGGGTCGTCCGCACCGCACATACCGCACGGCGCCGAGGACGACGAGGTGACCGCAAACCCTGCTTCGGAAGCGCCGAACAAGCAGTCCGAACGACAACCCCATCGCCGACGAGCACGAAGGATCCTCGTCCCGGCGGCGTAGCGCGGAAGGGGGTCTTGGCGGGTGGCCGTGCGTAACCGGCGCAGGCTCTTTCGCACGTCACGACGATCCGGAAGCCGATGATCGGGGTCCTCGTGCTTCCGCGTCTCGCGCAGAGCCGACGCACGCCGGTGCTGCCGTTTCGGCAAGCGTGCGTCGCCAGCCGTCAGCGGTCCGCTTACATTTGGTGAGGACATGGGCGACGGGTTCGATCGGGACTCCTGGGAGCGGCGCTGGTCAGAGGCGCTACGCGACGGCACGCATGCCGTGGCGCGACGCCCTCCGAACGCGTATCTGCTCGCCGAGGCGGCGGACCTGCGCCCCGGCTCGGCGCTCGACGCCGGTGCTGGGCACGGGGCGGAGACGCTCTGGCTCGCGGCGCGCGGATGGCGGGTCACGGCAGTCGACTTCTCGGCGACCGCCCTCGGCCACGCCCGGGCCAGCGCGGAGCGCCTCGGCACAAAGGCAGCTGAGCGCATCGACTGGATCGAGGCCGACCTGGTGACCTGGGCCCCGCCGCCGGAGCGGTACGACCTCGTCATCTGCCTGTACCTGCACGTGGCCGGGTCGGTGGAGGAACTGGTGCGTCGCCTGGCCGCGGGAGTCGTTCCTGGCGGGACGCTTCTCCTGGTCGGCCACCGGCCCGTCGACCCGGTGACCGGCGCGCCGACGCCCGCGGCCGGCCAGATCCAGATCTCCGTCGAGCAGGCGGTCGCCGCACTCCATCCCGCTCGCTGGGAGATCCTCATCGCCGAAGAGCGACCGCGGCAGGCGGCTGGGACCGGCGTCGACGCCGTGGTGCGCGCAACGGCCCGCGCAACGTGACCACGGGCGTCGGCCCCGCACCACACAGCGTCCGTTCCCAGTCGTCAGCCTGCTCTCGGCCGCCGAGCTCCTGCTTTCGCGTGTAACCCCGTCGCGAATGCCATCGGGGGACGCCATCTCGGGCGAAGATCTCGCTGAGGCTGGCGTTGCCGTCATCGCCGGGCATCGCGATCGCCCGCTGCTCAATCACGGCACGGTGGCCGATGCTAGCGGCGATCAGTGGCTGCTGGACCCCGCTTCTAGCGCTGCGAAGGGCGCCTGCGCCCCTCGCCACATCCAAAGTATCGCCGCCGGGGGGGCTTGTTTCAAGCCCCGGGGTGTGCTCCATACTCGCTCGCCGCAAGCGACGAAGGGAGCAACGCGATGGGCACGGAGGAGCATGCGGTGGTGATCGCAGGAGGCGGTCCGACGGGGATCCACGCGGTCCAGCCCGACTGCTACGTGTTGGGTTTCCAAGAGATCGACGAGACGCAGGTCGCGCTCGTCGGCGGCAAGGGCGCGCACCTGGGGGAGCTTTCGCAGATCGAAGGCATCCGCGTGCCGCCCGGCTTCTGCGTGACGACCGAGGCCTTCCGGCGGATCGTGGCGGATGCCCCGTCGATCGACGATCGGCTCGATCGGCTGTCGCGCCTGAACCCGGACGACCGGGAAGCGATCCGCACGCTCAGCGTGGAGATCCGCCGGACCCTCGAAGGGATCGCCATCCCCGACGACCTGGCGGCGGCGATCACCCGCGCGCTCGCCCGTCTCGACGAGCAGGCCGCCTACGCCGTCCGATCGAGCGCGACGGCCGAGGACTTGCCGACGGCCTCCTTCGCCGGCCAGCAGGACACGTACCTGAACGTCGTGGGGCCGGCCGCGATCCTCCAGCACGTCAGCCGGTGCTGGGCCTCGCTGTTCACCGAGCGGGCCGTGACCTACCGCCTGCGCAACGGCTTCGACCACCGCAAGGTCCACATGGCCGTCGTCGTGCAGCAGATGGTCTTCCCGCGCGCGGCCGGCGTCCTCTTCACAGCCGACCCCGTCACGTCCAACCGGAAGGTCGCCTCAGTGGAGGCCGGCTTCGGCCTCGGCGAGGCCCTGGTCTCCGGCCTGGTGAACGCGGACCTCTACAAGGTGCGGGACGGCGAAGTCGTCGCCAAGGCGGTCGCCACCAAGCGGCTGGCCATCCACGCCTCGCCGGCCGGCGGGACGCAGGAGCAGGCGATCGAGCCGGAGCGGCAGGAGCGGCCGGCATTGACGGATGCGCAGGTCATCCGGCTTGCGCAGCTCGGCCGGCGGATCGAAGCGCGTTTCGGCCGCCCCCAGGACATCGAGTGGTGCCTGGTCGACGACGGCTTCCAGATCGTCCAGAGCCGGCCGATCACCACGCTGTTCCCCATCCCCGCGGCCGATGACCGAGAGAACCACGTCTACGTCTCCGTCGGCCATCAGCAGATGATGACCGACCCCATGAAGCCGCTGGGGCTCTCCCTGTTCCAGCTGACGGCCCTCCCACGGATGCACGAGGCCGGTGGGAGGCTGTTCGTCGACGTCGCCCAGCGCCTGGCTTCGCCGACGAGCCGCGCCGGCGTCCTGGAGGCCCTGGGGAAGTCAGATCCGCTGATCGGCGACGCGCTGCAGACCATCCTCGACCGCGGCGACTTCATCCCGTCGCTCCCGGACGAGAGTCCCGGCGGGCCGCCGGCGGCCGGCGCGCCGGCCCCGATCGAGACCGATCCGGCCATCGTCGCCGAGCTGATCGAGGCCAACGAGGCTTCCGTCGCCGCGTTGCAGCGTGACATCCGGACGACGTCCGGATCGGCGCTGCTCGACTTCATCCTGGCGGACATCCAGGAGCTGAAGCGGATCCTGTTCGATCCGC
>JAOPZW010000318.1 GCA_025963905.1 Solirubrobacterales bacterium | reverse complement strand
GCCGGGCGCCCAGCGACTTCTCGACCAGGCCCGGCTGGGGCCCGTGCGGGAGGCCCGACGGGTGCAGCGTGATCATCCCCACGTCGACGCCCTTGCGGCTGCCGAACTCCCCGTCGACGTAGTAGATCGCCTCCTCGGACTGCACGTTGGAGTGGTGGTAGGGGAGCGGGATCGCCTGCGGGTCGTAGTCCAGCTCGCGCGGGCAGAACGAGCAGATCACGAAGTTCGGCCCCTGGAAGGTCTGGTGCGTCGGGGGCGGCATGTGGATCCGCCCGGTGATCGGCTCGAAGTCGTCGGTGTTGAACGTGTAGGGGTAGACGTAGCCGTCCCAGCCCACGACGTCGAACGGGTGGTAGTCCAGGACGTAGCGCTGGAACCCGTCGCGGACGCGGACCGTCAGCGCGAAGTCGCCGCGCTCGCGGTGCGTCTCGAGCTCGGAGGGCGGGCGGAAGTCGCGCTGGGAGTACGGCGCGTGCTCCAGCAGCTGGCCGTAGCGGTTGCGGTAGCGGGTGGGCGTCTCGATCTCGCCCGGCGTGAAGAAGCACAGCCACGCCTGCGGTCCCTCGTCGAGCTCCATCGTGTACGTCGTGCCGCGCGGGATGACCACGTAGTCGTGCTCGCGGAAGGCGACCGGCCCGAAGACGGTGCGCAGGACGCCCGATCCGTGGTGGATGAACAGGACCTCGTCGCCCTCGCCGTTGCGATAGAAGCCGTCGTGGCCCTCGGTCGGCTTGCAGATCGACACCTCGATGTCGCCGTTGAACTGCAGCAGCCGCCGGCCGTGGAGCCAGTCGCCGCCGGGCACGACGGGATTCGTGTCGGTCAGCCGGTGCACGTGGGTCTCCGGCACCCACTCCTCGCGCACGATCGGCTCGAAGGCGCCGACCTCCTTGACGCGGCAGGGCGACCACCGGTGGTAGAGGATCGACTCGTTGCCGCTGAAGCCCTCGAAGCCGAGGACCTCCTCGACGAGGAGGGGGCCGGAGCCGTTGGCCTCGGACGGCTCGCGGAACTGGACGTGGCGCTTGGCCGGGACGTCGCCGAGCTGCACGTAGCGCATCAGAGGTTGCCTCGCTTGTCCTGCTCGCGCTCGATCGCCTCGAACAGGGCCTTGAAGTTGCCGTCGCCGAAGCCGCGGGCGCCGTGGCGCTCGATGACCTCGAAGAACAGCGTCGGCCGATCGCCCACCGGCTTGGTGAAGATCTGCAGCAGGTAGCCCTCGTCGTCGCGGTCGACGAGGATGCCCTGGGCGCGCAGGTCGCCGACCTGGTCTGCCACGTCGGGCACCCGCGCGGGGACCTCGTCGTAGTAGACGTCGGGAATCGTCAGGAACTCGACGCCGCGGCTGCGCAGCTCGGTGACCGTGCCGACGATGTCGCGCGTGGCGACCGCGATGTGCTGCGCGCCCGGGCCCTCGTAGAACTCGAGGTACTCGTCGATCTGGGACTTGCGCTTGCCCTCGGCCGGCTCGTTGATGGGGAACTTCACGCGACCGTCGCCGCTCGTCACGACCTTCGACATGAGCGCCGAGTACTCGGTCGAGATCGCCTCGTCGGTGAAGTGGAGCATCTCGGTCATGCCGAAGACGTCCTCGTAGTACTTGACCCACTCGTCCATGTGACCGAGCTCGACGTTTCCGACGATGTGGTCGATCGTCAGCAGCATCCCGCTGTCCTGCGTGCCGTCATCGACGCGCTCGAAGCCGGGGAGGAACGCGCCGTCATAGCCGCCGCGCTCGACGAAGGTGTGCAGCGTCTCGCCGTAGGCCCGGATCGTGGCGAGCTTGACCGTGCCGTGGTCGTCGGTGATCTCGTGGGGCTCGGTGACCCCCTTCGCGCCGCGCTGCGTGGCCTCGCGGTAGGCGTGCGCGGCGTCGGGCACGGACAGCGCGATGACCTTGACGCCGTCGCCGTGCCTGGTGTGGTGGCCGGTGATCTCCGAGTCCGACTGCAGCGTGCCGGTGAGGACGAGGCGGATGCGCCCCTGCTGCAGCACGTGCGAGACGCGCTCGCGACTGCCGGTCTCCAGCCCGCGGTAGGCGACGCGCTTGAAGCCGTAGGCCCGCGTGTAGAAGAACGCCGCCTGCGAGGCGTTGCCGACGAACAGCTCGACGTGGTCGATGCCGTTGAGCGGCATGAAGTCCTCGGCGGCCGGGCTGGGGGTGGGGACGGCGGCGGTCTGCGGGTTCATGTCGCTCCTCGGGCTGGATGGGGCTCGGTTCATGATTCCGCTGTCAGGTCCCGCGCTCAATGCCGATTCGTTGCGCCTCGTGCCGGTAAAGTGGCGGTATGGACGCGATCGACCATCAGATCGTTGCGCTGCTGCGGGAGAACGCGCGGCGTTCGTTCCAGGACATCGGCCGGCGCGTCTCGCTGAGCGCGCCGGCGGTCAAGCGGCGCGTCGACCGCCTGGAGGCCGAGGGTGTCATCCGCGCCTACACGGCGATCATCGATCCGGCGGCGATGGGATGGCAGACGCACGCGGTCGTGTCGCTGTCGTGCGAGGGCCGGATGGCCGCGGCGGAGGTGCGGGCGGCGGTTCGCGACCATCCCGAGGTGGCCGCCGCGTACACCGTCGCCGGCGACGCCTCGGCGATCCTGCACGTCCGCGCGCGTGACACCGCGCACCTCGAGGACGCGCTCGAGCGTATCCGCGACACGCCGGGGATCATGCGCACCCAGACGCAGGTCGTGCTGACGACGCTCTTCGAGCGGCCCGTCAGCCCGCTCTGATCAGGCCGCTTCCGTGAGCGGCCGGCCGTCGCGCTCGGCGCCCTCGGACGGCTTCGCGCGCAGCGGGTGCGCGGCGCTGGGCGCTGCGGGCTCGAGCGCGGCAAGCCACGGGAACAGGCTCTGGACGACGATGGGGCCGGGGACGTCTCGCGGGGCCATGCTCAGCTCCGATCGCGGGGTGAGTTGCGTGACGAAACCGACCCTATGCGACAGGGCGGGTTTCGTCAAGCAACTCACCCTGGACGGCTGGGATCCGCGTGGGAGCCGGAGCGGGAGCCGGCGCCTTCGCGGCCTCGCGCGTCACGATCGCCGCGACCGAGGCGACCACCAGCCCGGCGCCCGCAAGCGTGGCGGTGGTCAGCTGCTCGCCGAGGATCGCCCAGCCCAGGAGCACGGCGACGAGCGGGTTGACGTAGGCGTACGTCGCGACCTGCGACAGCGGCGCGTGCTGCAGCAGCCACGCGTAGGCGGTGAAGGCCACCCACGACCCGGCGGCGACCAGGTAGGCGAACGCCAGCGCCGAGTCCAGCGAGGTGCCGCCGAGGTTCACGTCGCGCGTCTCGCCCGCCGCGAGCCCGGCGGCGAGCATCACGACGCCGCCAGACACCATCTGCCACGCGGTCGACACCAGCGGGTCGCGTGGGAGCGGGAGGCGCGGCGACGCGAACGACCCGAGCGCCCATGACAGGGCGGCGACGAGCACGAGCAGCACGCCCGCCGTCGTCGCCCCGGCGGGCCGGCCGCCCGGCAGGAGCAGCACGCCGAGCCCCGCGAAGCCCACCGCCACGCCCGCAAGCGTGGCCGGCGCCACGCGCTCGCGCCCGGCCGTCGAGCGCAGGATGACGACCCACAGCGGCACCGAGGCGATCAGCAGCGCGGCGAGCCCCGAGGGCACGTCCTGCTCGGCGACGGTCACCAGGCCGTTGCCGCCGGCGGCGAGGAGCACGCCGACGAGCGCCGCGGACCCGAGCTCGCGCCGTCTGGGCCGCGCGCGCCGCCCGCGGGCCCGCAGCACGGCCAGCATCACCGCGCCGGCGACGAGGAAGCGCGCCCCGGCGCCGAGCAGCGGGGGGACGTCCCTGACCATCACGCGGATCGCCAGGTACGTCGAGCCCCAGATCACATACACGGAGACGAGCGCCGACCACACCTGCCACTGAGGAGGGAGTGCGTCGGCGTGGCCGGCGCGCGTCATGTGCGGGGAAGCCTGACGTCAGCCTCCTGCGGTCAGCGGGCGGCGCGAGCCGCCCAGGCGCCGCAGGCGCCGACGGGAGCGCCCGCCGCGGAGCAGGTCCGCGCGCGTGCGCAGCAGGGCCACGTGCCCTGCGGTGGGGAGGAAGGGGTCGGCGACCGCGCGGTCGTCCTCCAGCGAGAGGGCGGCGAGCGCGACGCCCCCCGACTCGGCGATGAGGATCTGGCCGTGGAGCGGGCGGGCCGCGTCGAGCGCGGCGAGCCGCGCGAGGGCCGGTGCGTCGGAGGCGGCGGCGACCCGGATGATCACCGTGTCGTCGTGGCCCGCGGTGCGGGTCTGGGAGGCGTGGGAATCGGTGATCGGCATGGGACGAGCTTGGCAGCGGCCGTCCATCAGCACAAATGACATATCGGCGCAGCTCGGATAAGCTCGCCTAATGCTCGACGTCCGTCGGATGAAGGTCCTGCGGGAGGTCGCCGCCCGGGGCTCGTTCTCGGCCGCCGCCGAGGCGCTCGCCTACACCCAGTCGGCCATCTCGCAGCAGATCGCCGCCCTCGAGCGCGAGGCGGGCACGACGCTGGTGGAGCGCAACACGCGCGGCGTCCGCCTCACCGACGCGGGCCGCGCGCTCGTCGCGCACGCCGACGTGATCCTGGCGCGCCTCGCCGATGCCGAGGCCGAGCTCGAGGCCATCGCCGGGCTGCGCGGCGGGCGCGTGCGGATCACCTCGTTCCCGAGCGCCGGCGCGACCCTGATGCCGATCGCCATCTCGCGCTTCCGCGAGCGCCATCCGGACGTCGCCGTCTCGATGCAGCTCGCCGAGCCGCCCGACGGCATCGCGCAGCTGAGGGCCGGAGACTGCGATGTCGCGCTCATCATCCAGGCCGACCACGACACGACGTGCGACGACGGCATCGACCGCCTCCAGCTGCTCGACGACCCCATGTACGTCGCCCTGCCGGCGGCGCACCCCTTGGCCCACGAGCGCAGCCTGCGCCTCGACGCGCTGGCCGGAGAGGCGTGGATGCTCGGCTCCAGCAGCACGTGCCCGGACGCGTCGATCTTCCTGCGGTCGTGCCAGCAGGCCGGCTTCGAGCCGACGGTGGCGTTCCACACCGACGACTACTTCGCGATCCAGGGCTTCGTCGCGGCCGGCATGGGGGTGTCGTTCATCCCGGACCTGGCGCTCGTCTCGGTGCGCGACGACATCGTGATCCGCTCGCTGGGCCCGCGCGCGCCGGTGCGTCGCATCCTCGCCGCAACGCTGGCCGAGTCGTTCTGCTCGCCCGCCAGGCAGGCCATGCTCGAGATCCTCGCCGAGGTCGGCGCGGAGTTCGCGGGCGGCCGGCGCACGCTCGCGCTGGCGAGCTAGCGGCGGCCCTTCACCGTCACGAGAAGGACCACTAGCGGATACTCGCCCGGTGGGCGGCAACGTGGACATCGTGCGGCGGGCGTTCGACGCGTTCTCGCGCCGGGACGCGGCGGCGCTGGCCGAGCTCGTCGACCCCGACTTCGAGTGGACGTCGCCGACCGCGGGCGTCGCCGGGCGCTTGGAGCCCTACCGTGGCCACCAGGGCCTGAAGGACTACCTGGCCGACGTCGCCCGCGTGTGGCAGGAGCTCCGCTCCGAGCCCGAGGAGTTCTTCGAGGTCGGGGACCGCGTCGTGGTCGTCGGGCGGATCTACGCGTGGGGCGTCGGGCGCGTGGTCGACGCGCCCGCGGGCTGGGTCTGGCGGCTGCGCGACGGGCTGATCGTCGAGGGCAGCGCGTACGGCAGCCGCCGCGGCGCGCTCGAGGCGGCCGGGCTCCGGGACGAGGGTTGAATCCAACGCCGCCCCCTAGCGGGCCGCCGCCGGAAGCGAGATACTTGTGCGGGCAATGAAAGGGGAACTGATGGGCGCCACTGAAGACGCTTCCGCCGGCCGGGCAGAGCCGGGGGCTCGCCGGACAGAGGTCCTGAAGGACTCGCCGCGGATGTTCGACTCCGATCTCATGGATCGTCTCTCGCGCGTGCACCCGGCGGTCCCCGTGGTGCTCTTCGCCCCCGCGATCGCGCTGCTGTTCGCGCTGGGGACGACCCGCTCGGGCACTGCCGGCGTGATCGCCCTGCTGGTCGGCGGCTACCTGTTCTGGACGCTGACGGAGTACTGGATGCACCGCATCGTCTTCCACTTCGAGCCCGAGCAGGGGTTCGGTGCGCGGTTGCACTGGATCATCCACGGCGTCCACCACGACCATCCGAACGACCCGATGCGCCTGGTCATGCCGCCCTCGGTGAGCATCCCGCTGGCCCTGGCCTTCTACGGGCTGTTCGTCGTGGTCCTGGGCTCCCGGGCGCCGGCCTTCGGCTCTGGCTTCCTGGCCGGCTATCTCGCCTATGACATGACGCATTACCACATGCACCACCACATCCCGCGGACCGCCGTCGGCCGGTGGCTGCGCGAGCTCCACATGCGCCATCACTTTCAGGACGACACCGCGGGCTTCGGCGTCAGCGCCCCGTGGTGGGACCTGGTCTTCGGAACCGCGCCGTCCCGCGGGAAGCGCTCGGAGACGACTTAGCCTCAGGCCTCAGGCCTCAGGGGCGGCCAGGCGCAGGCCGCCCGCGCGCAGGCCCGGGCCGGTGGCGCGCATCGCCGGGACGATCTCGCTCGTCACCAGCCCGGTCTCGCTCGTCAGCTCGTCGACGATCGCGAACCAGTGCCGGACGCGCTCGGGGTGGTCGACGAGGACCGTGACGACGGGCACCCGGCGGCGCAGACGCCAGAACGAGTCGCCGTGCGGCAGGTGGTCGCCGTGGTAGCCCCACACCCCGCGCAGCGAGGTTGCGCCCGCCGCGCCGCCTGCCCGCAGCCGGCGCACGAGCTCGGTGTACAGCACCTCGTCGCCGTGGCGGGACTGCTCGCCGGCGTACACCATGAGCTTCTGCCAGATGTCGAGCCCGGAGGCATCGCTCGCGGGAAGCTCACGCGGCTCGGCCAGGCGGACGCCGTCGCGCTTGAGGATCCGCACGCGCTCGAGCGTGACCAGCGGCCGGTTCAGCAGGGCCCCGAGCTCCGGCAGCGCGGCCGCGATGCGCCCGCCGTCGCCGACGCTGATGACCATCAGCGGCACCTCTGCGTTGCGCCCGAAGAACCGCGCGCGCCGGCGCACCCCGCGGGCGGTCCCGTCGACGCCGAGCAGGACCGTCGCCCCGGCGATCCCATGGCGGTGGAGCAGGTCGACGACCGCCAGGTGGGCGGGCCGCCCGCCGGCGCGCTCCTGTCGCCCCAGGTAGACGGTGAGCTTGGTCGCTTCGCCGGGCTCCTGGGGGAGCTCGACGACCCGCCCGAACGGGCCGAAGAGCATCCGCGCGCGCTCGAGGGTCAGCAGGCCGTCGAAGCGCAGCGCGGCGACCTCCGCGAGCGCCGTCTCGATGCGCCGCCGGGCGTCCACGGCGACCGAGACGAGCGGGAGGTCCTCCGAGAGCGTCAGCAGCCGGTCGGTGCGCAGCAGCTGCTTGGCGCCGAATCCCTGGGTGGCGCGCATCACCACGCTGGTCTCGAGCTCGTGGCGGGCGTAGACGTCGACGAGCGCGTCGGCGAGGAACCGCCGCCCGATGCGGTCGCGCTCGCCGAAGTACACCGTCAGCTTGAGGCAGTCGGCGTTCACAGCGCCTCGCCGATCGCCTGTCCCAGGGCCGCGGCCGCGAGGCCGAGGACGAGGGAGACGACGACGTTCAGCGCCCCCGACCGCAAGCGCCCGTCCTCGCCCAGGCGGTGGGACTCGAACATCCACGTACTGAACGTCGTGTAGGCGCCGATCAGCCCGGTCCCCGCCAGGCGCAGCGCATCGCCGGACACCGCAGCGCCCGCGAGGATCCCGAGCGCGAGGGCGCCGCTGAGGTTGACCGCGAGCGTCCCCCACGGGAAGACGCGCCCCACCCGGCGATCGACCATGCCGTCGAGCAGGAAGCGCCCGATCGCGCCGGCGCCGCCCAGCAGGCCGATGCCCAGAGCGACCAGGAGGCTCATGCGGCCAGCGGCGTGCGGCGCACGAGGTTCGTGGCCAGTGCGACGGCCAGGAAGCCGGCGACGATGCTGGCCGCGGCATAGCCGGCGGCAAGGCCCGCGGCCCCATGGTCGAGCATCCGCAGGACCTCCAGCTGCATCGTCGAGAACGTCGTCAGGGCGCCGCACAGGCCGGTGCCCAGCAGCGGTCGGCGGTAGGCCGACAGCGGGAGGCGCTCCTGCAGCCGTGTCGTGAAGTACCCCAGCAGAAGCGCCCCCGTGATGTTGGCGACGAAGGTGGCCCACGGCCAGCGGGACGGATCGCTGGGCAGCGCCTCGACCAGCAGTGCGCGGGCGATCGCACCGGCGAACCCGCCGGCGAAGATCGCCGCCAGCTCGCGTCGGTCGACGTGCACCAGGAGGTCCTATCACCGCGACGGGACGGCTGCACGCCGGCCACCCCACCCGAGAGCCCAGTCCTTCGTCGAGTCTTTTGCGCCGTAGGTCCAGGGTTGCGCCACAAGCCTGCTCGGATCGGGCACGGTGTCGCTGATAGGGCCAGCGCACGGCCGGGCCGGCGCGGCCGTCTTCAGGGTTGTCAGGGGGGAAGCCATGCCTCACCACTTGTCCACTGCGGTGCGAGCCGCAGTCCTGGGCGTCCTGGTGGCCGCGCTGCCGACGGGCGCGGCCCGTGCCGCCGACGCGACGATCGGGTC
This sequence comes from Solirubrobacterales bacterium, assembly GCA_025963905.1. Lineage (GTDB taxonomy): Bacteria > Actinomycetota > Thermoleophilia > Solirubrobacterales > Solirubrobacteraceae > JAOPZW01. Next base: position 5,374 of record JAOPZW010000318.1, on the reverse strand, counting down.
GGTCACGATCATCAAGCACACGGATCCCGCCGGCGATCCGACGCCATTCACGTTCCATTTCTCCGGCAAGAACGTCTTCGGGACGAGCTGGAACGAGGACTTCACGCTGCACGACGGTGAGTCCAAGACGTTCGATACGGGGGCGGGGGCGGACTGGCCGCAGTATCCCTTCGTCGTCACCGAGCGCACCCAGGACGGGTGGAAGCTCGTCGCGATCGATTGCATCGCCAACAACAACGACGGCGGGTTCGTCACGGACGTGCCCAACGCGACGGTGAGCGTCGAGATCAGCCCGGAGGAGTCCAAGACGTGCACGTTCTCCAACGCGCGGGTCGCCACGCCGCTCGCGCCGCCACCCGTGGTCGTGCCGCCGGCCGACGCGCCACCCGCGGTCGACGCGCCACCCGCGGTCGTCCCTCCGGCCGTGGGCGTCCTGCCCGCCGTCGCGCAATCGGCGTCGGCGAGGCTCAGCGCGCCGGGCGCGTGCGTCTCGCGGAGCTACAGCGTCAGCGTCAGCGCCGCGCCGGTGCAGTCGGTGACGTTCTACCGCGACAACCGCAAGGTGCGGACCATGCGGGCGGCCACGGGCCAGCAGCGGTTCACCCTCCGGCTGCCGAGCGTGACGGCGAAGGTGGACACCATCCGGGCGCGCGTCGTGTTCCGGCCGGGGGCGACCCTGCGGACGCGCACCCTGCAGGCGGTGGTGAGGCGGTGCGCACCAGCCGTCGTGCGGCCGCAGTTCACCGGCTGAGCCTGGATTCGCCGCGAGAATCGGTGAGTGGGGGGCGGGCCAAAGGCCGGCGGCTCAGGCCGCCGGCCTCGCCCCACTCACCTGCGCCGACGGGCGGCGTGGTCGCCGCGGCCGAGCATCCATTGCCACTGCGCCATCGCGGCGCCCGTTGCGTGCTCGGCGGCGGCGAGCGCGGAGGATGCGAGCATCAGCAGGGGAAGCTGGTCGCGTCGCAGGCCGAGCCGGTCGGCGTGCGTGACGAGGTGATCGCCGGCCCAGCCGCGTGCCCCCGAGAACGCCTCCTCGCGCTCCTGGTGCAGAGCGCGCGCGGCGTAGCTCAGGAAGGACAGGAGATCGCCGACCGGCAGCCCGCCGTCCCGCGCGCGCTCCCAGTCGAGGAGGCCGATGCGGCCATCCGGCAGCAGGAGCAGGTTGGGGTGGTACACGTCGCCGTGCTCGAGGACCAGCGGAAGGCGCACCCTGCGGAGGGGCTCCAGGACGGCGAGCGTCGTCCCCACGAGCTCGGCAGTCGCCCCGCTCCCGCCGTCGGCCAGCGCGGTGAGCGGCTCCTCGATCAGCGAGCCGTACCACCCGGGGGGCGCCATCCGCGCGGTCGCTTCGGCCATGGCCCCGAGGGCTTCGGCGACGCGGCTGACTATCCCGCGCGGGTCGCGGCGCACCGCGTCCGGGCTGATCGGCCGGCCGCGCACCGCCGTCTCGAGCAGCAACGGCGAGCGCAGCGAGGCGTCGAAGGCCAGGAGGACCGGGGCGGCCGTCGTACCCTGAGCCGTCGCCCGGTCGGCGGCCTCGAGCATCGCGGCCTCGTGGGCGAGGCGATCGGCGTCGTGAGCCAGGCGCGGGGTCTTCGCCACCAGCATGGGGTGGCGCCCGCGCTTGCCGAACACGAGGGTGATCACGTGGCGCGAGCGCGGGGAGCGCGGCGTGAGCACCACGCATCCGGGCGCGGGCGGGACGCCGAGGCCGTCGAGGTCGAGATCCTCGCGGTGGGCGTCCAGGTAGGCGGCGACCGAGATCATGCGTCGCCCTCCGGACGGCGCCCGACGAGCGCGACGGACGCCAGGAGCGGGCGCAGCGCGCCGCATCGTGCAAGCGCCTGCGCCGCCCACGCGCGTGGTCCCGGCGGCGATCCGGGCTGCCTGCGGCCGAGCGCGGCGCCCAGCGCCGCCGGGTTGGCGAGCGGGATCATCTGCAGGCACGCGCTCGCCTCCGGCCACAGCCACCAGGCGGCAAGCTCTACGAGGCCGGAGCCGCGGAGCTGGGCGATGGCGCCGCCCGCGCGCAGGCCGGTCGTCTCGAGGTACACCCAGCCACCGGGCGCCACGAGCTTCCCCGCCGCCAGCTGCCGGCTCCCGGTCGGACGGGTGACGACCACGACGTCGTGGAGCGTGCCCGGCGGCGGCCGCAGCTCCAGGTGGTCGCTGAGGGCCGACAGCGCGCGGACGAGCGCGGGCTGGTGCGGCCCGACGTAGGCCACGCGCCCGAGGGCCGGGTCGGGCAGGAGGAACCGCCAATCGGCGCGGCGCACCGCCGCGGGAGCCAGATCGGGCCGCGATGGTGACCCGGGCGGCGCGATGGATGAGGGTGCAGCTTCGATCCGGGTCAGCGTCCTCATGACATCTCTCCTTCGGCGGGGATCTTCCGCATCAGCCGGCGCGCCCACGGCCGCCAGACGACCTCGGTCACGGCCCGCTCCAGCGCCGTGACGTCACGCCCCGGGTCGAGCTGCACGACCTCGTCGACGGCGGGCCGCGCCGCGAGCTCCGCGCCCTCGATGACCACGAGCCGCCCGCGCAGCTGGTCGACCAGCGCGAGGGCCGGCCGGCCGACGGCTCCTCGGGTCACGTGCACCGTTCGCACGGGGGCGGGCCACGAGCTCTCGAGCCACTCGACGATCGCGCTGCGGACGGTGGCGTCGCCGCCGACGAGCGCCAGCGACGGCCCGCGCGTCAGCGCGTGAAGCGGCCAGCCCCCCGCGCGGCGCAGGACGCGGCTTGTGAGCATCCGTGCCGCGCGGCGGACCGGCCCGGTTCCGGGCCAGCCGGCGCGCAGGCGGACCGCGCTGCGCAGCATCTCGCCCCAGCGACGGTCGCGCGCGGCCGCGACGAACCACTCGGGGCCGCCGGCGACGCCCGTGGCGGCGACCACGTCCGCCAGCGGGGAGGCGGCGCCCTCGGCGGCCGCGGCGAGGTCGGCGAGGCGATCGGCATCCTGGGCGCGCACCGAGCCGCGATCGAGCACCCGGTGCAACAGGAGCGCCCAGAACGAGTCGGCAGGTGCGGGCACCGCGACCCCGTCGGAGCGTGTCGTCCGCGCGAGCAGCGCGTTGGCCGCGGGCGTCGGCAGCTCCTGGTGGGGCCCGAAGCTGAGCTTCGTGGCGACGTCGAGCTTGACCCACAGTCCGTCGCCGACATCGAAGCCGATGAAGAAGCGATGGCTTCCGCGACCCCACGCCGGGAGCGGCGCGAACCCGCCGGCGCGGGCCACGCATATCCGCAGTACCGGGAGGTCGTTGCGGTGCACGAGCAGGTGGATGTCGCCTGCCGCGCGAGAGAGCGCCGGCTCGCCGTGGATCACGCACCAGCGCACCCCGGCCTCGTCGAGGGCATCGAGCGGAGCCGCCACCGCCGCGTGGACCGCGGCGAGGTTCATGCGCCCGGCTGTCTCATGGTCGCGCGGAGGCGCGTCGATGTTCGTCCCTGCGAGCCATGATCGGTCCTGTAGGCCGGACGGCACCTCCGTCTAGGAGATCGGCCGGGAGCCCACGCCGCTCACCGCCGTCCGTGGGCGTACACGCCGGCGTCGTCGCCATCGAGCGGTAGGAGGCCGACGGGCCGCGCCGGCGGGGGGCGCGTGCCGAACAGGTCGTTGACGAGCGCGTAGCGGCTCGCCTCGGTCCGGTTCTGCACGCCGAGCTTGCGGTAGATGTTCGAAAGGTGGAACTTCACCGTCTGCTCGGTCACCCACAGCTTGCGGGCGATCCGCGCGCTGGTGTGGCCCTCGGCCACCCAACGCAGGATCTCCAGCTCGCGTGCGGTCAGCGGGCACGGAACGCCGGACTCCTGCGCGTCGCCGGGCTCGTCCAGCGGGACCGGAGCGAGCGCCGCCGGGCGCCGGGCTGCCGCCGGCTGTGGCGCGCCCACGATCGCTGGAACCTCGGCGTCGCGCCACAGGCACACGACGGCGCCGGCCTCCATGGCCTGCGCGCTGCTCGCGTCGTCCAGCTCGGAGGCGACGAGGATGATGAGGGCCCCCGGAAGGTCCGTCCTGATCGCCCGCACGTTCTCCAGTGCGTGCCCGGTGTCGGTGATGCCGTCGACGACGACGACGTCCGGCCTGGCCTCCTTGAGGGCGTCGGGAAGGCTTCCCTGACCCTCGATGATGCCGAACAGGTTGACGCCGGTGGAGTAGCGCAGCGCGAAGCGCATCGCGTGGACCGTGAACGCGTCGTTGCCGACGATGAACACCCGCTTCATGCCGGACCTCCCCTCGTGGAGACCCGGGCGCCCCGCGCGTCCCGGGTCGAGTCGTTGACGTAGCGGCCCGGTGCGGGGGCCGCAGCGCTGGAGGTGTTGAAGTCGCGTCGCTGATCGCGCGGGACCGAAGCCTGCCCCAGCGCGACGGAGCGCACGACGAGGGTGAGCGTCAGCGCGGCCTGGCGCTCGAGGACGACCCCGTCGGCGCCGGCACGCAGCGCGGCGCGCACGTCGGTCGTTCCCGTACGCGGCAGGACGACGACCCAGCGCGTACGCGGCAGCGCCGCGCGGAGGAGACGGAGCGCGTCGGCCACCTCCTGCTTGGACGCGCCGACGCTGAGGACGCCGACGTGCGGCGCCCCCTGCTCCGACGTCGCCGCCAGCGCTGCCGGATCGGCCGCCTCTTCGATGATCAGCGTGGGGTCGAGCCCCAGCAGGCGCACCAGATGCCGGCGCAGCGGCTGCTCGGCGACCAGCGCCACGACCACGGTGCCGGGCGCGGGCGATGGCCGGGCGTCAGGGCGTTCCAGGCGATCCGTCATGCCTCAGGCCGCCTGAAGGTGCGAGTGCGTCGCCGTTGCCGGCGCCGCCCCCAGATCGTGCAAGGCGATCCGCGCCGAGCGCCGCCCCCGGTGGTGGAGGCAGTGCACGGATTGGACGGACCGGCCGAGCTGCTCGGCGATCTCCCCGGGAGACAGGCCGACCAGGTGACGCAGCAGCAGGACGTTGCGCTGGTCGCGCGGGAGCGTCCCCAGTGCCTCCCGCAGCGACGACGAGCAGTCGCGTGCGGTGTCGTCCCACGGGGCGCGCTCGCCGCGCACCTCGGCGCACGGCACGACGCGATTGCGGCGCCGGTGATCGATGGCGACGTTGCGCGCCACGCGCAGCACCCAGGCCGTGAACGGTGCCTCGCCGGGGCGGTAGCGCCACAGCTCGGTCAGGAGCTTGGCGAACACCTGCTGGACGACGTCCTCGGCGTCGTCACGGTCGACGAGCCGCGCGACGTAGCGCTGGACGCCGGCCGCGTAGTGCACGTAGAGCGCGTGCATCGCCTCGCGGTCTCCGGCTTGCGCCGCGGCGACCTGGCGCCGGATGCGCCGCTCTTCGCCGTCGGACGAGCGGCAGCTGTTGGCTGAGTCCATCATTCCCC
>JAOPZW010000313.1 GCA_025963905.1 Solirubrobacterales bacterium | reverse complement strand
AGGAATGGACGCGCCTCGGGCGCGCGCCGCTGGTCGCGGGGATGGCGATCACGTTCGCCGATCCCGGCGGCCCGATCGAGGTCATCAAGGAGTCCAGCGCGGCGCTGAAGACGGTCCTCGAGGCCGCCCAGGAGGGCACCTACGGCGACTTCGTCCAGGCGGTCGCGCAGGACGTCGCCGAGAAGGCGAGGCATCGCGACAACCCGATGGCGGGCTTCCGGCCCAAGGGCGCGCAGGCGCCCGAGCTGATCCTCGACGAGCTGCGCGAGGTCAACAGGCTGCTGGTGGAGAAGCTCACGCCGGAGGAGGCCGCGCAGTTCCGCGAATGGCTCAAGACGGCCGCCCAGCGCGCCGCGCTCGCGGCCAAGGAAGGCGGCTTCCTCGGCTTCCGCGCCGAGCGCGTCAGCGAGGGCGAGCAGCAGATGCTCGACAAGCTCGCCCAGGTCTTCGAGACGCCGCCCGAAGCGGCCTGACGGGGCCCGGTTCCGTGGCTGGGCGGCCGGGTAGAAGGATGCCGTCGTGATCCCGTTGTCGCTCCTGGCCCAGGCGGCACTGGCCGCCTTCCTCCTCGCCTCGATCGTGCGAGCGTTCGCCGGACCGCCCGCGGCGCACACGAGCCCGGCCGTCTCGCGACGGTTCCTGCTCGTGGCCGGCTGTGCCTACGCCGCGGCCACCGGCGAGCTCCTTGCGGACCATCCGGTGCTCGCCACCGCGCTGGCCGTCTGCGGCGTGGAGGCCGCGTGCGTGTCGGCGTGGCTGGCCCGGGCGGCGTGGGACGGGGACGACGACGGCGGCGGCTGGGACGACGAGCCCGCCGGCCCGTGGCCGATCGACTGGCCCGCGTTCGACCGGGCGCGCGCGGGCTGGGAGCGGACCCGCACGCCGGCCTAAGGGCCTATCGCTGCCAACTGTTCGGAACAGTGGTAGCGTGGGCCTCGTGCCCGCGCTCCGGAGCTCCGCCCCGCTCGTCTCGGACCGCGTGTTCGCGACCCTGCTCGAAGCCGTGCTCGCGGGGCGCTACGAGCCCGGCGAGAAGCTGCCCGGCCAGCGCAAGCTCGCCGCCGACCTCGGGGTGACGATGAGCTCGCTGCGCGAGGCGCTCAAGCGCCTGGAGCAGATGGGGCTCGTGGAGGTGCGCCACGGCGACGCCATGCGCGTGCGCGACTGGCGGACGTTCGGCGGCCTGGACGTCCTGGCGCACCTGCTGTTCCGCACGGGGAGCCTCGATCCGGCGGTCCTGGGCGACGTCCTCGAGGCGCGCAGCCACATGCTGCGCGACCTCGCCGGCCTGGCCGCAGAGCGCCGCGACGACGCGCAATCCCGGCGCCTGGCCGAGCTGGCCGAGGCGTTCGCTCAGGCGCCCGACGCGACCGCCGCCGCCGGCGTCGACTTCGCGTTCATGAGCGAGCTCGCCCAGGCGGCCGGCAACCTCGTGTTCATCCTGATCCTCAATGCGGTCCGCGGCGTCTACTTCGAGCACCTCGAGCAGCTGCCGGTCACCGCCCGGCCCGAGGGGCTGGCGCCGGCCTACGCCCGCCTGGCCGAGGCGGTCGCCGCCCGCGATGCCGGCGCCGCGCGGGCCGTCGCCCACGCCCTGGCCGAGGACCAGCGCGCACGCGTCACCGGCGCCCTGGGGCCGGAGCGCCGCCCGTGAGCGCGCTGCAGGCGATCGCGCCGCGCGAGGCGTCGATCTTCGCCTGCCTGTGCGATGCCGTCGTCGCCCCGCAGCCGCCGCTGCCGGCAGTGCGCGCCACCGACGCCGTGCGAGCCTTCGACGCCGGCCTCGTCGCGGCGCCGCGGCTCAACCGCCTCGCCCTGCGGGCGGGGCTCCTGGCCCTCGAGGTCGCGCCGCTGGCGCTGGGCTTCGGCGCGCGCCTGCGGCGCCTGACCCCGGCGCGGCGTGCCGCCGCGCTCGCGCGGCTGGACCGCTGCGCCCCCGTCGCGCCGCTGCTGAAGGCGCTGCGCGCCATGGCCCACCTCAGTTACTACGGGGACCTGCGCGTCCTGAACGAGCTGGGCCACGACCCGGAGGCGATCGTCGCGCGCGCCGCGGCCCTCCGCGGGCTGGAGGGGCGCTGGTGAGCGCGGGCACGCGCGACACCGGCGCGCACACCTACGCCGACGGTGGGGGGACCTTCCATCCCCCCGAGCGGCGGATCGTTGCCGGCGCGGGGATCGCCGGCGAGCGCATCGTCACCGTGGACGCCTGCGTCATCGGCAGCGGCGCCGGCGGCGCGCCGGTGGCCAAGGAGCTGGCCGAGGGCGGGCTCCGTGTGGCGATCCTCGAGGAGGGCGACTGGCACGAGAGCGCCTCGTTCACCGCCCGCCCGCGCGACATGATGCCCCGCCTGTATCGCGATGCCGGGCAGCTGGCGACCGTCGGCACGCCGCCGATCGTCATCCCGCTGGGGCGCGCGGTGGGCGGGACCACGCTCGTGAACTCCGGGACGTGCTTCCGCACCCCGGCGCACGTGCTGGCGCGCTGGCGCGCCGCGTTCGGCCTCGACGACATGACGCCCGCGGCGCTCGAGCCCTACTTCCGCCGCGTCGAGCGCGAGCTCAACGTCAGCCAGGTGCCCGAGGCGCTGCCCGGGCGCAACGCCCTGCTCGTGCGCCAGGGCGCCCGGGCGCTGGGGCTGCACGGCGACTTCCTGTTCCGCAACGCCAAGGGCTGCGTCGGCTCGGGCGTGTGCGCCTTCGGCTGTCCCACCGGCGCCAAGCAGCACGTCGGCATCACCTATGTCCCGCGCGCGTGGGCGGCCGGCGCCACGACCTACACGGGGGTGCGCGCCCGGCACCTCGTCGGCAACCGCCGGCGGGTCCGCGAGGTCACGGCCCGCACCGCCGGGGGCGGGACGCTGCGGGTCCGCTGCGAGCACGTCGTGATCGCCTGCGGCGCCCTGTTGACGCCCGGCTTGCTGCGCCGCAACGGGCTGGGCGGCGCCTCCGGGCAGCTGGGGCGCAACCTGTCGATCCATCCGGCGAGCGCGGCGCGCGCCGTCTTCGACGAGCCGATCGACCCATGGGACGGCGTGCCCCAGAGCTACTACGTCGACGGCCTGGCCGGGGAGGGGATCATCCTGGAGGGGATCACGGGCCCGCCCGACCAGGCGGCGATGGTCACGCCGGGCAGCGGCGCCGTACACCGTGAGCGGATGCTCGCCGCGCGGCGCACCGGGTCGTTCGGCGTCATGGTCAGCGACACCGCGCGGGGCACCGTGCGCGACGTGGGCGGGCGCCCGTTCATCCGCTACGACCTGCACGGCGACGACGCCGCGCGCTTCAAGCGCGGCTTCGAGGTCCTGGCGGAGATCTATTGGGCGGCGGGCGCGCGCGAGGTGGTCGTCCCGCTGGCGGGCGTCCCGCCGCTGCGCGACGGCGACAGCGGGCCGCTGCGCCGGGCCCGGGTCCGTCCGTCGCAGGTGCAGGCGATGGCGTTCCATCCGCTGGGCACCGCGCGCGCCGGCGCCGATCCGCGGGCGGCGGTGGTCGACGGCGCCCTGCGCGTCCACGGCACGGAGAACGTTCACGTCGCCGACGGCAGCGTCGTGCCGTCGGCGCTGGGCGTCAACCCGCAGATCACGATCATGGCGCTCGCCACGCGGCTGGCCCATCACCTGCTCGGCGCGCCGCCGCCCGCCGGCGAACCCGCGCCGTCGAGGATCGCCTGAGTGGGGCCACTCGGCGGGACGCTAGCCTGCGAGGGCTCGTGATCTCCCGCGCCGACGCCATCGCCGCCCTGTCGACCGAGGAGTTCGACGTCGCGGTGATCGGGGGCGGGATCACCGGGGCGGGCGTCGCGCTGGACGCCGCGACCCGCGGCTACAGCGTCGCGCTCGTCGAGCGCGCCGATTTCGCCTCGGGCACGTCGAGCCGCTCGTCGAAGCTCGTCCACGGCGGCCTGCGCTACCTGCAGACCTTCGACCTCGGGCTCGTGCGCGAGGCGCTGCTGGAGCGCCAGCTCATGGTCAAGCTCGCGCCACACCTCGTCACGCCGCTGCCGCTGGTGGTGGCCGCCTTCGACGGCGCGCGCCCGGACCGCCTGGTCGGCGTGGGCCTCAACCTCTACGACGTCATGTCGGTGGATCGCATCCGCGGCCGGCGGGGGCTCCGGCGCGGGAGCGAGGAGCTCACCGACGGCGCCGCCTTCCAGGACTGGAGCCCCGACCGCCACCGCACGATCCCCGGCGACGAGGTCGTCGAGCTCATCCCCGCGCTCGCCCCGCGCCGGCCGACGTCGGGCTACCTGTTCTATGACTGCCAGACCGACGACGCGCGCCTCGTGCTCACCGTCCTGGGCGAGGCCGAGCGCTTCGGCGCCGTGTGCGCCAACGGGCTGGAGGTCACCGAGCTCGTCCAGGAGGCCGGGCGGACCCGTGGCGTCTGCGTGCGCGAAGCAGCCACTGGCGAGACCTTCGTCGTCCGCGCCGCCAACGTCGTCAACGCCACCGGCGTGTGGGCCGACCGCCTGCGGCCGGACGAGCTGCACGACGAGGCCGAGGTCCCCCGGATCCGCCCCAGCCGCGGGACGCACATCACGCTCGCCCACGAGACGCTGCCCCTGGTCGCCGGCGCGATCATCCCCGCCGGTGGCGGCCGCTCGATCTTCGCGCTGCCGTGGCTCGGGCGCACGCTCATCGGCACCACGGACAACGACTACGACGCCACCGACCTCGACCACGTCCGCCCGGCCGAGGACGACGTCACCTACCTGCTCGACGCGGTCAACGAGTACTTCGCGACCGACCTCGTTCCCAGCGATGCGACGGGCGCGTACGCGGGCGTGCGTCCCCTGATCTCCACCGGCGACCCGAAGAAGTCCGTCGACATCTCGCGCAAGGCCGAGCTCTACGAGACCTCCAGCGGCATGATCACGATCACCGGCGGCAAGCTCACCACCTGGCGGCGGATGGCGAAGATGGCGGTCGACCGGCTCGTGGAACGCGAGGCGCGCGTCGCGCCCTGCCGGACCCACGAGATCCCGCTCGGCCAGGCCGTGCGCGCCGAGGACCTGCCGCGGGTCGAGGGCGTCCCCGACGAGGCCTACACGCGGCTCGCCGGGCGCTACGGCCATGCCGCCCACGACGTGCTCGCCGTCGCGGCCGAGCGCGGCGAGCTCGCCCAGCCGATCGTCGCGAGCGGGCCGACCGACGTCCTGGCCGAGGTCGTCTTCGCCGCGCGCCGCGAGCAGGCGCGCGGGGTGGGGGACGCGCTGCTGCGCCGCACGCGCCTCGGCCTGCTGGCCGCACGCGACGTCGCGGAGCCGTCGGGTGATGCCGCGCGTCGCGTGGCGCGGGCGATGGCGCCCGAGATGGGATGGGGCGACGGCCGGATCGAAGCGGAGGCGGAGGGCTTCCTGGAGGAGGCCGCCGCCGAAGGCATCGTCCCCGGGCCGTAACTTTCTGTCTTCGTACCGGTTGCATACCCCGCAACCGGTGCGTGCGCGCCCGCGCTCACGCCCGAAGCCGCACCCCGAGACCACAGGAGCCCACGCCCCGATGCGCCGTAGCCTCGCCGTTTCCGCCGTCTTCGCCTCGCTCCTCGTCCTGCCCGCCGGTGCGCACGCGGCCACCGGCTCGTTCTTCGCCGGGCAGGCGGTCGACGGTCCGAGTCCGGACATCCAGCGCCTGGGCGACGTCGACGTCGCGCGCGACGGCACCGGCGCGCTCGTCTACGTCAAGCAGGACGGCGGGGTCAACCACATCTTCGTGTCGCGCCTGGTCAACGGGGCCTGGGAGGCGCCCGAGCGGATCGACAACGGCCTGGCCGGCCCGTCGTCGCAGCCGGTCATCGCCGCCTCGGACGGCGGGCGCCTGGCGATCGCCTTCATCAACGACACCCAGCTCGTGACCGTCGTGCGTCCCACCGGCGACCAGCCCTACGGTCCCCCGTCGGGCCTGGCCGCGCCGGCCTCCAACCCCTCGATCGACATGTCGATCAACGGCGTCGCCTACGTCTCGTTCACGCTCCCCGGCAGCTCGGCGGCGGACGTCCGCGCGGCGCGCCTCGAGCGCAAGGGCACGACGTTCGCGGTGCTGCCCGACGCGCTCGACGTCGATCCGGCCCAGAACGCGGGCGACGGCAACAAGCGCTCGAAGGTCGCCGTCGCCGCCGACGGCAGCGCCGTGGTGGTCTTCGGCGAGGACGGGAGCGACGGGCGCACGCACGTCTACGGCCGGCGCCTGTTCGAAATGCGCGTCTCGACCGCGCCGCAGGACCTCACGCTGAGCGACTTCGAGGGCCACGCAGCCGGGGCGGCGGACCTGCCGGACATCGGCATCGAGGACGACTCGAGCTTCGCCTGGGTGGTCTTCCGCCAGGCGATGGACGACGGCGCCGGCGGCGTGAAGATCCGGACCATCGCCCGGCGCCTGGTCGGCTCGCAGTTCGAGGCGCCCGTCGCCGTCGACGGCCAGGGCTTCCCGACCGCCGAGAGCACGAACGCCCCGCGCGTCGCCGTCAGCGGCCGCGGTGACGGCTACGCGGCGACCGCCGGCGTCACCACCACCGCCGCCATCGGGGCCGTGATCAAGGACGACGCCTTCGTGCCCGGCGTCACGCTGGGCGGCGGGTTCAACGTCGCCCCGTTCCCGGTGCCCGCGGTGGCCGAGACCGGCGACGGCCTGGTCGCCTGGGCCCAGGGCGATGCGGGCGGTGGCATCTCGCTGCACGCGAAGGCCTACGACAGCGTGCCTGCGTCGCGGGTCCCGCAGGTGCCGGGTCCCGACCAGCTGCTGTCCAGCCCCGATCTCGGCCAGGTCGACGGCGCGCGCGGGATCGAGGCCGCCGCCGACCGCACCGGCGACATCGTCGTCGCCTTCGTGCAGGGCGGAGATGCCGATCGCAAGATCGTCGCCGCGGCCTTCGCCCGCGCGCCGGGCACGTTCCTGACCTACACCCCGTCGCGCTGGCGCAAGTTCGCGCGACCGCCGCTGCGCTGGTCGCAGTCGTTCGAGCTGTGGGGACCCGTGACCTACCGCGTGGAGATCGACGGGCGGCCCGTCGCGCAGACCAGCGACACGTCGGTCACCGTGCCCGGGATCGTCCGGGACGGCCTGCACAGGTGGCGCGTCGTCGCGGTCGACCGCCGCGGGCAGACCACCGCAACCGCGACGCACAACCTGCGCGTCGACGCGACGCCGCCGAAGCTGAAGTTCACGGTCAGCGGCGCGCGCCGTGCCGGCGGCGCGGTGAAGGTCGGCGTCTCGGCCACCGACCACGCCTCCGGGGTGAAGCTCGTCCGCATCGACTTCGGCGACAAGTCGCGCGCCGTGGTGGGGCGCTCCGCGACGCATCGCTACGGGCGCGCGGGCAAGTTCACGATCCGCGTGACCGCGAGCGACAACGTCGGGAACGTCGGCACGGTGCAGCGCCGCGTCACCATCAAGTGACGCAGCCGCGCTGACGCACCGACCGTCAGACTGCGGGCGGTGAGCTCGTCGCTGCAGCCCCTGATGCCGAGCCCCGCCGCGCACAGCGCCCGCGCCTTCGTCGACGGGCTGGCGCTGCGCGCCGGGGAGGGCGCCGCCCGCCCCCGCGTCGTGGCGGCGATGATCGCCTCGGCCGACGGCCGCGCCTCGGTGGACGGCCGCTCGGTGGCGCTTGGCCATCCGGCCGACCGCGCGCTCCTGCGCGAGCTGCGCGCCGCGGCCGACGCGGTGCTCGTCGGCACCGCGACGCTGGCGGCCGAGGGCTACGCCAGCCTGCTCGACGACGACCAGCGCACGCGCCGGCGCGAGCGCGGCCTCGAGGAGACGCCGCTCGTCGCCACCGTGTCGCGCCGGCTCGAGCTCCCCGTGGGGATCGGCCTGTTCGCCGAGCCCTCGTCGCGCGTGGTCGTCTACACCGAGTCCGGCGCCGAGCCGCCCGCGACCGCCGCGCGGCTCGCCGTGCACCGCTTCGACCCGGGAGCCCTCGACCTCGGCGCGGTGCTCGCGCGCCTCGGCAGCGAGCACGGGGCCCGGCTCGTGCTCTGCGAGGGCGGCCCCACGCTGCTTCGGCGCCTCGTCGCCGAAGGCGCGCTCGACGACCTCTTCCTCACGGTCTCGCCGCTGTTGGTTGCCGGAGACGCCGACACGCTGCTCAGCGGCCCCGCGCTCGAGCCCGCGGCGCGGCTGTCGCTGCGCGACATCCACCGGTCCGGCGAGCACCTGTTCGTGCACTACGCGGTGAGCCGATGAGCGTCCTGCGCCTGCGCGGGCGGTCCGTCGCGATCGAGCCGTGGCGCCCGCTGGTGATGGGGATCGTCAACGCCAACCCCGACTCGTTCTCCGACGCGCGACGCCTGAGCACGCTTGACGAGCAGGTGGCCCACGCGCTGGCGCTCGTTGCCCAGGGCGCGGACGTCATCGACGTGGGAGGGGAGTCCGGCGTCACCTACACCGCAGCGACCGACGCCGCCGTGGAGGCCGGTCGCGTCGTGCCGCTGGTCGAGCGCCTCGTGGCCGAGGGCGTGACCGTCTCGGTGGACACGTGGAAGCCCGTCGTCGCGCGGGCGGCCGCCGGCGCGGGGGCGGCGATCGTCAACGACGTCAGCGGCCTGCGCGATCCGGTCCTGGCCGACGTCGCCGCCGAGACCGGCGCGGGGCTGGTGGTCATGCACACTCGGGCGGCGCCCAAGGCGGTCGGCTTCCCCGACTACGGGGGCGACGTCGTGGGCGACGTCGTCGCGTTCCTGCAGGAGCGCCTCGCGCTCGCTCGCGCGCGCGGAGTGGCGGCCGAGCAGCTCATCGTCGATCCCGGACCCGACTTCGCGAAGTCCCCCGCCCAGAGCGTGGAGGTGCTGCGCGCGCTGGAGCGCCTGCACGAGCTCGGCCGGCCGATCCTGCTGGCGCCGTCGCGCAAGTACTTCGTGGGGGCGATCACGGGTCGCGAGCCCGCCGACCGCCTGGCCGGCACGCTCGCCGCGCTGGGCGACGGGGTCGCCCGCGGCGCCGCGATCGTGCGCGTGCACGACGTCGCCGCGGCGGTGGACTACCTGCGCGTGCGCCGCGTCATGGCCGGCCTGGAGCCGATGCCCGACTTCGACGAGGGCGACGAGCGCCTGAAGTGGATCCGGGCGGACGGCCTCTGATCGGCGTGCGCAGTAGGGTCGTGGTCCTGACCGGGTCGCCGGCCGCTGTCCCAACGCGGCCGGACGCCTACCGAACTCCCGATCCACAAGGAGCACCACATGCCCGTCCTGTCCCGTGACGCCCTCGAGGCGAGCCCGCTCGCCGACCTGCACGCCATCGCGTCGGAGCTCGGCGTCGACGGCTTCCGCCGCCTGCGCAAGGCGGACCTCATCAACACGATCGTCGTCCACCAGGGCGGCGAGGCCGTTGAGCCCGAGGCCGTCGAGCCCGAGGCCGTCGAGCCCGAGGCGCGCGAGGCCGAGAGCGACGCCGAAGCCGCCGAGACCCGCCCGCGGCGCTCGCGCCGTGGCGGTCGCGGGCGCAGCCGCACCCGTGACGCGGACGAGGGCGAGGGCGAGGGCGCCGAGCCCGCCGCCGACGTCGACGTCGACGCCGAGGCCGAGGCCGAGGCCGATGAGGGCGGTGACGCCGACGCCGACGCCGTCGAGACGACCAGGCCGCGGCGCGCGCGCCGTCCTCGCCGCGACGAGGAGCCCGTCGCCGAGGACCGGGACGAGCGCGAGCGCATCGTCGAGGGCGTCGTCGAGCTCCTCGGCAACGGATCGGGCTTCGTGCGGGTCTCCCCGCCCGAGCACTCCGACGAGGACGTGTACATCTCGGCCGCCCAGATCCGCCGGTGCGAGCTCGTCTCCGGAGACCGCGTCAGCGGCCCCGTCCGCCGCCCGCGGCGCTCGGAGCGCTACCCGTCGCTCGTCCGCGTGGACACCATCAACGGCTCGTCGGCCGACGAGGTGGCCGAGGTCACGCCGTTCGCCGAGCTGCCGGCCGCCTTCCCGACGCAGGTGCTCGAGCTCGGCGGCGACCCGGCGCTGGAGACGCTCGCCCGCCTCACGCCGATCGGGCGCGGCTCGCGCGTGACGATCGCCGGCGCCTCGCGCTCGGGGAAGACCGAGCTCCTGCGGCGCCTCGCCGCGGCCCTCAGCGGCCAGGACGGGCTCGAGGTGAGCCTCGTCCTCATCGGCGTGCGGCCCGAGGAGGTCCACGAGGCCAAGGAGGGTCCGGTCGAGCCCTCGGGTGCGCTGAGCTTCGCCGCCGGCAACGACGCGCAGGCGCAGGCGCTGGAGCGCGCAATCGACACCGCGAAGCGCCTGGCTGCGCGCGGCGGCGACGCGGTTGTGCTCGTCGACACGCTCGACGGCGTGGCGCCGCCGGCGGCTCGCAAGGCGCTTGCCGCCGCGCGCAACATCGTGGACGGCGGCTCCCTCACCGTGATCGCCACGGCCTCGCGGCCGCTGGGCGGCGAGACGACCGTCGTCGCGCTGGACGCCGTCCGCGCGGCCGCGGGCAGCTTCCCCGCAGTGGACCCGGTCGCCAGCGGCACGCTGCGCCCCGAGGCCCTCGTCGGCGAGGACGGCGCCAAGGCGATCCTCGAGGCGCGCGCCGAAGCGCTGGCGTCGTAAGGGGGGCGGCCGCCGGCGCTCGCCAGGCGTCCGGACCCTCAGCGCGGCATGTACGCGACCCGGCCCCAGGAGGGCTCGGGCGCGAGCTCCACGGGCTCGCCGTGGCGGTCCGGCTGGATGTAGCTGAAGCGGCGGCTGTCCGGGTCGAAGCAGACGTCGAGCTCGCCCTCCTTGACGCGCTGGTCGAGCCAGGCCGAGCGGAAGACGAGACGGCGCAGCCAGTGCACGAGCGAGCGGTCCGACGGGCCCACGAGCTCGGGCCAGCAGTCGTTGACGTGCTCGCCGAGCGCCGAGGCCGGCTCGTGGATCTCGCCGTTGACGGCGAGGTTGACGAGGTCCTCCAGCTCGGGCTCGCCCAGGCGGCCGCTCACGAAGCCCAGCTTGGCCGCCGCCTGCTCGCAGCGCTCGCTGAAGTCGCGCTCGTTGAAGGTGAAGCGCAGCTCGCCGTATTCGAGGACGAAGTCCTCTCCCGAGTCGTAGTTGCCGCGGCGTGTCGTGTCCATGACTGAAGCCCCGCCGCGGCAAGTCCTGCGCGGCACGGGGTGCGTCGGCATCTTATGAGCGATCCCTGCTTGCCTGGCCACCCTGAAACCGATGTTGCACGCCGGGGCCCCGAGAGGCCCGCGAAGCAGGTGCGGTAGGGGAGAGACTCACCCGTCCGCGCGCTAGTTGTTGTGCCCGGTGACCTCCCGAACGCGCACGATCGGAGGGCGGTTGCCGAGGGCGCTGTGGGTGCGCCGCTCGTTGTAGTGGTCCAGCCAGTGTGGCAGCGAGGCCCGACGGGCATCGCTTGAGAC
>JAOPZW010000235.1 GCA_025963905.1 Solirubrobacterales bacterium | reverse complement strand
GCCGGCGATCCCCACGTACACGCTTCGGTGACCACCCGCGCCGCCCGAGAGCAGGAGCCCGAGCCGCAGCGGCTGCCCTGGGCGCACCGGCGTTCCCGCGCCCGGCATACCTGCCTGACCGTGCACTCGGACGGAGACATTCAGCGTCTGCAACCCACGCACGGTGTCGGCCACCTCCGCGAGCCGCCGTTCGGTCCAGCGCTTGACGTCCTCCGCGCGGTCTTGGTCTAGGACCGCGGCGCGCTCGCGCCGGGCCCGACCACAGGCGTCGGGATCGCGCAACGCTCCAAAGCCGAAGCCCTGCTGGACGTAGACCACCAGCGTCACCCCGTCCGCGGCCGGGATGGCGCGTACCGTGCGTCGCAGCACGGGGCCAGCGGGGCCGCCTTGGGGCAACATCGAGAGTGCGCGTGCCTGGTTGTCGCGCGGGGCGGGAGTCGCGAGCGCCGGGAGCGCCGCACGGATCTCCGGCAGGGGCGCGCTGTCGCTGAGCACCAGCGTCTGAGAAGCAACGGCGGGCGCGCACGCGGGGAGCGTCGCTGTGTCACGGATAGCTTGCGCCGCGATCTTGCGTCCCTGGGTCTCGGCGCTCTGGCCGCCGACGAGTTTCGTTGCCGCAAGGGCGCCGCCGCTGACGGTAAGCGCAGCTGCCACCGCGAAGACCGATGTGCGGCGCCAGCCACGGCGTCGCCGCACAGGGACGTTGTCGGCGGCGGCGCGAACCGCTCGCCGCAGCTGGCGCTCGAGTTGGTCGAATGCGTCGCTCATCGTTCCTCCTTCAGGCCGGCGCGCAGCCGGGTCAGACCGCGATGCACGCGTTGGCGGACTACCTGCTCGGAGCAGTCGAGGTCGGCCGCGATCTCGTCGTAGGCGCGCTCCTCCACCACACGCGCCAGCAGGGCACGGCGTGTCGGTTCGGGGAGCGCCGCAAGCTCCCGGGCAAGAGCATCTGCGCCGGCCAGCGCCCGATCCTCGACCCGTTCGAGGTCGCGGTCGTCAAGAACGACGGGCTCCAGCCCGAGTCGGCGCCGAGCGTTGTCCTCGACGCGCCCCCGACGCAGGCTTTCGCGCAGCTTGTTGCGGGCGATCCCGTACAACCAGGCGGCCGCCGGGCCGTCGCCGCCGTAGGACCCCGCGCTGATCACGACCGCCGCGAACGTTTCGGCGGCGAGATCGAAGGCCAGCTCGGCGTCGGGGACGCGGCGTCGGAAGAACGCGACCACGGCGTCCAGATGCGCCCGGTAGAAGGCCGAGAACGCGGCATCCTCGCCGGCGGCGATCCGTTTCAGAAGGTCTCGGTCCTCTGGCAACGGGCCGGGCATCGTCTACATCGTTGCGGGAGAGCCGCAGCTTGTGACAATCGGGGAACAGCACTCAACCCGGTCTGGAGCCGCCGCCCCGTGACGTCCCGTGCTCTGCATTCGGTGGACGGTGTCGCTCTAACGTGTGGCGGTCGGTGGCGGGTGCGGGGAGCTTTCGGTGTCGCGCTCGGCGGGTCGATCGATGCCGGTGCGCGTCAGCGGGCGGCGGTGTCGCGGCTAGGCCGCAGCGAGCGCGGCGGTGGGCCGTCAGAGCTCGAGCAAGCTGCCAGCAGCCGCCATCCTGCGCGCCGGGCACCTGGCACCGTGACAGGGCCACGATGTCAGGGCGCTTGGCTCCTGAGGGTGGACGTTGGTGCGCAGCACCACAGCGGCCTGCCGCCCAGCCGCGCGAGCGCGCGCGGTAGTGCGCCGTCGAGGCTGAAGAGTCTCCAGGTCTGGGCGAGCTGATCGTCGAGGAGGATCTTGGTCGAGTCGGGTGCCCAGGTAAACCAGTCGAAGTGTCGATCAGCGGTCGCGAACAGGCGGCGCGGCGTGCGGCCTGGGCCTTCGGTGACCCACAGCTCGTGGGGGGCGGGGAACCCGCTGGTCGTGTAGGCGAACCGGTCGCCGCGCGGCGCCCACGCGAAGAGCGAGATGTCGTAGCGCGAGGCGAGCACCCGCACGGCGCGCGGGCGGGTGGTGTCGAGGAGGAGGATCGTGCTGCCGCGACGGTGGTGCGGTCGCCGCACGTAAGTCGCTTGTACACGGATCGCCGCGAACCGTCCATCGGCCGACCATGCCGCCCGCTCGGGCTCGACAGTCCGCGCGCGCAGGCGTCTGTTCGCCCGCTTGGCGCTGAGCAGAACACGGCGCCTGCCCGTCCTGGCGTCGACCAAGAGGACGTCGCCGTTGGCTTGCGCTGCCGCGACCTCGTCGCGATTGCTCCACCCGATGACCAGCCCAGCGGAGAAGGTTCGCCTGTTGCGACCGTCGAGATCGGTCACCGCGATCGTGCTCGATGGTGCGTATCCACCTCCTTGCCGCCGCGCTCGGGTGGCGGCGACATGACCGCCGTCGCGTGAGACGGCCTGACGCCCGTAGGACCTTGGCCACAGCGGGCGCAACCGACGCACAGGCGCGAACCGGTTGTCTCGCATCGCAAGCACCCACGTGTCGCCGCGGGCGTCATCCGCGATGAAATGACGCCCCGTAAGCCACGCCCCATCAAGCGGGACAATCCACCGCGGCGAACCCCAGGCGCTCGTCGCCGTCGCGCCGATGATCGTGGCCAGCCCGATGCCATCACCCAGGCGGCCGACGTCGGGGTTGCTGGAGGCACCCTCGCCATAGGCGACGAGGGCCCCCGCGCGATAGCCGCTGGTCGCCACCGATGACGAGCGGTTCGAGCCCGTGAGCAGGGCGAGGGCAGCGATCAGCGGGACGAGCGCGGCCGTAACCGTGAGGAGCAGTCGGCGCATCCTCGCCAAGTACGGCACAGCACTGCGCAAGGGTCCAGCGACCGGGGTCCGGATCGTCTACCGAAACGCCCCCACAGCGTCACGCAGACCGCGGCGGCGGCCGCGGCTGCGGAACTACGTGACTACTCGGCCGGGCGCGCACAGCCACGACAATGCAGCTCGACTACCGTCCAGGGGCTTGAACGACCGTCAGTTCCACGTCCGGCCGCTCATCAATCAAGTCTCTGACCGAGCCGCGGTCACAACCGTGGCCTCGCGGCGTAATGGAGCTCAGTGAGGGCGTTCGCCAACGACGACGACCTGCGGCTGATGGTCGCCGCTCAGGCGGGCGATCGAGCCGCGTTCGGCGTGTTCTACCAGCGCTGGGAGCCCGCCGTCCTGGCATTCTTCCGGCGTGCCGGGGCGGCGCCGGATGTGCGGGCCGATCTGACGGCCGAGACGTTTGCGGCGGCGCTGGTGTCGCTTGCGTCGTTTCGGCCTGAACTCGGGGCACCGGTCGGCTGGGTGTTCGGGATCGCTCGGCGGGTGCTGTGGCGCAGCTGGGAGCGCGGGCGCGTCGAGGCTCGGGCGCGGCGGAGGCTGGGGATGCCGGTGCTGTGGCTGGACGACGAGGACCTCGCGCGGGTCGAGGCCGTCGGGGATGGGCCGGCCGTCGCCGCGCTCGCGTCGCTGCCTGCCGAGCAGCGAGAGGCGGTGGAGGCGCGGATCGTCGAGGAGCTTGAGTACGCGCAGATCGCCGCGGCGCTGCAGTGCTCGGAGCAGGTCGTGCGCAAGCGCGTCAGCCGAGGGTTGGCGGCCTTGCGGACGCAGATGGAGGAGACGTCATGAGCAGCGTGTTGCCGGATCTCGAACGGGACCTCGTCGAGGCCGCCGGGCGGTGGCTCACCCCCTCCGATCGACCGGTCGTCGCGAGGACGCCGCGTCGGTCGCGTCGGCGGGCAGTGCGGTCGGTCGGCCTGGTGGCCGTCGTCGCGACCGCCGCGGTCTTTGAACTGCTCGGCGTGCGTGGAGCACCTCGGTCGCTGGATCTCGCCGCGCGGGCGTACGCGCAGACGAGCGCGCTGCCCGGACAGATCCTCTACGCGCGCGTCACGGGCACATCGGTCGTCACGGACACGACGGGCGCGCACGAACGCTTCACCGTCACGATCCAGGAATGGCATCGCGGCCGCGAGACACACCGCCTCGAGACGTACCGCTCGCCGGCTGGATGGCTGACCGCCGCGCTTGACCACGTCATCAGCGCTGACGGCGTCATGCGGCAGATCAACAAGCAGGGCGGCTATCGCATCGTGCGACCGTCCGACAACCAGGATGCCGCCGATGTCATCGCCCAGCAGCAGGCGGGCTTGATCGAGGACTTCCGACGACGCTATGAGGAGGGTCGGCTCGATCCCTCCGGTGACGTCAACTTCGCGGGACGCCCGGCACGACGGTATATCGTGACCCCGCAGACAGGCGGCACCGCCATCGGTCCACTGCCTCCGCAGCCGACGCAAGCGTTCTACGTCGATCGGGAGACCGGCTCTCCGCTTGGGTACACCAGCACGTTGCCGCTAGCGATGCCCCGCGGCGGGGGCCCCTCAGCGCAGGGAACCACGCGGTTCGTCGAGACCGTACGCGCGATCAAACGTCTCGACCCGACCCCAAAGAACCTCGCAAAGCTCCACGACTTCGCGCTGCCGCGCCGCAGGGATGCCCAGGGCTGCATCCGGGGCCCGGTCCAGGGCGCACGGAACAGTGACACCGCCAGCAGGCGAGACTGCGGCGGGACGCCGGGCGCAGTGGTCGACGGCGGCTGAGCGCCCGGCGATCAGGCGCGCTGCCGAACATTGCCCACACCTTCAAGAACGGCGGGCCAGTTCGGACGCCCCGCTGCATGTTTGGACGAACAGCGGCACTCCCTGCGGCGGCTTCGCGCGACCTTCGCTCGCGTGGTCCCCTGCGTGGAAAGCGACGGCGTCAGCCACCCTCATTGCGCTGTACGGCCCTCGCGCGATGGGCGTCGCTCATGACGTCAACGGGGATGAGACCGTCGTCGCTCGGCGCCCAATGCAGAAGGCCGGGTGAGTTCTCCAGATCCTGGAGTTCGATCGGGATGGCCGACTCGTCGGCATCGACATGATGGCCGAAGCCGCGCTGCGAAATGAGGTGCTCACCGGGCGTTAGGGACACGGGTGCTTGGACATGCAGTGCCACGCTGATCGTCCGTCGTTGGAGTGTGTGAGGCGCCCGTGGGATGCGGGGTCGGTGGAGTCCCCCGGAGTTCAGCACCTTGCTGCGACGTCCATGGTCCGTCGTCTCGGCATCGATTACGCGGAGGCGGTGCGGCGCTTGGAGTTCCAGGACGCGACCCACGGGGTCACGGACGAGATCCACGCGCTGCTCGCTGATCGGAACGGCGGTCTCTGGTTTGACCAAGACGACGGTGGTCGCCTGAAGGTCGGAGTCGTGCGGCGCGACGGCGAGATCGCCGGGCCGTTGCTCACGCAGGTCACGGGCTGGCCGCGCACGGGATCCTCGACCGCACGGACTTTGTGGCGGTCGACTACAGCCAGCAGCAGCTGTTCGATGCCCACCCGGCGATCACCGACGAACTGATCGACCTATATCGCGCGGGGAAGATCGCCTCGGGCGCGCGTCCCGAGCAGAACGCGCTCTACGTCCATCTGGCGACGACCGTCACCGGAGCCGAACGGGCGCGGATCGCGCGCGTCGCCGAGCGCGCGCCCGTCCGGGTGCTGGTGAACCCGACGAACTGCGAGACGCTCTTCGCGGTCGAGGAGTAGCCGCTCGACCGGCGGCGCCTCGCCGTGAAGTCCAAGCTCCATCGATGAGGGTTGGAGCACGATCCGTGGCGGACCCTACCGTCGCGGGTCCGCGACAGTTCCGCGTCGCCGCGCGTCGGCTGGTCCTTGAGGCGCTCACGTCACAGCGCGGGGCGTTGGTGCCCCTACCGGATGCGGGCGCGGGGCGTCCGCGTCCAGCGCGCGTCAGCCTTCTGCCCTTGCCCTTCCAAGCCGATGATCTCGATCGCCTCTACCGCCAGCACGCACGCGCGATGCTGAGGTACTTCACCAGCCGTGTGTACGACCCGGAGGTCGGGGTCGACCTGCTCGGCGAGACGTTCGCCGCCGCGTATGCGGATCGAGCGCGCTGCCGGGGAGCGTCTGAGGAGCAGTGGCTTCCGTGGGTGTGGGGTATCGCGCGCCACCAGCTCGCCGCGTGGGCGCGCCGCGGGGCGATCGAGCGCCGCGCGATGGCCCGGCTGGGGGTGGAGCGGCGTGCGCTGAACGACGAGGAGTTTGACCGGATCATCGACCTGGCCGAGAGCGAGGATCTGCGCCGCGCCGTGGCGGCGCGGCTGGGAACACTGCCAGCCGATCAGCGAGAAGCCGTGCGCCTGCGGGTGCTGGAGGAGCGCTCCTACGAGGACGTGGCGCGGGCGATGGGCGTGGGCGAGGCGACCGCTCGCGCGCGTGTGTCGCGCGGCCTGCGTGCGCTCGCGACGCTGCTCGACGACGACCGAGTCCCGGGGAAGGGCGAGGCGCGTGCCTGAGCGCCGGGCGGACGATATTCCGATCCTCGACGAGCTCGGCGATGCGCTGCTTGCCGGCTATCGCCGCGACACGCAGCCAGCGCGGGTGGCCGAGGTCGTGGCGCGGTTGCGGGTCCGCCGGGGCCGCGGCGGCGGGCTGTCGCTGCTCTTCGCGACCGTACTCGTGCTTGCCGCCGCGGCGGCTGCGGGCGCCGCGACCTATTACGTCCTGCACGCCAGTCCGATCGCGCCGTTTTCCGCCGAGGACGTGCCCGCCGAGCAGCGCGTCGCTCCGGGCACCAGCCACGTGCTCGAGCTGCGGGCGCGCGATCCCGGCGGGCGCGCGCCGGCGTGGGCGCTGCGCCTGGCGCGCTCGGACACCGGGCTGGTATGCGGGACCGTCGGGCAGGTCGTCGACGGGAGCTTCGGGCTCGTCGGCCTCGATCGCCGCTTCCGTGCGGTCCCCGAGATCAACGCCGACGCGTGCGGGCAGTCCAGCCGCGACGCGGTGGCGCTGCTGGGGACACGCATCTTCGACGCCCCCCGCTACGCCGACGTGCGGACGGTGATCGACGGCGTCGCCGGCGCGGACCTCTCGCAGGTGCTCGTGGGCGTACGCGGGCGCACGCCGCGACCGGTCGCCCACAGCGGCGAGGGCGCGTTCCTCGTCGCCGCCGCCGGCTACCCGGAGGACCTGCAGCCGGTCGTCGTACTGCGCTGGCGCGACGGTCACACGCAGCGGGTCGCGCTCGCGGCGAGCCCGTTCATCGTGCCCGATCCGCTCGGCGGGCAGGCCTGGCACTTCGGCTCGTTCACGAGCGACCGCAAGGTCCGCACATTCCATCGCGGTCGCAGGACGGTGCGGGTGCCCGTCTACACGTGCGTGTCGTTCACGAGCGCGCGCGGTGGCAGGGACGCGGCGAGCTCGCCACCGGCCTGCGGTCGCGCGCGCTACTACCCGCGGCCGGACCGCACGCTGTTCTTCACCACCCGCAGGCTGTCCGGCCATCGCGACCCGTACACCACGACGCGCACCAGCGGCGCATGGAACAAGCACGCGCCGCGCACCGCCGTGTGGGGCGACATCAGCCGCGACCTCGCGCGCGAGATCGTCGTCACCGCACCAGGAGTCCGGCGGGCGGTCCGCCCGACCGTGAACGGATCATTCCTCGTCCTGATGGCGCTGACCGTCGATCCGGCGCACGTGCGCGTAGAGGTGCGCCTGCGCGGCGGCGGCGTGCGCCGTTTCGGCCCGTCGTTCGGGCTCGTCGACCCGAAGGAGGCGATGTGACGCCGCGACGCGCACTACTGCTGGCCGCGCTCGCCGGTGCGGCGGGCGGAACCGTGGCGGCGGTCGCCGTCGGCGACTCCGGGGGCAACGCACCCGCCTCACGGCACCTGACGATCGGCCCGCCCGTCGGCGCGAGCGATCGGTTGCCCGACGGGCGCTATGACCCAGGACGCGTGCACCTCGTCATCGATCGCGCGAGCGTCCGGATCGACCTGCGACTCGACGATCCCGACCGCGGGCCGGCATGGGCGATGCGAACCTTCACCGGCGAGCGCCGCTCGCTGCGGCGGCCCGCGACCACGCTCGCGCACCCCACCTGGCGTCAGCGCATCCGCTGCGTGCAACTCGGGCGCATAGTCAATGGACGCTTCGGCTGGATCTTCCCCGACGAGCGCTTCCGCCCGCTCACCCCCGAGGCCCCCGGGCAGACGAGCATCTGCACAAGCGCCCGGCGACCCCAGCAGGTGCTCTTCGGCGCCTCGCCGCTCATCGTCGAGCCGAACGGGGCCACGCGGATCGAGCGCGCCCTGCTGTGGGGCAACGTCCAGCCGGGCAGCACACGGCCCCAGGTACGTGGCCTGCGCTCCGCGGCCGCCGCCGTCGGGCCGGGCGGCGCGCTGCTCGTGCTCGGCCCGGCCGGATCGACCGTCGGGCGCGCAGACGTGACGCTGACCGGGCACGACGGCACGCGGCGGACCGTCACGAGAATCATCCACCAGCCGCCCGGGCTCGGGTCAGTCACTCCAGGCAGCACGCAAGTCGACGCTCGCATGCCCGACCCCGCCGGCGGCCCGCCATGGGCCGTGCTCGCCGGTCGCACGGCCGACGGCCGAGGCTGCGTGGTCGGGCAGGGCCGACTCGTCGACGGCCACGTCGGCACCGTCGACGCCAGCGAAGGACTGTTCACCGACCTCCTGCAGTACGCAGCGGCCTGCGGCCAGATGACGCCGCTCAGCCGCCAGCGCCCAATCGATGTCGCCTACGGCTTCGGCGGAGGGCCAGGCCGGCCAGACGAGGACCTCTTCAACCGCCGCGCCCGAGTCCAGCGCCGCCTCCAACCCGGCCGCTCGTCGATCACAATCCGCTGCAGCCCAGACGTGCGCTCGGTCACGATCAGCACCGCACGCGACACCCGCGTGCTCGTCCCATCGCCCGTCGGGCACGTCGTGTTCGCCGTCTACGACGGCGACTTCGCCAGCAGCAGCTTCACCGTCACCGCGACACTGCGCGACGGCACGCACAACCGCCAGACGTTCCAAGGAGCGTTCTGAGGCCATCGTGCTCCGAACGCGCCGGTGTCGGGGGGTGTCGCTAACCGGGGATGACAATCCGGTCGCTGCGGCGGGGTGCGCCAGCGCAGGGCTCGCGGCTCGCCTTACGGATGGCGCCATCGGTCGCAGCGCAACTTCCTGGCGGCCCGATCAGTCCCAGCGCACGTATCCCGAACGACCAGGAGGAATACCCGCCATGACCTTCAGCACCGCCGCCCTCGTCGTAGGCATCTGCTCGCTGGTGCTCGCCGCCCCTGGCGCAGCGCGTACCACGGCGCCCGCGCACGGCGCGATCGTCAAGGACTGCCTCGACAACGGGCGCCTCGACCGCCACTACCGCAGCGCCGACCTCGCGGCGGCGGCCAAGCGCCTGCAGCCCGACGTCGAGCAGTACAGCTCGTGCCCGGGCCTGATCGCCAGCCAACGCGCGCTCTATGTCGGTCGCGCTGGCGCGACCGGGCGCAAGGCGGTCGAGCGCGACTGCGTCGCCCACGGGGCGCTGCGGCGCCGCTATCCGGCCGCGCAGCTGCGTGCGGCGCTGGCAGGGTTGTCGGTCGACGTCGCCGACAACACCCAATGCCGGGGAATGATCAGCAGTCAGCTCAGCGGTTGGGAGCGATCTCTAGCCTCGTAGCCGCAGACGCAGCCCGCCAAGCAGGGTCGCTCGGGGCGGTGGCCGGCAAGACGGCATGCGTCACTCACCGCGCAACCACCCGCCCGTGCTACTTCACGTGGAAGTCCGACGTCATCGCCTCACCTTGAGTACCGGCCACCGCCGGCTGAGCGGTGGGCGCATCGGCGAGATCGGGCGGGCGCTCACGCTGGTGCTGGTCGCCGCCGCCCTGGTCTGCCCGAGCGCGTCTGCCCGGTCGCTTGCGCTCGCAACGCCGGTGACCGTCGTGGGCCCGGCGGTCGGCGACGGCCAGCGCTGGGTCGCCTGGACCCAAATCGTCGGTCGGTTCCAGGTCGTCGACGCGAAGGACGCCACTCAGCGCACGCTCGAGCAACCGGGGTGCCACGCGGACGCGATCTCGTTCGGCCGGCTACTCGCCAACTGCGTCTCTCCCGAGTCCGGGCCGCGGGTGCTCAACCTCGCGACGGGCGCTACCTACGCGCCGCCTCCGGGCCAGCCGCCGTACATAAGCGGCTTTGACCCCTCCAGCGACAGCTTCAGCGATCTCGGCCGCTACTGGCTCATCGGCTCTCGCACGAGCTCAGACCCACACGTGCACGGTCACACCATCTATCTGAACTTTCGCGACGGGCACACCAGCCAGGCCGACGGACTACGAGACCTCGACTCTCCGGGCCTGGACCGCCTCCACGGCGGGCGTTGCCCAGCGCTAAGCGGTCCGACGCCGCGCTCTCGCCTCGTGTTCGGCGCGCCCGGCGCACGCCACGCGCTCAGGGTCATGTCCTGCGCCACGGGGAAGTCGAAGGTCATCAGCAACTGCGCCCGCTGGTGTTACCCGCTGGACGGAAGCCTCAACTCAGACGTGCTTGTCTGGCTCGAAGGCCGCACCGCGATCCACGCGATACGACCCGCCACCGGCGACCAGCACGCCTGGCTGCTCCCGCGCCCCGCCTCCCAGGCCCCCCCGTACGTCCGAGCAGCGCTCGCGGCGAACCGGCTCTTCGTCTCAATCCCCGCCCCCGAGCCGACGGGACCACCGGCTGGCGCTTCTACACCGCCACCGTGCCGCGCCGCTGACCCACAGCACGCGCGGACCCCGTGCTCAGTGCCGCGCCTCGCTCCAGGGGGTGGCCTTCGTCCGCCACGCGAGCTGTTCCCGGTTTACCTGCCGTCGCTCGCCGGCGACGTTAGGAGAGCCCGCCGTGGACGACCTTCACCGAGCGGATGGAGGTCCCAAGGTCGGTCCGGTCGCGCAGCGCGCCGAAGCCTCGCTGGCACCTTGCGGGAGGGACACGGTCATCTGGTAGTAGGCGTACGGCTTGCTCGTGGCACAGTGCGGTGCCGGCTCGTACGCGGTGGCATAGAGCATCCGTTCGGGCCCGCCCCCGGCGAGCCCGACGAGCCAGTGCAGGGGGCCGCTGACCCCCCGGTCCAGCACCTTGGCGTGAATGAAGCGCCGGCGGTTCGGCTGGCGCGATTGCGCCCGGCTGTTGACTTCCAGGCCGAGCACACATGACGAGCCGGCGACACGCACGGTCCGGCGGTAGGTGCCATACGCGATGGTGTTCTCCAGCGCGCCTCGCCTGCTTCCAGGAACCCGAGGGCAGCTCGAACGCGGTGTGGGCACTCGGCGAGGCGTGCAGAGCGCCGTGAGCGTCCGGGACCTGGAAGCGGGCCTGACCGTGCTGCCCGCTTGCCGTTGCCAGCGCGGCCGCAGACACGGCGGCGGCGGTCACAGCCGCCGCCATGAGCAACAGGACTTGAGCATGCCCTGTCAACGTACCGCGCCGCACAGAAG
>JAOPZW010000215.1 GCA_025963905.1 Solirubrobacterales bacterium | reverse complement strand
GCGGAGGCGCGCGACATCGTCGCCATCGTCGGCTTCCCCGAGCGCGCCGAGGACGTCTACAACGCCGCGGCGGTGTGCGCCGGCGGCGCGGTCCAGGCCGTCTACCGCAAGGTCAACCTGCCCAACTACGGCGTGTTCGACGAGGTCCGCTACTTCCAGGGCGGTCCCGGCGGCGCGATCGTCGAAGTCGACGGCGTGCAGGTCGGCCTCACGGTGTGCGAGGACATCTGGCAGCCCGGGCCGCCGCTCACCGACGAAGCGCTCGCGGGCGCCCGGCTCATCGTGAACATCTCCGCCTCGCCCTACCAGGCGGGCAAGGGCCGCGAGCGCGAGCGGATGATCGCCCAGCGCGCGCGCGACAACCTCGCGACCGTCGCCTTCTGCGGGCTGGTCGGCGGCCAGGACGAGCTCGTCTTCGACGGCCATTCGTTCATCGCCGACCACGAGGGCCAGGTCATCGCGCGCGCCGGCCAGTTCAGCGAGGAGCTGCTGGTGGCCGACCTCGACGTCGACGCGGCGGGGGCGGCGCGCCTGCGCGACACGCGCCAGCGCGTCCCGGCCCGCACGGCCAAGCCCGACGTCGCCTTCCTGGGCAGCTTCACCACGCCGGCCGGACACGACCGCCCGGACGCGCCCGCCGGCCCGCTCGCTCAGCCGCTTGACCCCGACGCGGAGGTCTACGCCGCGCTCGTCCTGGGCACGCGCGACTACGTGCGCAAGAACGGCTTCGAGCACGTCGTCCTGGGGCTGTCCGGGGGCATCGACTCGACGCTGGTCGCGTTGATCGCCGTCGACGCGCTGGGGCCCGAGCGCGTGACCTGCGTGACGATGCCGTCGCCCTACTCCAGCCAGGGCACGCGCTCCGACGCCGAGCTGCTCGCGCGCAACCTGGGCGTCGAGCTGCTGGAGCTGCCCATCTCCGAGCCGATGCGGGGCTACGACGAGCTGCTGGCCGGCGTCTTCGCGGGGCGCAAGCCCGACCTGACCGAGGAGAACCTGCAGGCGCGCATCCGCGGCAACCTGCTCATGGCGCTGTCGAACAAGTTCGGCTGGCTCGTCCTGACCACCGGCAACAAGTCCGAGATGTCCGTGGGCTACTCGACGCTCTACGGCGACAGCGCCGGCGGCTTCGCGGTCATCAAGGACGTCCCGAAGACGCTCGTCTACCGCCTGGTCGCGGAGCGCGCGCGCCGTGAGCCCGCCTCCCCCGTTCCCGAGACCATCGTCACCCGGCCGCCGTCGGCCGAGCTGCGCCCCGACCAGCGCGACGAGGACTCGCTGCCGCCCTACGAGGTCCTGGACGCGATCCTGTTCGGCTACGTCGAGGAGGACCTCGGGCGCGAGCAGCTCATCGCCCGCGGCCTCCCGCCCGACGACGTCGACCGCGTCATCCGCCTCGTCGACGTCGCCGAGTACAAGCGCCGACAGCAGCCGCCGGGCATCAAGGTCACCAGCAAGGCCTTCGGCCGCGACCGGCGCGTCCCGATCACCAACCGCTACCGCGGATGAGCGCTCAGGCGCTCGCCGGCCGCGTGGCGCTCGTCACCGGCGCGGGCAAGGGGGGCGGGATCGGCACCGCCGTGTGCCGGGCCCTCGCCGCCAGGGGCGCCGACATCGCGTTCACCCACCGCGGGCAGCTCGACGAGGATGCCGAGGGCGGACCGTCATCCCTGGAGCTCGAGCTCCACGCGGCGGGCGTGCGCGCGCTCGCCCTGCCCGTCGACCTGCGCGAGCCGGCGGCCGCCCCGCAGCTCGTGGAACTCGTTGCGTCGCGGCTCGGCACGCCGTCGATCCTCGTCAACAACGCGGCGCACAGCGTGCCCGCGGGCTTCGCGACGCTCGACGCGCATGCGCTGGACGACCACTACGCCGTCAACGTGCGCGCGCCCGTGCTGCTGGCGTGCGACGTCGCGCGCCGGCATCCCGCCGGCGCCCCGGGCCGCATCGTCAACCTCGTCTCCGGGCAGTCGCTGGGCCCGATGCCCGGGGAACTCCCCTACGCCACGACCAAGGGCGCGCTGGAGACCTTCACGCGCCAGCTCGCGGCCGAGGTGGCCGCGCTGGGCATCACCGTCAACGCCGTCAACCCGGGCCCGACCGACACCGGCTGGATGGACGAGCCGACGCGGCGCGCGCTGCGCGAGCGCTTCCCCACCGGCCGGCTGGGGACGGCACAGGATGCGGCGCGGCTGGTCGCGTGGCTGTGCTCGGACGACGCCGGCTGGGTCACCGGCCAGGTCGTCGGCTCCGAGGGCGGCTTCGTGCGCGGCTGATCAGCGACCGTCGGACGGCAGGTCGCGCACGGCGATCGTCATCCGCACGAGCGCGCACAGCCGGCCTGCGTCGTCGGTGATCTCGACCTCCCACACCCAGGTCGTGCGCCCGCGATGACGGCGGCGGGCGTCGGCGTGGATGGTCCCCTCGGTGATCGGCCGCAGGAAGCTCGTCTGGTTGGACAGGCCCTGCGCGGCCTTGCCCTCGGCGAAGACCGCCACGGCGGTCGCCGCCGACGTGATCGATTCGGCGATCGAGGCGAACACGCCGCCGTGCACGAGGCCCATCGGCTGCTTGACCTCGTCGCGCACCGCGACCTGCGCGCGGATGTGGTCCTCGCCGGACTCGAGGATCTCGAGGCCGTACAACGCGTCGAAGGTGCGGTCCAGCGGGACGACGGGCTCGATGCTCATGGGTGCAGCACGATACAAGGCGCGCTGGGTAGGCTCCGCGGCCACATGGCTCGCATCGATTCGCTGGCGGCAGAGCAGAAGGCCGTCCTTCAGCTCATCCTCCAGCAGGGCAAGAGCTACCGCGATCTCGCCGCACTCCTGCGCATCGACGAGGACGCGGTACGCCGGCGCGCGCACGCTGCCGCGGCCGGGCTCGGCCCCGATCCCACGCCGGGTCTCGAGGACGGTCGCCGCGACGCGATCACCGACTTCCTGCTCGGGCAGGGCTCCGAGGCCGAGCGCGACGCGACCCGTGAGCTGCTCGCGGGCTCGGCCGCAGGGCGCGACTGGGCGCGCGCGGTGCGCGACGAGCTGCGGCCGATGGCCGGCGACGCGCTGCCCGAGATCCCCGCCGAGCGCGCCGAGACCGGCGCGGCCGCGGACGCCGCACCGAGCGACACCGACGCCGCACCCGTCCCCGCCGGGGCTCGCGCCTCCCTCCCGCGCAGCTCTCGCCTGGGCGGCGCCCTGCTGCTCGGGCTCGTGGCGGTCGTCGTCGCGGTCGTGCTGGTCGTCGTCCTCGGGGGCGGCGGCAACAGCGGCACCGGCAACGCCGACACGGCCTCGACCGCCGCGAAGACGACGACGACCACGACCCCCCAGCCCGTGGTCAAGGCCCAGGTCAACCTCGCACCGCCGGCCAAGGGCGCTCCGGCGGCCAAGGCGCTCGGCGTCGTGCAGATCGTCGACGTCTCCGGCCAGCAGGCGATCAACGCGGTGGTGCAGGGCTTGCCGAGCACGAAGAAGGCCGGCTACGGGATCTGGCTGTACTCGAGCGGCGGGAAGGAGCTGTTCCTGGGGTACTTCAGCAGCGCCGACTCGCAGGGCCGGCTCATCGCTCAGGGCAAGCTCTCCGCCGACATCTCCGGCTACCGCGAGATGCTCGTCACCACCGAGACGCAGAAGAGCCCGCCGCGCCCGGGGACGATCTACCTGCGCGGCCCGATCAAGACGGCGTAGGACCCGGCTCCGGGAGGAGCTTCCCGGGATTCATGATGCCCCGGGGATCGAGCTCGGCCTTGAGCGCACGCAGCGCGGCGATCCCCGTCGTCCCGACCTCTGCTTGCATCCAGGGGGCGTGATCGCGCCCGACCGCGTGGTGGTGGGTGATCGTGCCGCCCGCCGTGACGATGGCGTCGCAGGCGGCGGCCTTCGCGCGCCGCCATTGCTCGATCGGCGCCTGGCGGTCCTGCCGGGTGAAGAAGGTGAAGTACAGCGACGCGCCCGACGGGTACAGGTGCGAGATGTGGCACAGCACCAGCGGCGCGTGCTCGCGCAGCGCATCGCCCACCGCGCGGTACAGCGTGAAGAGCTCCGACCATTGCGCGGCGGTCTCGACGGTCTCGACCATCACGCCGCGGTCGAGCAGATCGTCGCGCAGGTAGGGACCGTGGAAGCGCCCGGACGACCAGACGCGGCCCGGGCCGCGACCCAGGCCGACGCCGCCACACGCGCCGATCACGGCGGCGCCCGCCTTCCGCCGCTCCTGCACGCGATCGGCGGATCCCTCCCAGCCGGCGATCGCCAGGCAGCCGCGCTCGACGTGCCGGCGCCTCAGGTAGAGCCGGGCGATCTCGCCCTTGAGCCGCCCTTCCCCGGCGAGCGCGAACGACATGCGCGTCTCGTGCTCGTCGGACAGCCGCGCCACGTCCGGCGCGATGCCCTGCTGCTCCATGAGGCGCAGCGCCTCGGCGCCGGCGGCGAACGAGGGGAACATGAAGCCCTCGTAGCGGCGCTCGGCGGGCGCCGGATGCACGCGCAGCGCCGCCGAGGTGATGACTCCCAGGGTGCCCTCCGAGCCGACCACCAGGTCGCGCAGCTCGGGTCCGGCGGCGCTTGCGGGCCTCGCCGGCAGATCGAGATCGCCCGCCGGCGCCGCGCAGCGCACGCCCAGCACCAGCTCGTCGATGCGCCCGTAACCCGTGGACGCCTGCCCGGCCGAGCGCGTGGCGACGCAGCCGCCGATCGACACGTACTCGAAGCTCTGAGGGAAATGGCCGAGGGTGAAGCCGCGGCTCGCGAGGCGCTGCTCGAGCTCCGGGCCTCGGACGCCGGCCTGCACGACCGCCGTCTGTGAGCGCTCATCGAGCCCGTCGAGGGCGTCCAGGCGGCCGAGGTCGAGCGACACGACGGCGTCGAACGGGCCGCGGAGCGGCGCGACGCCGCCCACGACGCTCGTCCCCCCGCCGAACGGCACGACCGCGACGCCGGCCTCCGCGCACGCCTCGAGCACCGCGCGGACCTCCGGGTGGGCGGCGGGGAACACGACCGCGTCGGGTGCCCCCTCGCAGTCGCCCGCGCGCTGGCGCACGAGGTCGGGATAGCCCTTGCCGGCGGCGTGCAGGACGCGTGCCTCGCGGTCGTCGCGCACCGCCCCGGCGCCGACCGCGGCGACCAGGCGGTCGCGCACGCCCGCGGGCAGGGCCGGCTCGGCCAGGCGCACCTCCTCGAGGCCGACAGGCCCGACCGGCCCGTCTCCCAGAGGGCCAAGGGCGCCCTCGAGCCAGGCCAGCGCGCGGCGCGGCGGCGCCGTGCTCCGGTGGGCCGGAGCCCCCCAGCCCCACCAGCGCATCTCACGGCCCATGCAGCGCTCCCAGCGCGCGCAGCGCCTCGTCGAGCTGCTTGCGGGTCGCGCCGCGCACGAGGAAGCCGCCCAGGCGCGCCAGTCCCAGGAGCTTCTGCCGGAGCGTGAGGGTCACCCTCGTGCCGCCGTCGTGGGCCTCCAGGCGCACCTCCGTCTCAGCGGCGGCCAGGATGCGCTCGAACGGCGTCCCCTCGACCTCCTGGGCCCAGCGGCGGATGGTCGGCGCGGTCGACTCGAGCACCCGGAAGTCGGCCCGCACCGACTTGCCCTTGTCGGTCTGCAGGACCTGCGTGAAGCCGCCGGGATCGACGGCCTCGACGCGGCTCACCCGCGGCCACCAGCGCGGCAGGTGATGGGGATCGCCGACCGTCTGCCACACCCGCTCGGGCGGTGCGGGGATCGTGGCGCTGCGGCGCGTCGTCGGCACGCGACGCTACTCGCTGTCGTAGCGCACGAGCGAGTGCACGTCGTAGCCGGCGAGGCGGCCGCGGCCATGGAGGAAGGCGAGCTCGATGAGGAACGCGCAACCGACGACCTGGCCGTCCAGCTGCTCGACAAGCTCGCACAGTGCCCGCGCGGTGCCGCCGGTGGCCAGCAGGTCGTCGTGGACCAGGACGCGGGCTCCGCTCGCCACGGCGTCGGAGTGCAGCTCCAGCGC
Organism: Solirubrobacterales bacterium; assembly: GCA_025963905.1. GTDB lineage: Bacteria > Actinomycetota > Thermoleophilia > Solirubrobacterales > Solirubrobacteraceae > JAOPZW01. Next base: position 1,958 of record JAOPZW010000215.1, on the reverse strand, counting down.
GTCGGTGCCGTACTCGAGCAGGTACTCCGCTCTCACGGTGGTGTAGGGCAGCTTGCCCGGCTTGCGGGCGAGCACGAAGCCCGCGCCGAGCTCGCGCGCCAGGGCCGTCCCCAGGAGGAAGCCGCGCGCCTCCGCGGCGATCACGACCTCGACGTCCAGGGGTCGCGCGAGCTCGGCGAGCGCGGCGACCGCCGTGTCGAGGCCGGCCGGGTCGGCCAGCAGCGGCGTGATGTCCTTGAAGGCGATTCCCGGCTTGGGAAAGTCCGGGATGTCCCGGATGAGCGAGGCCAGGTCCACGGCGCTCAGCCGACGATCTTGCGCAGGTCCCTGATCAGCAGCAGGTGCTTGAGGTGCGTCGTCACGGCGGCCAGGTTCTCGAGCGCCTCGAGGGCCTCCTTGCGGCGCTGGACGTTGCGCGAGCGCAGCGCCGGGGCGAGGATCTGCTGCAGCAGGGCCGCCTCGCGGTCGGCGGAGGTCCGGAAGGCGCGGAGGTTGCGCCCACCCACCCCGTACCGCGCAAGCTCGGTGACCGCGCGCACGATCTCGCGCTCAGTCTCGTCGTAGTACTTGGTGCCGGCCCGCACCTCGCCCTTGATGACGCCGTAGTCCTCGAGCTCCGCGACCAGGCGCGGGTCGGCGCGTGTCTCCTCGACAACCTCGTCCAGCGAATACAGCGCCCCGCTGGTGGGAGCCGTGACGCTGGGCCGCCGCCGCTTGGGCCTGCGGGCTCCATCGCCGCCGCCGGGCGCGGGTGTCGCGACGTCGTTGTCGGCGCGCCCGGACGCAAGCTCCTGGCGGATCACGCGGAGGGGGAGGAACTCGTCGCGCTGCAGGCGCAGGATCGTGCGCAGCCGCGCGACGTCGCCGGCGCTGTAGAGCCGGTAGCCACCGGGAGTCCGGCGCGGCGCGACCAGCTTCTGGTCCTCGAGGTAGCGGACCTTGGAGATCGAGATGTCGGGGAACTCCTGCTCCAGGGCCTTGACGACCGCGCCGATCGTCATCGACTTGAGGCGGGGGGCGTCGACGTCGCGGTCGAGGTCGTCGGAGAGCTGCGGGCGTTCGTCCTGGACGGCCATGGCTCCTACTTCGAGAGGTACGTGAGCTTGAACTTGCCGACCTGGAGCTCGGCGCCGTCCTCGAGACGATGGGACTCGATCCGCTGGCGGTTGACGTACGTGCCGTTGAGCGAGCCGAGGTCGTCGAGGTAGTAGTCGCCGCCGCGGCGCACGAGCAGCGCGTGGTCGCGCGAGACCGTCACGTCGTCCAGGAACACGTCGGAGTCCGGGCGCCGGCCGATCGTCATGCGCTCGCCGGTGAGCGGGAAGCTCTCCCCCACGCGGCCGCCGCCGGCCCGGATGACGAGCGCGGCGCCCTCGTGGGCGACGACCTCGTCGACGTCCACCGGCACGAGCTCGCCCGTCTCGTCCACCCGGTAGGTCGCGGTCGCCGAGTCGGCCGGCCGGTCGGCCTGGGCGCCGCCGAGGTACGAGCCGCAGCGCTGGCAGTAGTTCGCGCTGTCGGCGTTCGTGAACCCGCACTCAGGACAATGGAGCGCCACGGGAGGGTCCTCGTCCTCGTCCTCGTCCCCGCCGGCCGTCAGCTCGCGCTCGTGGGCAGGTCGTCGTCGCCGCCGCCGCTCGCGCGCCCGGCCAGGATGTCGGTCAGGCGTTGCACGTCGGTCTCGGTGATCACATCCTCGCCCATGTCGTGCTTCTTGCGCAGGCGATTGACGAGCTCAGCGCGCAGGATGTCGATCTTCCCGTGCAGGATCCGGCGCTGGTAGGAGATGTCGATCTCCTGCTCCGTCAGCTGCTGGATGAGGTCCTTCAGCTCCTGATCGGACAGGGAGCCGAGGTCGGGAAAGGTGTCCATGTGCGGTTGCGCTCCTGATGAGATCGGGCCGGCCAGCGAGCATACCAGCGCGGGGCGCTGAGACTCAACTAGAGCTTGAGACTTCT
>JAOPZW010000204.1 GCA_025963905.1 Solirubrobacterales bacterium | reverse complement strand
CGAGCCGCCCCTCCGGGCCCTGACCAGGCGTGTGGTGGAGCTAGGCCTTGGCCTTGGCCGAGACGCACTTGCCGAAGGCGTTGGCCTTGTTGGCGTTCGTGCCGTACTTCGCCTTGAACGCGGCGGGATCGAGCGCGCGCTCGGCCTTGCACGACTTCGCGGCCGAGATCGTGGCCTTCTGATCGGCCACGGACTGGGCCTTGGCCTTGGCCGAGACGCACTTGCCGTATGCGTTCTTGCCGTTCTTGCCGGTGCCGTACTTCTTGGTGAAGGCGGTCGCGTCGGCAGTCTGCTCGGTGCGACAGGCGTTCGCGGCGTCGGAGTTGGCCTGCCGGTTGGCCTTGGCCTTGGCGGAGACGCACTTGCCGAGCGCGTTGGTCTTGCCGGCATTCGTCCCGTAGAGGTCGCCGAACGCGGACTTGCCGATCGCGTCGCGCTGCTGGCGGCACTGGGACTCGGCAGAAGGCGTCGTGCTCGTGGTCGTCGAGTTCTGTGCGAACGAGACGGCCGGGACCGCGAGCGATGCGAGCGCCGCGCCGATGAGGAGCTTGCGCATTGGGTGGGTCCTCCTTGAGCGTTGCATTGTGGTGTCCAACGCAGTCGCGGGCAGCGGGTTGGAGGGTTGGCCGAAGATGTTGCGCCTAGGCGCCCGCCGGGTAGCCGATCTGTATGCCCGCGTTCTCCACCATCCCGCTGGGCGAGGCGCCGAGCGGGCTCCCGCCCGACGAGCCGGAGGAGGAGCCCCTCGGGGTGCCCGCCCCGGCAGACGACGACCCTGAGCCGAGCCCCGGCCCGGGCGCGATGCCGGGGATTCCGGACGAGCGCGAGCCGCCGGCCTCCGCCTGACGCTCGCCTCAGCCGGCGACGTCGTGTACGACGGCCGCGACGACGCCGTCGGGCGTGTGGTCGCGGGCCTCCACGGCAGGCTCGTAACCGAGCTCGCGCAGCGCTGCGCTCGTCACCGGTCCGATCGACACCAGGCGCGGGCCGTCGAGGGTGTCGGCCGCCTCGTGGAAGAACCGCACCGACGAGGCCGAGGTGAACGTCGCATAGTCGGCGCCGAGCGCCGCGGTCCGCCCGGCCTCGTCGAGCGGCTCGGCGACCGTGCGGTACAGCGCCAGCACGTCGACCTCGACGCCGCGTTCGCGCAGCGCGGCGGGCAAGACGTCGCGCGCCTCCTCGGCGCGGGCGACGAGCACTCGCCGCACGTCGACGTCCGCCAGCGCCTCCACCAGCGACTCGGCCACCGAGCGCTCCGGCACGATGTCGGCCTCGATGCCGTGCTCGCGCAGCGCGCCGGCGGTGCCCGGCCCGATCGCCGCGATGGCCGGGCCGGCGAGCGCACGCGCGTCGCGGACCTCCTCCAGCAGGCGGTGGGCGCCGTTGGGGCTCGTCAGGCACAGCAGGTCGTAGGCGGCCAGCTCGGGGACGTTCACGGCGATCGGCTCGATGCGGATGGCCGGCGCCTCGACGACGCTCGCACCAAGCGCGCGCAGGCGCGCCGCGAGCCCGCTGGCCTGGGCCCGGGCGCGCGTCACCGCGACGGTGCGGCCTGCCAGCGGGCGCGCCGCCTCGAACCACGCGAGGTCGCCGGCGAGCGCGGCGACCGGGCCGACGAGCGTGATCGACGGCGGCCGGACGCCGGCGTCCGCGGCCGCGCCGGCGATCGTCGCGAGCGTCGCGCGGACGACGCGCTGGTCGCCGAGCGTCCCGCGCTGGATGACCGCGGCCGGCTCCTCCGCGTCACGCCCCGCCGCGATCAGGCGCTCGGCGATCAGCGGCAGCCGGCGCACCCCCATGTAGAACACGAGCGTGCCGGGGAACCGCGCGAGACCCGGCCAGTCGATCTGGGTCTCCGGCTTGCCGGGATCCTCGTGCCCGGTCACGAAGGCGACCGCGCTGGCCATGCCCCGCTGGGTGACCGGGATGCCTGCGTAGGCCGGGGCCGCGACGCCGGCGGTCACGCCGGGGACGATCTCGAAGGGGATGCCCGCGGCGCGCAGCGCCAGCGCCTCCTCGCCGCCACGGCCGAAGACGAACGGATCCCCGCCCTTGAGGCGGACGACCATGCGCCCGGCGCGGGCGTGCTGGAGCAGCAGCCGCTCGGTCTCCTCCTGGGGCACCTGCTCACCGCCGCCGATCTTGCCGACGTCGACGAGCTCGGCGTCGGGCCGCGCGCCGCGCAGCGCGTCGGGCGGGATGAGCTTGTCGTGCAGGATGACGTCGGCGCGGGCGATGAGCTCCAGCGCGCGGGCGGTCATGAGCCCCGGGTCGCCGGGGCCGGCGCCGACGAGGTGCACCGTGCCGGGGGTCACCGTCCCAGGACCTCGGCCGCCCCGGCCGCGAGCAGGCGGCGCGCCACCGCCTCGCCCAGGCGCTCGGGGTCGCCGGGCGGCAGCTCGGAGACCTCGTCGCGCAGCCAGGCCGAGCCGTCGGCGCGCCCGACGAACGCGCGCAGCGTCAGCCGCCCGGTCGCGGCATCGTGGGTGGCGTGGGCTCCCATCGGCGTATGGCAGTCTGCCTCCAGGGCACGGACCAGCGCCCGCTCGGCGCGCAGGCAGGTCGTCGTGGCGGGGTCGTCGAGCGCTGCGGCCGCCGCGCGGGCGGCCTCGTCGCCCGTCCGGGCCTCGATCGCCAGGATCCCCTGGCCCGCGGCCGGCACGAGCTCGTCGAGCGTGCCCGTCGCCGCGTCGGCGCGCCCCAGCCGCTGCAGGCCGGCCAGCGCGACGACGATCGCGTCGTATGCGCCCTCTGCCAGCCGGCGCAGGCGGGTGTCGACGTTGCCGCGGAGCTCGACGACCTCGAGGTCGTCGCGCAGCGCCCGGAGCCCGGCCTGGCGGCGCAGGCTGCTCGTTCCCACTCGCGCGCCCGGCGCGAGCGCGTCGAGTGACGGCGCACCGCACAGGGCGTCACGCGGGTCGGCCCGCGGCGGGCAGGCGACGATCGCCACCCCCGCGGGCAGGTGGGCGGGCACGTCCTTGGCCGAGTGGACCGCGAGGTCGATCTCGCCGGCCAGCAGGGCCGCGTCGATCTCCTTGACCCAGCGCTCCTTGTCCTCACCGGCGCGGTCGCGATCGCCGCTCGTGGTGATCGCGACGAGCTCCGCGCCGCCCAGGGCGCGCGCCACCTGTCCGGCCTGGGCGAGCGCCAGCGCGCTCCCCCGCGTGCCGATCCTCACGCCCGGCGCTTGAGCGCGCGGACGTTGTCCTGGCCGACGTCGGCCGCGTCCGCCTCCGCGTGGGTGCCATCGTCCAGGTCGAAGAGCTCGCGCAGCAGCTGCTGGCGGCCGTGGACGCCGCCCTCGTCGAGCGCCTTCAGGCGGATCGTCGGCTCGTGCAGCAGGCGCTGCATGACGGAGCGCGCGATCGCCTCGGCCCGGGCGAGGTCGCGCGGGGAGGCGGTCTCCCACCGCTCGGCGTTCTCGGCCAGCACCTGCTCCACGATGCGGGCGCCGTGGTCGCGCAGGGCGGTGATCGTCGGCAGGACGTCGAGCTGACCCATCCAGCGCGCGAAGCGCTGGATCTCCTCCTCGACGACCTGCTCGGCGCCGGCGCGCTCGGCCTCGCGCACCTGGAGGTTGCGGGCCACGATCGCCTGCAGGTCGTCGATGTCGTAGAGCGTGACGCCTTCCAAGGCGGCGCAGCCATCGGCGATGTCGCGCGGCACGGCGATGTCGATGAGGAGCAGCGGCCGGCGGTCGCGGGCCTGCATGACGAGCTCGAGCTCCTCCTCCTCGACGATCGGGTGCGGCGACGAGGTGGAGGACACGACGATGTCGGCCTGCTCCATGCGCGCGGGCAGCTCGTCGAGCGACACGACGCGTCCCCCGAAGCGCTCGGCCATCGACAGCGCGCGCTGGGCATGGCGGTTGGCGACGAAGATCGTCGACACGCCCTGGGCGGCGAGCGCCTCGGCGGTGCGCTCGCTCGTCTCCCCGGCGCCGATGATCACGACGTTGCGCTCGGTCAGGTCGCCGACGACGTCCTCGGCGAGCGCGACGGCGACCGTCGACACGCTGGTGCGGCTCGCGCCGATGCCGGTCTCCGAGCGCACGCGCTTGCCGGTCTGCAGCGCGGCACGGAACAGCCGGTTGGTGAGCGGCCCGGTCGTCCCGGCCGCGAGCGCCGCCTCGTAGGCGCGCTTGACCTGGCCCTGGACCTCGGCCTCGCCGACGATCATCGAGTCCAGCCCGCTGGTGACGCGGTACAGCTGGCGGGCGGCGTCGCAGTTGCGCGGGGAGTAGACGATGTTCGCGAGCTCGGTGGGGCGGATCGACGCCTGACGGGCGAGCTTGCCCAGCAGCTCGGCCTCGGCTTGGACGGCGTCACTGACGACGACGTAGATCTCCGTGCGGTTGCACGTGGAGATCGCGACGGCCTCCTGCACCTCCTCGCGCGCCACGAGCTCCCGCACGAAGCGGTCCGCCTCGCGGCCGGTGAGCGAGAGGCGCTCGCGCAGCGCGACCGGGGCGGTCTTGTGGGAGATGCCCAGGGCGAGCAGCTCGCTCACGAGGTGCCCTCGCGGTCGACGATCTCGTTGAGCTCTCCGAGCTCGCGCTCGAAGCGGGCGAGCTTGGAGGCCATGATCACGACGTAGATGAGCACGAGCGCGAGGAAGACGAGGTAGGCCGCGGCGACGTAGCCCGTGTTGTCCGGCAGCGTGTTGGTCATGTCGTCGTCGGCAGGCTCGGGGCGGCGGAGCGCCCGCGCGGCGCGGCGGACTCCTCGCCTGCCAGCTTGGCGCGCAGCCGGCGCAGCTGCCACGAGGTGCTCTTCGAGGCCATCTCGTACTTCCACAGCGTCGCGTAGAGCAGCGCCATCCCCACGAGCATGACGTAGAACGCCACCTGCATCCGGGCCGGCAGGCCGCCGTTGGCGGTGGCGAAGACACGCGGATGGGTGTAGGCCTGCGCCAGGCGCACGGCAAGGAAGTTGAGCGGCACGAACGCCCCGGCCGTGATCGCGAACACCGAGGCGTAGCGGGCCTGCTTCTCGGGGTCGTCGATCGAGAAGCGCAGCGGCTGGTAGGTCGCGTACAGCAGGAACACGATGAGGAACGAGACGAGCGTCGGCTCGTCCCACACCCACCAGTGCCCCCACGACGCCCGCGCCCAGATGGAGCCGGTGATCAGCACGCCGGCGCCGAGGATCAGGCTCAGGTGGATCGCCACGTACGAGCGCAGGTCGTAGCGCGGGTCACGCGTGCGCAGGTGCTGGATCGCCATCGCGCCGCCGAAGACGAAGCCCCCGAGCGCGACCATCGCCAGCGGCACGTGGACGTAGAAGATCTTCTGCATGAAGCCCTGGTCGGCGTCCATCGGCGCGTAGAAGAACGCGAGGGCGATACCCGCCGTCAGGGTGACGAAGGCAGCGATGGAGAGGCCGCGAAGTCGCTTTCCGTACAGCATGGGAATCGGGGGGCGGGAAACCCGCCCCGTCAGTCCTCGACGAGGAAGTCGAAGAGTCCATAGGCGAGCAGCCCGAACACGAGATCATAGAGCGCGAGGATCCCCAGCCAGCGCACGGGGAGGGACCCGGCGCCCGCTGCGAGGAAGAGGGGCGTCGTCGCCTTCGCCAGCGCGATCACGACCGGCATGAGCAGCGGCAGCGCGAGCAGCGGGACGAGCAGGTCGCGCGCCCGGGTCTGGACGGCGATCGCGCCCACCAGCGTGCCCACCACCGCGACCCCGGCGTCGACGAGCAGCAGCACGAGCGCGAGGCGCGCGAACGCCGCCGCGTCGAGCGCGGGACCCAGGAGCAGGAAGACGAACGCGGGGACGAGCACGCACTCGACCGCCACCAGGAAGGCCCCGAGCGCGACCGCCTTGGCCACCAGCAGCGCGGTCCGGTCGACCGGCGCCAGCAGGAAGCCGTCCAGGCCGCCCTCCTCCCGGTCGGCGACGAACAGGCGGCTGACGCCGAGCATCGCCGCGAACAGCAGCGTCACGCACAGGACGCCCGCGGCGAGGTCGCCGTCGACCTCGCCGCGCTGCAGCGCGAAGTGGAAGAGCACGAGCGTCGTGACGCTGAACAGCGCCATCGCAGGCACCGACTGCGGCGCGCGGAGCTCCAGGCGCAACTCCTTGCGCAGGAGGGCGCCCACGGCGCGCCTCATCGGTACAGCGCTCCGATCTCTGCGCTGTCGACCTCTCCGGCGGGGGCCAGCAGCGCGGGCCGGCCTGCTCGCAGCCCCAGGGCGATGTCGGCCTCGGCGAGCCCCCCGGCGGGGTCGTGGCTCGTGATCACGCGGGTGCGACCGCCGGCCGCGCCGATCAGCGGCTCCACGAGCTCGGCGCCCGCGGGGTCGAGGCTCGCGCGCGGCTCGTCGAGCAGCAGGACCGCCGGGTCGTGGAGCACCGCCCGCGCGACGGCCAGGCGCTGGACCATCCCGCGGGAATAGGTGTGAACCTTGTCGTCGGCGCGCCGCGCGAGGCCAACGCGGTCGAGCAGCTCCTCGACGCGCTCGAGGTCGACGCCGTGCAGGCGCGCGTGGAAGCGCAGGTTCTCGCGCGCAGTGAGGTCGCGGTAGACCAGGGGCTCGTGCCCGAGCAGGCCGACCTGGCCGCGTACCGCCCAGCCCTCGTCGGGCAGCGCGTGGCCGAGCACGCGCGCCGTCCCGGCGTGCTGCCGCAGCAGGGTGGCGAGGATCCGCAGGAGCGTCGACTTTCCCGCGCCGTTGGGCCCGAAGACGACGAGCGTCGCGCCCGCGGGGAGCGCGAGCGTGACGCCGGCGAGGGCGACGCGCTCGCCGTAACGGCGCGTCAGGCCCTCGAGCTCAATGGCCGCGGGAGCGGCCACCGTCACGGGCCAGGGTCTCGGCGGCATGGCGCAGCGCGGGCGCGATGACGCCGAAGAGCTGGTCGATGGCCTTCGGGCTGCCGGGGAAGTTGACGATCAGCGTGCGCCCCGCGATGCCGGAGACGCCGCGCGTGAGGATGCCCATCGGCGTGTGCCGCACGCTCTCGGCCCGCAGCGCCTCGGCGAAGCCGGGCGCCTCGCGGACGATGACCGCCCGGGTGGCCTCCGGCGTGATGTCGTCGGGCGTCAGGCCGGTGCCGCCGGTGGTGAAGATGAACGTGAAGCCCTCGTCGACGTAGTGGTGCAGGCGATCCTCGATCAGCGCGAAGTCATCGGGCACGACCTCCATCGCGGCGATCTCGGCGCCCGCCTCCTCGGCGCGCTGGGCCAGCAGCGGGCCGGCCTCGTCCTCGGCCTCCCGGCGCGCGACGGACGTGCTGACGGTCAGGACCGCGGTGCGCACGACCGCCGCCTAGGCCTGCTGCCAGTCGCCGCTGCGACCACCGGACTTGGAGATCAGCCCGACGTCCTCGACCGTGACGCCGCGCTCCAGGCCCTTCACCATGTCGTAGACGGTGAGCGCCGCGACGGCCGCCGCGGTCATGGCCTCCATCTCGACGCCGGTGCGCGCGGTGACGCGCACCTCGGCGGTCAGCGTGACCGTGCCCGCCTCCACGTCGACGCGGGCATCGACGTCGACGTGGTCCAGCGCCAGCGGGTGGCAGAGGGGGATGAGCTCGCCGGTGCGCTTGGCCGCCTGGATGCCGGCGATGCGCGCCGTGCCGAGCACGTCGCCCTTGGGAGCGTCCCCCGCGGCGACCGCCGCGGCGGTCTCGGGCGCCATGCGCACGACCGCGCGTGCGACGGCGCGCCGGCTCGTCACGGGCTTGCCCCCGACGTCGACCATGCGGGCGTTTCCCTCGCCGTCGAGGTGGGTGAGGTCGGACATGCGTTGAGCGTATCGGCGGCTCGCGTCCCGGGCTCGTACCTTCGGGTCATGGCCTTGGTTGATGCGCTGTCCTTGGAGGGTGACAACCCGGTACTCCAGGACGTCGCCTCCCATGTCGAGGCCGTCGCGGGTCCGGTCGCAACCGTCCTGCGTGACCCCGGCGCCGGCGCCGGCGCCACGCCGATCGACGTGCTGGTGGTGGATCCGACCCCGGCGCGGCCGTACCGCACGCTCGTGACCGCCGGGATGAGCGCCCGGGCGAGCACGGCGCCCGTCGGCTGGGGCGACTGCCGCTACGCCGAGCTGGCGCTGGCCCTCCCGCGCGACTGGCCCTGGCGGCCCGGTCACCAGCCCGGTGGCTGGCCGGTGGACCTGCTGCGCTCGGTGGCGCGCGTGCCCCAGGTCTTCGGGGGGTGGCTGTGGCTGGATCACACCGTCGCCCACGGCGACCCGCCCCGGCCCTATGCGCCCGACACGCCGCTGTGCGCCGTGGTCCTGCGCCGCGTGGCGCTGCTCGGCCCCGACATGGCCCGCGTGCGCCGGGCCGACGGCGAGTCGGCGTGGATCCTCGCCGTCGTGCCGCTGCACGGCGACGAGCTGGCGCTCGACGCGCGCGAGGGCGCCGCTGCGCTGGGAGCGGCGCTCGACCGGGCGCGGGTGACTGAGCTGCTGGACCCGCGGCGCCCGAGCGTGGCGGCGCC
>JAOPZW010000193.1 GCA_025963905.1 Solirubrobacterales bacterium | reverse complement strand
CTCGCGCGCCCGTGCTCCTGAGGCGCCTACTTGAGCAACTCGCGCCCCGTCGATACGTACAGATCGGCGAAGTTGCGCGTGAAGCGAGCCTGCGCGTCGGCGATGTTCGACACCCACTCGACGCCGGTCGACTCGGCCATCTTCGGCTGGTAGTCGGCGATCGACTTCAGCGCCTTCTCGTAGGCATCGAGGTAGGCGTAACCGGCCCGCTTGCCGGCATCGACAATCCGCTCGTTGAGGCCGCGGACATGCTCGGTGGTAGCTTCTGTGGCCGTCTTCGCGTTGATCGGCGTGGCCATAGGGGTTTCCCCTTCCTGTGGTGGTCGTTGCTGCTAGCAGATTAGCAAGCGCTTCTGCTAACTGCAAGCGCCGCGACTGCTCAAATCGCGTCATGCCTCCCGGCGTGCGATCGGCACATAGGCCAGCGCGACGACGAGCGCGAGCGCGGCTGCGGCGACGAGCGGCGGGACGAGGCTGATCTCGAGCAGCAGCGCTCCAGCGGCGGCCCCGGAGAGCATCGCCAGCACGGCGGCGACCCTGCGCGCCGAGCCCTTGCCCGAGCCGCCCGCGACCGGCGAGTCGGCCGCGAGGCCGGTCAGCGTCATCGTCAGGACGGTGGTCGTCAGGTCGGCGACGGCCAGCCGCCTGACGGTGGCATTGCGGACGCCCATCGCCGTCGCGAGCAGGGCGACGACCGCGTCCCCGGAGAAGGCGGCGGCTCGCACGTCGACTGCCGCGGCGAGGACCGCGGCGGCCAGGATCAGCCCGACCTCGATCGCGAGCGCACCGGCGACGTGCTGCGCGTGACGATCTCCGGTCCTCGCCGCCAGTGCGCCCCCCATCGCGGCGCCGGCGAGGAACGCGCCGAGCGACACGAGCGGTGCCACGACGGGCAACCCCTGGCTGCCGACGATGCCGAACCCGAGCAGCACGATGTTCCCGGTCATGTTCGCGGTGAACACCCGTCCGAGGCCGAGATAGCTGACGGCATCGACGAGCCCAGTCGAGAACGTCAGCGCGAGCAATGCGCGAGCCAGCGGATGGCGGAGGTTGCGGGCGGGCTCCACCGTACGCGCGGGCGCTGCTATTCCGCCAGCCAGTCCTTGGCCTGCTCGAACTCGCTCTCGCGGAACAGGCGCATCTCACCCGGCACCATCCAGGAGAACAGCTCGAAGGCGCGCCACAACCAGTCGAGATCGGTGACGACCGCGACCCGCTCCCAGGCGTCGCGGTGCCTGATCCCCAACTCGACGTCGACCTTGAGGTCCTCCCACAGGGCAGCCGGCTCCATGTGCAGTCCTGGCCCGATCGCGTAGAGGACGCGGAGACGCTCGCCCGCTTCGACCGCCTTGCGCAGCGGCGGTACGAGGACGTCGACGTAGTCCTGGCGCGTCAAGCGCCCCGTGATCCGGAACCCGAGCGTGCCGGGTGGCATATCTAGGATGACTTCAACCACTGGAACGGCCTCCCGTCGTCGGCGCCGCGGCGGACGAAGCCTGAGGATAGGTCGCTGAGGTCAGACGGCAACGATCGGACTGCTAGGGCGGCGCGATCGCGCGCTCAGTGCCCAGCGGGTGACCGGGATCGTCATGGCGCCGACGGCGATGAAGACGGCCCCGAGGACCGCCCACCCCGGGGCGCCCCCGCCGCGGCTTCCGCCCGACGTGGCTGTACATCACGCGTCTCGCGGGCCGCCAGGACGTCGCCTGAGCCCTCGCGGTCTCCTTCGTCACATCGGGCGGGTTTCGTTCGTCACTGCTATGACGCAACGCGACGAAGGGATGTGACCGTGGACGAGCGCGAGTATCTGGTGCAGCAGTTCGAGGGCCACCGCGGCCACCTGCGGGCGGTGGCCTACCGGATGCTCGGGTCGGTGACCGAGGCCGACGACGCCTTGCAGGAGTCCTGGCTGCGCCTCAGTCGCTCGGACACCAGCGGCGTCGAGAACCTCGGCGGATGGCTGACGACGGTCGTCGCGCGGGTGTGCCTCGACATGCTGCGCTCGCGCAAGTCGCGGCGCGAGGAGCCCTTGGGCGCGCATCTGCCAGAGCCGATCGTGAGCCGCGAGGACGGCGTCGATCCCGAGCACGAGGCGCTGCTCGCCGACTCCGTCGGTCTCGCGCTGCTCGTGGTGCTCGAGACGCTCGCCCCCGCCGAGCGGCTCGCGTTCGTGCTGCACGACATGTTCGCCGTGCCCTTCGACGAGATCGCCCCCATCGTCGGGCGCTCCCCCGCCGCGGCGCGACAGCTCGCGAGCCGCGCGCGGCGCCGGGTGCAGGGCGCCGCCCCGGCGCCGGACGTCGATCTCGCCCGCCAGCGACAGGTCGTCGACGCGTTCCTCGCCGCCTCGCGCGGCGGTGACTTCGAGGCGCTCGTCGCGCTGCTCGATCCCGACGTCGTCCTGCGCGTCGACCGCGGAGCCGTGCGTCCGGGCGCGTCGCGGGAGGTCCGGGGCGCGGCCGCCGTGGCCGCGCAGGTGCTCACGTTCGCCCCGCGGCTCGCCCGCTTCGCCCGGCCGGCGCTGGTGAATGGCGCCGCGGGATACGTCGTGGCTCCGCGCGGACGCCCGCTCGCCGTCACTGGCTTCACGGTCGCGAACGGCAAGATCGTCGCGATGGACGTGCTCGCCGACCCCGCGCGCCTGCGCGAGCTCGACCTGACCGTCCTCGACGACTGACGCTCGCGGCGATTGCCGTCAGGCCGCGGCGGCCGCGCTCAGCGGGAAGCGCGCGCCGGTCAGCTCCTCCGACGCGTCCCACAGGCGGCGGGCGACGGCGGTGTCCCTGGCGGCCTCCGTGCGTCCCACGAGCTTCGGCGCCCCGCGCTGCTCCATGAAGCCGCCGGGTCCGGCGAAGCTGTCGCCGGGGATGTCGGCGGTCGCGGCGTAGAGCGTGGGCAGCGCGCCGCCGTCCTCGTCCTGGGCGATCAGGCGGTTGGCGACCCACGAGCCGATGTCGAGCGCACGGCGCCCGCTGTGGAACTGCAGGTTGGTCGCAGCGTAGCCCGGGTGTGCGGCGGTCGCGAGCACGGGCGAGCCGACGGCGGTCAGCCGGCGCTGGAGCTCGGCCGTGAAGAGGAGGTTGGCGAGCTTGGACTGGCCGTAGGCCCGCCATGTCCTGTAGGGCTTGTGCTCCCAGTTGAGGTCGTCGAGGTCGATGCGGCCGACGCGGTGAGCCGTCGAGGACACGGTGACGACGCGCCCGGTGACGTGCTGGAGCAGCAGGTTGGTCAGGGCGAAGTGGCCGAGGTGGTTGGTGCCGAACTGCAACTCGAAGCCGTCGGCGGTGCGCGCGAAGGGCGTCGCCATCACGCCGGCGTTGTTGATCAACAGGTCGAGGTCGCCCTCCCAGCCCGCGGCGAACTCCCGGACCGACGCGAGGCTCGCGAGGTCGAGCGCACGGACCTCGGTCGCGCCGGGCATCGTCGCGGCGGCGTCGCGGCCCTTGGCGGTGTCGCGGACGGCGAGGACGACGCGGGCGCCGGCACCGGCCAGCGCACGGGCGGCGGCGCGGCCGATGCCGCTGTTGGCGCCCGTGACGACGGCGGTCCGGCCGGTGAGGTCGTGGATGTCGGTGGTGCTCCAAGTAGTCATGAGCAACAATGTAGACGCCGTCAACAATGATGTCAATGACAACTTCAACCGGTACGCTGGGAAGCCGATGAAGGAACGGCCCTACCACCACGGCAACCTGCGCGAGGCGCTGCTCGAGCAGGCCGAGCGCACCGTCCGCGAGCGCGGCGTGCAGGGCGTATCGCTGCGCGAGCTTGCGCGCGAGATCGGCGTCAGCCATGGCGCGCCACGCCGGCACTTCCCCGATCGCCAGGCGCTGCTGGACGCGCTGGCCGAGGCGGGGTTCGCGCGCCTCGGCGCCGAGTTGCGTGCCGCCCTCGACGCCGGCGGCGAGGACTTCGAGGCGCGCCTGCGGGCGACGGCGACGGCCTACGTGCGGTTCGCGACGCGCGACGCGGCGCTCCTGGAGCTGATGTTCGCGGGCAAGCAGCGCGAGGACTCCGGCACGCTGCACGAAGCGGCCGACCGCACCTTCTCGGTCATGCTCGAGCTGATCGACCAGGGCCAGTCGCAGGGCGCCCTCGAGACCGGTGAGCCCGAGCGCGTCGGCCTCGTCCTCCTCGCCACGATCCAGGGCATAGCGGCGCTGGTCACCGGCGGCATCATCCGCGCCGAGCAGCTCGACGAGCTGGTGGCCGACGCGACCGCGCACTTCCTGCGCGGGTCGCGCGCGGCGGCTTAGG
>JAOPZW010000180.1 GCA_025963905.1 Solirubrobacterales bacterium | reverse complement strand
ATGAGCAGGCGCCCGATACGGCCGTTGCCGTCGGAGAAGGGGTGCAGCGCCTCGAATTGGTAATGGGTGGCCGCCGCTTGCACGACCGTCGGCAGGTGCGGGGGCTGGGTGACGCCAGCCAGCAGGCCGTAGCCGAGGGCTCAGGTCCGGAGCAGCTCGGCGGCCTTGACCCGGCCGCGGCCGAGGATCTCCACCTCGCCGCCCGGGGCGCACGCCATGATGTCGTGCGTCTCCTGACGCAGCCGCCGCTGCAGCACGAGCATCGCGGGGACCCCGAGCACCGCGGGGACGAGCAGCACGACGCCGCGGTAGGCGAGCACCGCCGTGGCCGCGGCGACGGTGTTCGCGCCGTAGAGGATCAGCGCGCCGATCAGCCCGCCGTCCACTCCGCCGATGCCGCCGGGGATCGGGAGAAGCCCGCCGAGCTGGCCGATCAGATAGGCCAGGAGGAGGACCCCCGCAGGCGGCACGTCGTTGCCGAACGCCGCGAAGCAGACCCCGAGCACCGCGACGTCGAAGAGCATGTAGCCGAACAGGCCGAGGATGAGCAGCGGCTCGCCGGTGCGCAGGAGCACGAGCGCTTCGTCGACGCCGGCGGCGAGGCTCTCCAGGGCCGCCGCGAGCCTCGCGCGTCCCGTGCGGGCGGCCAGCAGCCGGGCGAGCGGGCGGAGCAGCAGGACGAACCCGATCGCGAGCACGCCGAGCGCGGCCGGCGCGATGCTCAGCCACGGGCTCGCGGAGCCGTGCAGCACGCCCGTGGCGAGGCCGATCCCGGCAACGATCAACGCGGTCACGTTCGCCAGGCTCGTCAGCAGGAAGAACGAGACCGTCCGGCGCGCGATGTGCCCGGTGGACATGCCACCGCGCCGGAGGATCCAGGCCCCGAGCGCCAGCCCGCCCGCGCCGCCCACGGAGATGAGCGAGTTCGTCGCAAGCTCCGCCATGCCGATCTCGTAGCTCGTGCGCCAGCTCAGGCGCCGGCAGAAGACCGAGCGGAACGCGACGACGTAGGACAGGCACGACAGCACCTCCAGGACGACGGCGGCGAACAGCCATGTGGGACTGGCCTCGGAGAACCGCCGGCGCAGCGATCCGAGCCCGGGGAGCAGCAGGACGGCCGCCGCGACGGCGACCAGGACGATTCCCAGGATCAGCAGCCGGCGGCGCAGCCGCGGCCATGACAGCTCGCCGGGCATCGGTTCGGGGCCGAGGGGCTCGGCGCGGATCGTCAGCGGGGTCACTCGCCAGAGCGTAGGGGTGTCGCTGCGCCGGCCCGGCGGGCCGCGTGGCGGCGACGATCAGCCGCAGATCGCCATGCCGTCGGCGCGAGCGTCGCTGCCGGCCGCCGGCTCGCGCTCGGTCCAGATCGCCTGCGCGTGGCCGACGTCGTCGCTGCCGCGGGGAACGGAGAGGGGGGTGAGCCCGGGGACGCGCAGCGCGCGCTGCGCGTCCGACTCGACGCCCTCCTCGATGCGGACCGTCCCGTCCTGCTCACCGGCCTCGAGCGCCCCCACGACCCACCGTGGGGCATCGACGGCGTCTTGCGGGGTTGCGCCCTCCAGCAGCCGCAACAGCACCTGCACATGGATCTGCGCCTGGACCCTGCCGCCCATGGTGCCCAGCACCCCGAGCAGCCGTTCCTCGCGCCGGGCCATCACCGGCATCAGGGTGTGGGCGGGGCGCCGCCGAGGGCCGAGCGCGTTGGGGTGGCCGGGGTCGAGCGAGAACGAGGCGCCGCGATTGTGGAAGAGCACGCCGGTGACGGGTTCGAGGATCTGGGCGCCGAACGAGTGGTACAGGCTCTGGATGAGCGAGACGGCGCCGCCGTCTGCGTCGACGGTCACGACCGCGACGGTGTCGCCGTCCGGCCGCGTTCCCGAGAGGGGGACCTCGGGGTCGGTGAGACCGTGGCGGGCCTCCGTGACCAGCTCCTCGATCCGCCGCTCGCCCAGCCACTGCTCCCGGTCGAACGCCACGAAGGCCGGATCGGCCAGCATCCGGTCGCGCTGCGCGCTGCCCGACCGCAGGATCGACGCGAGCTGCCCCGCGTCTGCCCCGAGTGGGTCCGCCGGCGCCAGGGCCTCGAGCGCGGCGAGGGCCTGCAGGAGCAGGACCCCCGACGAGTTCGGCGCGCTCGTCAGGACCTCGACCCCCGCGAAGGATCGCCGGAGCGGGGGTTCGACGACGGGATCGTAGGCGCGCAGGTCGGCAGCGGTCACCGCGCAGCCGGCGCGGGCGAGACCGGCGGCGAGGGTGTCTGCGAGCTCGCCGTCGTAGAACGCGCGCGGCCCGTCGGCGGCGAGCCGTCCCAGCGTGCACGCGAGGGCCGGCTGGCGCACGAGCTCGTCCGCGCGCAGCGGCGTGCCCGCGCGCGTGAACACCGCCGCCATCCCGGGGTCGGCGCGGACGCCCGGCGACTCGCTGATCGCGTCCGCGAGGCCATCCGCGACGGCAACACCCTCGGCGGCGAGCTCGGTCGCGCGCTCGAGGTGCCGGTGCCAGGGCCGGGACGCTCCCAGGCCATGCAGGGCGCCCCAGCCGGCGACCATGCCGGGCACGGTCACCGTGTGCGGCCCCGTGACGGGCATCGTCGCGCCCACGGCAGCGCGCAGCGCGCGGGCGTCGACTCCCGCGCCGGCGGGACCGCTGGCGTTGACGCTGAGGACGCCGCCGTCGGGCCGGCGCACGAGGGCGAAGAGGTCTCCGCCCAGCGCGCAGTTGTGCGGATAGGCGACCGTCAGCACCGCTGCGGCGGCGAGCGCCGCGTCGATCGCGTTCCCGCCGCTCGCCAGGACCTCGGCTCCCGTGCGGGACGCGTCGACGTGGGGGGTGGCGATGGCGTGCTCGGTGGTCTCGGTCATGACTCGCGCTGGGGTTCGCGCCCAGGAGCGGGCGGGACCTTACGCGCGGGACCCCGCCGGGGCGCGCAGCGCGACGGCGGCGACCGCGACCACCAGAACCGTGATGGCCGGCGGCAGGGCGGGAGCCCAGGTGCGCACATGGATCACCAGCACCGTGCCGGCGACTGCGCCGGCGAAGAGGCCGGCGATCACGGCGGCCAGCCGTCGCCGGTCGCTCCGCGACGAGGACCAGCTCACGACGTCGGCCATCAGGACCGCCCACGTGGCGGTCGTCGCGGTGGTGAACACCGCCCGCACCCCGAGGGAGAAGACCGCGCCCGTCTGCATGCCCATTGCGAACGCGAACAGGACGATGAGCCGCTCGCCGGCGCCCTGCGAGGGGTGACCGCCGACGGCGATCCAGACGGCCAGGAACACGAGCTCGACGGCGACGACGGCGCCGAGCGCCACCGTGACCCTGTGCGGCCACACGAGACCGGAGTCGCTCGTGGGACGGACGATCCGGGCCGCCACGAGCGCTCCGAGCCCGAAGGCCAGGAGCGATGCGAGGACCTTCGGCACCGACGGGCCGGCCGCGCCCCCCATGCGGAAGGCGAGGAACGCGATGTTGCCCGTCATGAACGCCGAGAAGACCTTGCCCAGGCCGAGCCAGCTCACGGCGTCGACGGCTCCCGTGGCAGCGGTCAGCGCGACCAGCAGCACGTCCCGGAGACTGCGATCGTCCAGCCGTGGCGCCCGAGCGCTGCCGCTCACGGCGACGCGGCCGGTTGGGGCTCGATGGTCGATCGCTGCCACGACCTCTAGGAGACGATGACGGGCTTGTCCCTGGGGAGCGCGGCGACGGTGTCGCGGTCGAGGTTGAGGTGGGCTGCCACGAGCTCGTGTGGCGTGAGGGCCATCCATTGCGTGAGGGAGATGTCGGCGAAGTGGTCGCTGCGAAACATCTCGAGGAAGCGCAGCGGCTCGTCGCCCGTGTTCTCGATGTAGTGGCCCATCGCGAAGGGGATGTAGCCCACGTCACCGGCCTGGTAGTCGAACGTCCGCGCTCGTTCGGACGTGGCGAACACGGTCATGCGCCCCTGGCCCGAGATGAAGTACTGCCACTCGTCCGTGTTGGGATGCCAGTGCAGCTCGCGCAGCCCGCCCGGGTCCACCTCGACGAGCGCGGAGGCGATCGTGCTCGCGGCCGGGAAGTTGGAGGAGTCGACGATCCGCGCCCGTCCGCCCGCGAACTCGAGCGGCTCCTGGTCGTGCAGGCGGTAGCTGTAGCTGTCGGGAACCGGACCGGCCGGCGCGTGGACGGCATCGTCGGCGAGCGGGGGCGGGATCTCGCCGTTGAAGATGTAGCGAGTCGTGTGGATGTCTTCCGGGAGGTTGTCGAAGGTGCTCTCGGGGAGCCCGAAGTTCTTCGCCAGCACGTCGGGCGGCGTGTGCTCGAACCAGTCGCAGATCCCGAAGGTCTCGTTCTCGGAGAAGCCGCCGTTGTCGAAGACGAGCAGGAATTCCGCGCCCTCCTCGAGCCCCTGGAGCGCGTGCGGGATGCCGGCGGGGAAGTTCCACAGGTCGCCCTTGCCGACGTCGTCGATGAAGTTGCGCCCCTCGGCATCGATGGCCGTGATGCGGGCGCGCCCGGCGAGCATGTACGCCCACTCGGCTTCCTTGTGCCAGTGCATCTCGCGGATGCCGCCCGGCTTCAGGCGCATGTTGACCCCCGCGAGCTCGGTGGCGATCGGCAGCTCGCGCACCGTCACCTCGCGCGCCCAGCCGCCGGAGAGGACCCGGTTGTGCGCGGCCGCGTAGGGGTACTTGAGGTTCGGGATCGTGCCGCGGTCGGTCCGCGGTGGCAGCAGCAGACTCGGGTTCTCGAGCTCGATCGGGACGTTGTGGGGCCCCTTGATCGACGCGCCCTCGTCGCCCCGGATCGGTTCGGGCAGCCCGTTGGGGCCCGCATGCTCTGTCGCGGCCATGCTGTTCTCCTTGGTGGTCTGCGATGACCGTACGACCCGCGGTCGCGGCTATCGACCAGCCATCCAGACAGCCGGAACTGGCCCACCGGACGTGGATGTCCGGGTCAGCCTGCCGGGGCGGAGCGCTCTGCGTCGCGGACGGCGGCCTCGATCGCGGCCGCGACCCTGGCCGGGCCCGGACTGCTGCCGAGGATCAGGGTGTAGTGGTTCGTGTCGGGCACCTGCTCGACGTCCACGTGCGGGTGGTCGGCCGCGAAGGCCTCGAGGTACTCGTCGGGGATCACCGGGCGGTCGTCGTCGAGCGGGCCGCGCGGGGCGCGGAGCAGGCGAACCGGCGCGCGGACCCGCCCGATCGACTTGCGGGTGACGCCGTCGAACATGAGATCGAAGCTGTCTGCCTGCACCGCCTCCTCGCTGACGACGCACCGTGCTTCTTGTCCGTCGTGGGTCATGTCGTAGCGGGCGTAGGCCTCGACGTCCTCGTCCCACGCGCGCCCGAACGCCGGGTGCGCGCGCCAGCCGGCGACGTAGTCGTCCGGCGAGTCGCACGGTGTGCGTCCGGGCGCGGGGTCGTCGGTGTCGGGCTCCCCCTCGGACTCGTGCAGGGGCGCGAGACGCGGCAGTCCGCCGTCGACCAGCACGAGCCCGGCCGCGCGCTCCGGCTGCTCGGCCGCCAGGCGCGCGGCGACGTGCGCACCCATCGAGTGTCCGACCATGACCGCGCGGTCGGCTCCGACGTGGTCGAGCACGGCGGTCAGGTCGTCCACATGGGCCGCGAGCCCGTAGGGACAGGGCAGCGTCGCGCTGCGCCCCCGCCCGCGCAGGTCGGGGGCGACGAGACAGACCGCCATGCGACCGGCGAGCTCCCGCGCCACCGTCCGCCACGCCACGTGCGAGGCCGTGACGCCATGGACCGCGAGGACCACGGACTCGGCCGCTTCCGGGGACGGTCCGGCATACCCGACGTTCAGCGCACCGCCGGCGACGGGCACCTCGAACCGGGCATCCAAGAGATCGGGCGACGTCTGATCGGCCATGTCGGGCTCCTGCCTGTCGGGACCGTTCTCGCGGGACAGCGTGCATCGGCGGTGC
>JAOPZW010000091.1 GCA_025963905.1 Solirubrobacterales bacterium | reverse complement strand
CGTCTCCTCTCCGAGCCGCAGCTCGATGGTGGTGCCGTCGCCCGGATGCGAGCGCACGGTCAGGGTGCCGCCGGCCAGCACGGCGCGCTCGCGCATGCCGCCGAGCCCGAGGCCGTCGTTGTCGGCGGTCGGATCGAAGCCGTGGCCGTCGTCGGCGACGCGCACGACGACGGCCTCGCCGTCACGCAGGACCTCGACGCGAACCTCGGTTGCGCCTGCGTGGCGGGCGATGTTCGAGAGGCTCTCCTGCACGACCCGGTAGACGACCAGCTGGTCGTCCTCGCCGAGGTCGTCGAGGGCCTCCGGCGCCAGCACGAGGTCGCAGCGCACGCCCGCCCGCCGGGCGAACGCGTCGAGGTTCGTGCGCAGGACCGCCGCCAGCCCGAGGTCGTCCAGCGCGGCGGGGCGCAGCTCGCGCGCGAGGCGCACGAGCTCCTCCATCGCCTGGGTGGCGACCCCCTGGGTCTCGCGCAACTCCTCCGCCAGCGCGGGCGGCGCGTGCTGGGCCGTGGCCTCCAGGCGCAGGAGCACGCCGGTGAGCGCCTGGTTGGCCTCGTCGTGCAGGTCGCGTGCCAGCCGCGCGCGCTCGCTCTCCTGCGCGTGGAGGACGGCGGTGGCGGTGCGCGCGCGCTCGGCGTCGATGCGCGACAGCATGCGGTCGAAGGCCTGGTGCAGGCGCTCGACCTCCTGGCTCTCGGCCTCGTCGAGCTCGGCTCGCCCGCGCCCGGCGAAGTCGACGGTCTCCATCGCGTCGATGACCTGCTCCAGGGGGCCGAAGCGCCGGCGCAGCACCAACGCGTTGACGAGCACGGTCGCCATGACCGCCGCCACGAGGATGAGGAAGCGCCGCCGGTCGAGGTCGGGCTCCTCGACGTTGAGGTTGGCGAGCACCGTGGCCGTGAACACGGTGGCGCTGATGAGCAGCGCGTTGACGGCGAGCACCTGCGTGAGCAGGGGCGGGCGCGAGAGCTTGGTACGGCGGGGGGTCATCGGAGGGGAGATGGGGTGCAGACCCGATATCGACGCCCGGGGGGAGGGTCGATACCCGGACCACGGGAACGTGGACACACCTTCCCCCTCCTGGGCGCCGCACCCCTCCGCGGCGTCCCGATTGGCACTCACGACCGGCGGGGATGCCTCTGCAGCGGAGGCGTCCCCGTCGCGTCGCTGCCAGCGCGCCGAGGTCGCTATACTTTCTGAAGTAGATCAAAGTCGAGCGAGATTCAGGTGATGTTCCCGTGACCGTGTCCGGAGCCGAGTACGTCCGGCAGATCAAGAGCCAGATCGACGAGGTCGACCCGTCCGAGGTGTCACAGCTCCTCGGCAACGGCGTCGCCATCATCGACGTGCGCGAGCGCGACGAGTGGGACCTCGGTCATCTGCCCGGCGCCAAGCACGTGCCGCGTGGCCACCTCGAGTCGCGCATCGACGGCGCCGTACCCGATCGCGAGCAGCGCGTCGTCCTCTACTGCGCCTCGGGCAACCGCTCGGCGCTGGCCGCGCACACCCTGCGCCAGGAGCTCGGCTTCTCGCACGTCGAGTCGATGACCGGCGGCTACACGCTGTGGAAGGACCGCGGCTACGCCGTCGAGGTGCCGCGCACGTTCACCCCCGAGCAGCGCGAGCGCTACTCGCGCCACTTCCTCCTGCCCGAGGTGGGCACCGAGGGTCAGCAGAAGCTGCTCGACGCCAAGGTGCTGCTGCTGGGCGCCGGCGGGCTGGGCGCACCGACCGCGCTGTACCTGGCGGCGGCGGGCGTCGGCACGCTGGGCATCGTGGACGACGACGTCGTCGACATCTCCAACCTCCAGCGCCAGGTCATCCACACGACCGACCGGGTCGGCATGCCCAAGGTGGACTCCGCCGAGCAGCAGATCAAGGCGCTGAACCCCGACGTGCACGTCGTCAAGTACCAGACGCGCCTCGACGCCTCGAACATCATGGAGATCATCGAGGGCTACGACATCGTCGTCGACGGGGTCGACAACTTCCCCACGCGGTACCTGCTCAACGACGCCTCGGTGCGCCGGCGCATCCCGGTCGTCAGTGCGGCGATCCTCGGCTTCGAGGGCCAGCTCAGTGTCTTCGCGCCCTACGAGGGCCCGTGCTATCGCTGCCTCTTCCGCCAGCCGCCGCCGGCCGAGCTCGCGCCCTCCTGCGGCGCGAACGGCGTCCTGGGCGTGCTCCCCGGCACGATGGGCATGCTGCAGGCGACGGAGGTCATCAAGCTCATCATCGGCGCCGGCGACCCGCTCATCGGCCGCCTGCTCATGTACGACGCGCTCAGCGCCACGACCACCGAGCTCAGGGTCCGCCGCGACCCCGAGTGCCCGATCTGCTCGCGCGAGCCCGAGGCGATCTCCGACGAGGAGATGGGGGTCTTCCCCGACTACGACGCGTTCTGCGCAGCCGCGGGGTAGTGTCCGCCGTCTGATGGCCAAGATCCGCATTCCGCCCGTCCTTCGCGCCTCTGTCGGCGGCGAGCGCGAGGTCGTCGCCGACGGTGCCAGCGTCGGCGAGGTGCTCCGCTCACTGGCAACCGAGCACCCCGAGACCAAGGGCCAGCTCTTCGGCGCCGACGGCGACCTCAACCGCTACGTCAACGTCTACCTCAACGACGAGGACGTCCGCGTCCTTGACGGCCTCGAGACGCCGGTCGGCGAGGGCGACAGCCTCGTCATCCTGCCCGCCATGGCGGGCGGCAGCCGCTGAGCCTGTGCCCGGTTGAGTGCGACCGGGGGCGGGCGTACGCTCGCCCCATGGCCACCCTCAGGCAGGCGATCGACCGCGGGCGCATCCTCGAGCTGACCGAGCGTGAGCGCGGCTCGCTCCTGCACCGCACCACCGGATCGCAGGCGCTGTACGAGCGTGCCGTGGGGGTCATGCCCCGCGGGGTGCCGAGCTCCTTCCAGGCCGCCGATCCCCGTCCCATCTACCTCTCGCACGGCGAGGGCGCGCGCGTGTGGGACGTCGACGGCAACGAGTACGCCGATTTCCACAACGGCTTCGGCGTCATGTGCGTCGGCCACGCGCACCCGGCGATCGTTGCGGCGGTGGAGGCGCGCGCCCGCCGCGGCAGCCATTTCGCCGCGCCTACCGAGGGCTCGATCCGCGTGGCGGAGGAGTTGCGCCGCCGCTATGGGCTGCCGCAGTGGCGCTTCACGAACTCGGGCACCGAGTCGACCATGGACGCGGTGCATCTGGCGCGCGGGGCCACCGGGCGCGACGTCATCCTCAAGATCGAGGGCTCCTACCACGGCCACCACGACACCGTCATGGTCTCCGTGCGGCCGGCGCTGGACCAGCTTGGGGAGCGCGGCGTGCCCGGCAGCGTGCCCTTCGGCGGCGGCCATCCGCGCGCGCTGACCGAGCTGACCCTCGCGATCCCCTTCAACGACGCCGACGTGCTCGAGCGCGTGCTGGGTGACATCGGCGAGCGGGTCGCCGGGCTCATCCTCGAGCCCGCGATGATGAACATCACCGTCATCCCGCCCAACCCGGGCTACCTCGAGCGCGTCCGCGAGCTCACCGCCGCCCATGGCGTGCAGCTCATCTTCGACGAGGTCAAGACCGGCTGCACGATCGGCCCGGGCGGCGCGACCGCGCGCTACGGCGTCACGCCGGACATGGTCTGCCTGGCCAAGGCGATATGCGGCGGCTATCCCGGCGGCGCGATCGGGATGACCGAGTCGCTGGCCCAGCTGGTGACGACCGGAGCAGTCCGCCAGGTCGGCACCTTCAACGGCAATCCCCTCGTCATGGCCGCCGCGGAGGCGGCGCTGCTGGACGTCCTCACCGAGGAGGCCTACGCGCGGTTCGAGGCCATGAACCACCGGCTGCTGGCCGGCCTCGACGACATCATCGAGCGCCACGGCCTGCCGTGCCACACCATGGGTCTGGGGGCGAAGGGCTGCGTGGTCTTCGCGCCGGAGCGCCTGTACGAGTACCGGGACTACGCCACGAAGGTCGACGCGGAGCTCTCCGAGCTCGCGTGGCTGTACCACATGAACCACGGGATCTTCATGACCCCGGGCGTGGACGAGCAGTGGACGCTCTCGGTCGCGATGGCCGACGCCGACCTGCAGCGCTACGTCGACGCGTTCGAGGCCTTCGCGCAGGCCGCGACCGGGTAGATGGGGTCGCTACACTTCCTGAAGTAATGGCGCTTCCCCCGCTCGCGAACAAGCCCTGCGGCGGTCGCTACGGCGATCTGGTGCAGGCGATCGGCAACACCCCGCTCGTGGAGCTCAAGCGGCTCTCGCCCAAGCCCGGCGTGCGCATCTGGGCCAAGCTCGAGTCGCAGAACCCGACCGGCTCGATCAAGGACCGCGTCGCCCGGGCGATGATCGAGGCCGCCGAGGAGAAGGGCCTGATCCGGCCCGGCCAGACGATCCTCGAGCCGACCAGCGGCAACACCGGCATCTCGCTGGCGATGATCTGCGCGCGCAAGGGCTATCGCCTGAAGGTCGTGATGCCCGACAACGTCACGCCCGAGCGCACCCAGCTGCTGAAGATGTACGGCGCCGAGATCGTGTACTCGCCCGGCGACCAGGGCTCCAACGGCGCGGTCGCGATGGCCCTCGACATGGCCGCCGCCGACGCCTCGTATTACATGCCCTACCAGTACGGCAACGAGGCCAATCCGCGCGCGCACTACGAGGGCACCGCGGTCGAGATCCTCGAGGAGCTCGACGGCAACATCGACGCCTTCGTCGCCGGTCTGGGCACCGGCGGCACCCTCATGGGCAACGCCCGGCGCTTCAAGGAGCAGCTCGGCGATCAGGTGAAGATCGTCGCGGCCGAGCCGATGCAGGGCGACCCCGTCCAGGGGCTGCGCTCGCTCGACGACGGGTTCATCCCGCCGATCATCGACCTGAGCCTCCTCGATCGCAAGATCTTCGTGACCAACCGGGACGCCGTCATCTGGACGCGCCGGCTCCTCGACGAGGAGGGCCTGTTCGCCGGCGTCTCGTCCGGCGCGATCGCGTCGATCGCCGTCCGCATCGCCGGCGAGATGGACGAAGGCAACGTCGTCTTCATCGTCTGCGACGACGGCTGGAAGTACCTCTCCAGCGGCATCTACACGCTGCCCGTCGACGAGGTGGCCAACCTCGACTCGACGGTCTGGTGGTAGCGGTCCGCATCGGCGCTGCGGGGTTGCGCCACGCGGTACGGTGAACGTGACGGATCCACCCGGCTTTCCCGCGCCAACCACCCTCCAGGAAAGAGACCATGCCCAACATCGGCCCCATGGAGCTGATCATCGTCCTGGTGATCGCTCTCATCGTGCTCGGCCCGAAGAAGCTGCCCGAGGTGGGGCGCTCCGTCGGCAAGGGAATGCGCGAGTTCAAGGAATCGCTGACCGGCGAGAACGAGCCGGAAGAGGAAGAGCGCCCCGCGCTCAAGACCGAGTAGCAGCGACGGCCGATCGCCGTCCCGGGGCGCCTCCCGCGCCCCGCTAAGGTGAGGGGCGATGGTGATCGCCCGCGCCCTGCTGGACCGCATCGTGGCCCACGCCCGGCGCGACTTCCCCAACGAGTGTTGCGGGATGATCGCGACCGACGATGGCCGCGCGGTCGCCGTCCACGAGGCGCAGAACGTCGCGGCGAGCCCGTTCCGCTTCGAGGTCGACGGCGTGGAGCTGCACCAGCGCCTCACGGAGATCGAGGACGCGGGGCACGAGCTGGGCGGGATCTACCATTCCCACACGCGTTCGCAGCCCTACCCGTCGCAGACGGACCTGAACTTCGCCGCCGGCTGGCCCGGCGTGGAGTGGCTGATCGTCGGCCTGGCGGCGGACGAGGAGCCCGAGATCCGCAGCTTCCGGATCGACGACGGCCGCATCACCGACGTGGACGTCCAGGTCGGCGGCGATGGCTGAGCGCGCCCGCGAGCCGCTCATCTGCCCCAGCTGCGCGGCGACCTACCCGCTCGAGGAGCGCTTCTGCCCCGAATGCGGGATGCCCCTGACCTACGCGGGACGGACGGGCGTCGACGTGCCCGTGACCGCGTCGCACGAGCGCGCCCGCAAGATCAAGCCGCAGTACACCGAGGGCGAGCTCGTCCGCGTTGCCGTCGGGCGCCATCAGGCCGAGGCGGAGCTCATCCAGGGCGTCCTGCTGGAGGAGGGGGTGCCCAGCATGCTGAAGCGCAGCCGCGGCTTCGACGTGCCCGACATGCTGGCGGCCGGGCCGCGCGACGTGCTCGTGCCGGCCTCGGGCGCGTCCACCGCGCGCGAGACGCTCATGCAGGCAGACCTGCTCGGCGGGTCGGAGCGCGACGCCATCGTGCGCCCCGGCCGGCTGGCCGCGTGGCTGCTGGCCTCGGTGGCGCTCGTGGCGATCATCGCCTGGATCGGCGTCGAGATCCTCGGCTAGCCCGAGATGCGATTGCTCGTGTTGGGCGGGTCGTCGTTCGTCGGCCGCGCGGTGGTGGAGGACGGACTGCGCCGCGGCTGGGCGGTGACGACGTTCAACCGCGGCCGGGCATCGTGGAGCGACCCCAACGTCGAGCGCCTGCTCGGCGATCGCCTTCAGGCGGGCGACGTCGATCAGCTCGGGCAGCGCGAGTGGGACGCCGTCGTGGACACGTGGTCGGGCGCACCTCGGGCGGCGCGTGACAGTGCCGCCGTGCTCGCCGACCGCGCGCAGCGGTACCTCTACGTCTCGAGCGAGTCGGTGTACGCGCCGCCGCCACCGGTCGATGGAGACGAGTCCGCGAAGACGGTCGATGCGTCGCCGGACGCCGGCGACGGCGACTACGCAACGATGAAGCGGGGCGCGGAGCTGGGCGTCACGGCGGCGTTCGGCGATCGCGCGCTGCTGGCTCGCGCCGGCACGATCCTCGGGCCCCACGAGGACATCGGGCGGCTGCCGTGGTGGTTGCTGCGGATGGACCGTGGCGGGGAGGTGCTCGCGCCCGGACCACCGGACCGTCCGCTGCAGTACATCGACGCCCGCGACCTCGCGCGCTGGCTCCTGGACGCGGCGGGCGACGGGCTCGCCGGACCGTTCAACGTCGTCAGCCGGTCAGGTCACGCGACGATGGGCGGCCTGCTCGAGGCCTGTGGCTCCGCGACTTCATCCAACGCCGTGCTCACCTGGGCGGACCCCGGCTTCGTCCAGGACGCGGGCATCGAGCCATGGTCGGAGATGCCCATCTGGCTTCCGCCGGATCACGAGTATCAGGGGCTGCACGCCTCGAACGTCGAGCGGGCGCACGCGGCCGGCCTGCGCTGCCGCCCCCTCGACGAGACCGTCCGCGACACCTGGGGGTGGCTGGTGGCGATCGGGCGGCGCGCGCCGCTGCGCCCGGACCGCGATCCGCCCGGGCTGGACCCCGGCAAGGAGCGCGCTGCGCTGGCGGCCTGGCACGCGAGAGATCGAGCGGGCCTCTAACGCCGGCCGGCGATGCGCGCGAGGTGTGCGCGCCACGTCCCCTCGGTGTGCACGATCGAGCGGCCGTGGAAGGCGCTCTCGAGGGCCTGGCGCGTGCCGCCCGGCGGCAGCTCGGAGGCCAGCGCGGCACAGGCCGCGTCGCCCTCCTCGCGGGCGAGGAGGTCGAGCACGGTGCCGCCCAGCAGCTGGGCGTCGCGCAGGCCGGGCGGGAAGCTCGGCTCGGGGCCCTCGCGCAACCGCCGGGCGATCGCCGGGCGCGCGTACGCGGTCTGGCCGGAGAAGTGCTGTCCGGCGCCCGCGGCCAGCCAAGCCCAGCGCAGGTAGCGCGCGAGGCTCGGCGGGCGGAAGGGCGGTGGCAGCCGGCGGTTGCTCGCGCCCACGACGAGCTGCGTGTAGAGCGCGGACGGGGCGAGCAGGTTCATCTCGCGAGAGCCCGGGACGTTCGAGGCGCGGGCCTGCAGCACCCGCGGGGCGAGGACATGCACCGTGTCCCGCCCGAACCAGCCGACGAGATATCGCCGGGCCGCCGGCGCAGTCAGGCGTCGCAGGACCGGAAGGTAGGGCTGGGCGACGGTCAGCGCCGCGTCGGAGCCGTGGACCACGATCGCCACCTCGTCCGGGACCTGCGGGAAGAGCTCCACGAGACGCTCGCGCGTGGCCTCGAGCTGCTCGAGCACCCCGACGACGTCGTCCTCGTCGGCGAGCTCGTGGCGCGCGGCGAAATGCGGGGATGTCGTCTCGACCCAGGGCACTCCCCGGTCTTCGGCTAGCGGGGGCGGTGCCCCTGCACCTCGACGGCCTGCTGGTACGTGGGCCGGTTGATCCAGGGGATCAGCGGCTGCGTCAGGCCGCCCAGAGGGCGGAATCGCACGGCGTCGTAGCAGGCCTGCTGGCCGTCGCGCCCGGCGGCCTTGCACGCTTCGTCGCCGCGGTACATCCGCGAGTCCGGGACCGCGAGCGCCGAGCGCAGCGAGGCCAGCAGCGCGCGCCGGCACGACGCGAGCCGGCCCTGCCCGCAGAACGCGCGCGCGTAGGGCTGGCGCTGCTTGCGGTGCAGCAGCCCGCGCAGGTCCTTGGCGACGTAGCCATAGAAGCCCTCCTGGTAGGCCGAGCCGAGGTGGTCGCCGTGGTTGTTGGGCTGGTTGTCGGTCTCGTAGGTGTCCTTCAGCGTCGTCAGGAGCTCGTTGCCCATGGTGCGCTGGAAGACCGCGTCGATGAGGCCCGGCCACCAGGCGTCCATGAGCGCCACCGCCTCGGCGTGGTCGTAGCGGCCGTCGCGGTTGCGGTCCACCCGGTGCGCGCCGCTGAGCACCCACGCTCGCAGCTTCGCCACGGCGTCGCGCAGCACGGCGTCCTTCGGGGTCCCGATCACCCGCAACGCCAGCGGCAGGTCGATCATGCCGCGCAGGTCGGTGGTGCCGGCCTGCTCCATCGCGTCGATGAGGCCCGCGAGGGTCAGCTTGTGCCCGTGCAGCAGGCGCTCGTCGATCTGGCCGTCGAGCATCTGCGAGCGGTAGACCGAGCTGAACAGGTTGGAGTCGGCGCCCGCGAATCCCGGGGCCTGGCGGTTGTTCCAGCTCGTGATGACGTCCTGGTCGATGACCTGGGGATGCTGGTCGAACGGCGTGTAGTCGGCCAGGTTCGTGGCCGGGTCGAAGCCCTTCCACTCCTTGGTGGACGCCATCGGCAGCTGCCCCGTGGTGCCGTCTGCGCGCACCGGGTTGTTGCCCGAGTTGAAGTAGGCGACGTCCTTGTCGTCGACGTACAGCCAGTTGAACGTGTAGCCGATCTTCGCCGCGGCGTGCTGGAAGTCGGCGGCGTTGCGCATCTTGTCGGGGTCGTTGAAGTCGGAGAAGCCGGGGGCCGAGTCGACCTCGTGGCGGTAGGTCGAGCGCAGCTGGGTGTAGAGGATCGGCTTGCCCTTGTAGGTCGCGCGCCCGACGACGATGCCGAGCTTCGTCCGCTCGGCGCGCAGCGTCTCCGAGCCCGCCGGGGTCGAGTCGGCGAGCGTCGGCGACCAGCTGTTGCGGCGCTCGAGCACCTCGATCGGCAGGCACTCACCGCGGAACAGGTAGTGCGTCGAGGCCTTGGTCGGCTGGGAGCCGTCGGGCTCGCACAGCGGCACGGCGAAGCTGTCGACGATGTCCTGCCCCGCCGACGTGGCGCTCCAGGCGTAATCACGCCCGTGGCCCAGCTGCACCCACATGTTGATGCCGGGGAAGGCCGCCCCGCGGGCGTCGATCGTCGGTGCATGGACGTCCTCCTCCATGAGGATCTGCGGCGCGAAATAGCCCGTCTGGGGCCCGAACACGGCGAGCGGATGGCCGTCAACAGACTTGGCTGCGGAAACGACCAGCGCGTTGGAGTTCGCCTTGGGCAGCGCGATCAGCCCGTCGCGCCCGCGCGTGGCGCGCAGGCCGCCCGCCGCCAGGATCGGGCGGCGGCCACCGGGAGCGGCCTGTCCGCCGGCGACGATCTTCGACGCCTCGAAGGAGCCGGGGTCGTAGAGGACCTCCGCGCCGGGGGCGCGGCGCTGGGGCTCGACCTGGTAGGGGAACCGCTTGCCCTTCACGGTGGTCGGCGCGTCGGGATCGTCGAATGCCGCGAACTGCCGCCACAGCGTGCGGCCCGTCGTCGGGCCGAACCGCTGGGAGAAGGCCCGCAGCAGTCGGACTTCGGCCAGCTCTCGACCGCCGCCCATGCCGAAGATGCCGCCGACGAGCGAGGCGGTCGCCACGATGTCGGTGACCTTCCAGGGGTCGGGCCCGAGGGGCTTGTCGATCGCCGCGTACTCGCCGGGCATCTTCGTCGGGTCGAGCTTCGCCTCAGAGATGTACTGGTTGATCCCCGCGACGTACTCGTCGATGTCGTGGCGCAGCTGGACACCCTCGGCGCCCAAGCGCGGGAACGCGTTGACCTGCTGCTGCAGGTCCTGCTCGGTGTAGGGCGCGATCGCCCACTGGCTCTCGTCGAAGGCCCGGTTGCCGGCGGCGCCACCGGCGAACGACGCCAGTTGCGCCCGGCCGAGGTGGCGCAGCACGTCGATGAAGAACAGGCGGTCCTGCGCGGCGGCATACCCCGTGCCGAACATCGCGCCGTCGCGCGTGGTGCCGTAGATGTGCGGGACGCCGTACCGGCGGTCGCGGATGATCGTCACGTCGCTGCGCGGCGAGATCGTGCTGGCGATGTCCGCGTCCTGCACGCCGAACGTCGAGTCCTTGAAGTACTTCGGGATGTCCTGTGCCTGGAGCCCGGGCGTTGCGTACATCAGGTCGCGGTACATGCCCAGCTGATCGGCGTTGTGGCCGGGGCGCTGGCCGAAGGCGAGGAACACGGCCAGCTGGGGCCCGTTCGCGAGGCCGTTGGTGCCGGGTGGCAGCACGTCGTGGAACCCGCCGAAGTCGCCGGTGCCATACGGCTGTACCTGTGCGCGCGCCGCGCCCGGGGTGAGGACGACGAGGAACAGCGCCGCGACGAGCGCGGCCACCCTGATGTGCACGACGCGATGCCTCCCGCTGGGATCCTGAGCGCCGCCACGCTATCCGCGTCCGCTGGGGCGGGGCGCCGGTTGGCCGTCCGGTGCCTCAGGCTCAGCCGGCGCCGGACCTGGCGGCGGCGGCGGCGTCGCGCTCGTAGGCGAGCTCGGTCCTGATGCCCATGCCGGCCAGGAGCTCGTCGGCCTCGGCCATGCCGGCCGCGGCCTGCACCGCGCGTGCGAGCCGTGCAGCCGACGCGATGGCTGTCGCCGGGTCGAAGAAGGACACGCGGCCGCCCTCGGGCGTCAGCCGCACCGTGCGCCGGCCGCCGCGGATGGCCGTCACGCCCACCTCGCCCATGGCGCACCGCAGCGCCATCGCGCTGGCCTCGGTCGGGACCGCGCGCACCGCGCGGGCGAGCTGCTCGAGCGTTGGCTCGTCCAGCGTGCTGTCGCCCAGGGCGCCCCCGGCGGCGTCGACCTCCCGCAGGCGGTCGAGCACCTCGGCTGGGGTGAGCTCGCCGTCGCAGCCGGCGCCGAAGACGGCGCCCAGGACGCCCACACCGGCGGCGGC
>JAOPZW010000295.1 GCA_025963905.1 Solirubrobacterales bacterium | reverse complement strand
GGCGCGAGCGGCCGCGGCGTCGCGGTCGCCGGCGGCGACCAGCGCCTCGGCCTCGCTGCCGCGGGCCGCCGCAGCGAAGTAGGGGCGCCCGGCGGCCTCCCAGGCCAACGCGGTCGCGGCCCAGCGTCGCGGGTCGTCCTCGCCGTGTGCGCGGGCGAGCTCCGCCTCGGCGCGCGCCAGCTGGGCGCGTTCGACGGGTCGCTCGCCGACGGCCGACTCGCGGACGCGGCGGACCATGCCCTCGGCGCGGGCGATGGCCTCGGCCTCGGCCTGGTCGTCGCCGAGATCACGGGCGCGCTGTGCGGCGTCGGCCTCCACCGCAGCGCCGGTCGCGGCGACCCTGGCGATGCGCATCAGGTCCTCGCCGCGCAGGTCGAGGCGCTCGAACGACGCAAGGATCGCCGCGCGGGCGGCGTCCAGGTCGCCGGCGCGGCGCTCCAGCTCGGCGGTGAGGGCGCCCAGCGGCCCGTGGACCTGCGGCTCGGTGGAGTCGCGGGCGCTCTCGCGCGCCATGTCCAGATGCGCGCGGGCGCTCGCGTCATCGCCCTCCAGGAGGGCAAGCTCGCCCCGGCGCAGCTCGACGTTCGTGCGCGTCGACCCGACAAAGCGCGTCTCCGGGGCGGGCAGCGTCCTGTGCGCCTCATCCCAGCGACCGATGTCGATCGCGATCTCGGCGCGGAGGAGCACCAGCCAGTCGCAGACGCGTTCCCGGGCCGCCAGCTCGTCCCAGCCGGCCCCGGCGATCTCCAGCGCCTCGGCCGACTGTCCCGCAAGGTGAAGGGAGTCGGCGAGGTTGATGTGGGCGCTCTCGAGCTCGTGCACGCCCCCGCCCGCACGAGCCAGCTCGAGCGCTTCGACGAGCATCGCCCTTCCCGCTTCGCGCTCGCCGATGGCCATGAGCGACACGCCGGCGGCGTTGAGCGCCCGGCTCTCCTCCGCGGCGGTCCCGGCGGCGCGGGCGACCGCGACGGCGTCGTGGGCGGCGGGGATGGCTTCGCTGTAGCGCGACTGGAGCATGAGCACCTTCGCGCGCCAGGCCAGCAGCTGGGCTCGCTCGCGGCTCACGTCGCCGGCAGGCAGCAGGGCCAGCCCGCGCTCGCCCGTCTGCATCGCCTCCTCGTCGCGTCCGAGGCTGTGCTGCGCACGCGCCATGCGCGCCAGCAGGAACGCCGTCCGGTGGGGATCCGTGCCGGCGACCACGCGGCTCAGCGCCTCGCGGAGGAGGACCTCGACGCGCGCCGCGTTGCCCCGCAGGTCGTGGGCGGCCG
This sequence comes from Solirubrobacterales bacterium, assembly GCA_025963905.1. Lineage (GTDB taxonomy): Bacteria > Actinomycetota > Thermoleophilia > Solirubrobacterales > Solirubrobacteraceae > JAOPZW01. The sequence goes on along the minus strand of JAOPZW010000295.1, from coordinate 29,039 downwards.
CGGCGCGGACCAGCACCTCGACGCGGTCGGCTCCGGCCAGCGCCTCGGGGTCGGGCACGCGCTCCCACAGCGCGAGGCAGCGCTCCCAGAGCGCCGCCGCCTCGCCGTGGGCCTGCACGTGCTCGGCGGCTGCCGCGGCTCGGGACGAGGCCGCGAACGCGGCCGGCTGATCACCGGCGGCGAAGTAGTGGTGGGCGATGCCCGCGGCGAGGTGGGCGCCTGCTCCGTCGTGCCCTGCGCGCTTCTCGAGCGCCCGCGCGAGTGCGAGATGCAGCTCGGCGTGCTCCCCGGGCAGGAGGTCGTCGTGGAGCACCTCGCGCAGCAGCGCGTGCCGGAAGGCATAGCGGTCCTCCGCGTCGGCGACGAGGATGTGCCCGGACACCGCCTCGCGCAGCGCCTCGCGCAGGGCCCGCGCGTCGAGCCCGCTGACCTCGGCGAGCAGCGCGTGGTCCAGGCGCTGACCGGCGGCGAGCAGCCGGAGCAGCTCCTGCGCGGTGTCCGACAGGCGTTCGATGCGCACCATCAGCGCGTCGCGCAGGGTGGGCGGCAGGTCGCCGCGCCCGTCGAGGCCCGCAGCCAGCAGCTCCTCGGCGAACAGCGGGTTGCCCTCGCTGCGGGCCCACAGGCGCTCCACGAGCGCCGCGTCGGCCGCGGCGCCCAGGATGTCGTCCAGTGCGGCGGTCAGCTCCGGGCGGGTGAGCGCGGGCAGCTCGATCCGCCGAGCGCGGGCGCCGCGCTCGAGCTCGGCCAGGAGCGGGCGCAGGGGATGGCGGCGGTGCAGCTCGTCGGGCCGGTAGGTCGCCACGACGAGCACGCGTTCGCGGCACAGGGAGCGCGCCAGGAAGGCGACGAAGGCCCGCGTGGAGCTGTCGGCCCAGTGGATGTCCTCGATCGAGAGGACCACCGGGACGTCGCGCCCGAGCCGGTCCAGCAGGCCGAGCAGGGCCTCGAAGAGGCGTGCCTGCGCGGAGCCCGAGCGGTCGTCGAGCGTGTCGGACGCCGGCGCTCCGAGCTCGGGGAGCAGGCGGGCGAGCTCGGCGCGGCCGGCGGGGCCGAGCTCGTCGAGCACCGGATCGCCCGCCCGCGCGAGGGGGCGCAGGGCTGCGACGATCGGCGCGTACGGCAGCTCGCCGTCGCCGAGCTCGACGCAGTCGCCGCCGATCACCCGGGCGCCCGCCTGGCGGGCGCGACGCTCCAGCTCGGCCAGCAGGCGCGACTTGCCGACGCCCGACTCACCCGCCACGAAGGCGAGCGAGGGGCGCTGCGCGCCCGCGTCCGCGAGCGCGGCTTCGAGCTCCGCGAGCTCGGGCTCGCGGCCGATCAGCCGACTGCTCGTCACACGGGTCGCCACCGCCCCAGTATCGCCGGAAGGCGGTGAGGGCGGTGGGGCGGCGGCGGCGGGCGCGGAGCGCCTGTCGGCGGGCATCGTCGCTGCGCGCGGCGGCGAGGTGGCGAGAGAGGTCGGAATGCATGGCAAGTCTCCTTGGGACGTCGCGTTGATCACGGATGCCATGGTGGGCTGCGCCGCCCGTCCGCACATCGGGCGTTCGCACCCGTTTGGGTGCGCCCACCCCTTACCCCGCCGTCCCGGACCCCTTAGCGTGGATCCAGGCTTAGGGCCTATCTCGGTTGGTCTGCGCGGCCGGTGCGGCCGATCCGCGGCGACGAGCGCCACCCGGCCCGCTCGACGCACCACCGGTGCGCCTTCACGGACCGTGCGACGCTCGTCATCCACGGCTCGACCACCCCGACCGGGCACCCCAGCCGAGACAGACCCTTAGGGGCTGCCGTGCCCGCCCCCGCCGGGGGTCTCGAGCCGCAGCCGGGCGCCGGGCTCGAGCCTCCCAGTCGCCTTGGGACCGAGCTCCGCGCCGTCGAGCAGGTTGCGCCCGCGGGCGCCGTCGCCGCCGCCCTCGGCACCCGGCGGCGCGTGGCGGCGACGCTCGGTGATGAGGGAGAACGTCATCGGCGCCAGCGCCTCCACCTCGCGGACGACGCCGTCGCCGCCGCGAAAGCGCCCCGTCCCGCCCGAGCCGCGGCGCAGCGCGTACCGCGTCACCCGCAGCGGGAACTCGAGCTCGAGCGCCTCGACGGGCGTGTTGAGCGTGTTGCTCATCGCGACGTGCACGCCCGACGGCCCGTCGGCGTCGGGGCAGGCGCCCTGGCCGCCGCCGACCGTCTCGTAGTAGGTGAAGTCGTCGTTGCCGAGCGTCAGGTTGTTCATGGTCCCCTGGCCCAGGGCGCGCCCGAACGCGCGCAGGACGAGATCGGCCACGCGCGAGGACGTCTCGACGTTGCCCCCCGCGACCGCGGCCGGCGCGCGCGCGTTCAGCAGCGACCCCTCCGGGGCGACGACGGTGATCGGCCGGTGCGCTCCGGCGCTGGGCGGGATGTCGGGGTCGGTGAGGACCCGCACGGCGAACAGGCACGCCGAACGGGTCACCGCGATCGGGCAGTTGAGGTTGCCGGCGTGCTGGGCGGCGCTCCCCGTGAAGTCCAGCAGGAGCTCCTCGCCGCGGACGGTGGCGGCGACGCGCAGCTCGATGTCGCCCTCGGCCGCCTCGAGCACGTCGGCGGCGCGGCGGGTCCCGTCCGGCAGCGCCGCGAGGCAGGCGCGCGTTCGGCGCTCGGCGTAGTCGAGCACCGCCGCGGTCGCCTCGCGCAGCGCGCCGGTCCCGATCCGCGCGGCCAGCTCGCCGAGCCGCAGGGCGCCCGCGCGGTTGGCCGCGAGCTGCGCGCGCAGGTCGGCGCGACGCTGGGCGGGCTGGCGCATCGCCGCGGTCAGCTCCGCGATCGCCGCGTTGTCGAGCACGCGGGGCGCGATGACGACGCCCTCCTCATCCAACCGCGTGGAGTCGGCGGGCATCGACCCCGGAACGCGACCGCCGACATCGGCGTGGTGGGCGCGGCAGGCCGCGAAGCCGAGCAGTTCGCCGGCGGCGATCACCGGGGTGACCACGGTGATGTCGGGCAGGTGGGTCCCGCCCGCGTAGGGATCGTTGAGGACCCACGAGACGCCCGGGGCGTGGGAGCGATCGACGACCGCGGCCACCGCGGCGGGCATCGCGCCCAGGTGGACCGGGATGTGCTCCGCCTGCATGACCATCTCGCCGGCCGGGTCGAAGAGGGCGGTGGAGCAGTCGCGGCGCTCCTTGATGTTGGCCGAGTGCGCGGAGCGCACGAGCACCGCGCCCATCTCCTCGCACGTGGCGCGCAGCGCTCCGGTGACGACCTGCAGCGCGATCGCGTCGAGGCCGCTCACGCAGCGCGCTCCAAGACGATCGTCCCGGTGGCGTCGGCCTCACCGGACCATCCCTCCGGCACGACGAGCGTCGCCTCGGGGAGCGCGACGACGGCTGGTCCCTCCAGCCACCCCGCGCCGGTGGACGGCGCCGCGAACTCGACCAGCGGGCCGGGCTCGACCTCGCTGACGCGGATCGTGACGACCTCGATGTCGCCGGTGGGGTCGCGGTAGCCGTAGCGCTCCTCGTGGGCGGCCTCGAACGCCTCGCGCACGGCCGCCGGCTCCGGCCCGGTGCCACGGACCGTCAGCTCGTGGGACTGGCCGCGGTAGCGCACGTCGTAGGCGACCGCGCCCGGGCCTGCGCCCGCGGAGAGCGCCGGTGCCGTGAGGGCGTCGCCGTGGAGCAGCACCGTGTGGGCGCGATCGCGGCGGCGGTCTGCCGCGGCAAGTCCCAGGGCGCTCAGCACCCCCGACGCCCGGGGCACGAGGATCCGCGACATCCCCAGCTCCTCGGCGATCGCGGCGGCGTGCAGCGGCCCAGCGCCGCCGAAGGCCAGCAGCGCGAAGCGCCGCGGGTCGACGCCGCGCTCGACGGTCATCACGCGCAGGGCCCGGACCATCTCGGCATCGGCCACGCGAACGATCCCCGCCGCGCAGGCGCCGACCGTGAGCCCCAGGTCGCCGGCGAGCCCCGCCACGGCGTCGTGGGCCGCCCGGGCGTCGAGCGCGACGCCGCCGGCGAGCGGCGTGGCGGCGTCGAGCCGGCCCAGGACGAGATGGGCGTCGGTGACGGTGGGCTCGGTCCCTCCGCGCCCGTAGCAGGCCGGGCCGGGCTCGGCGCCCGCCGAGCGCGGCCCCACTCGCAGCGCGCCGCCGGGATCGCGCCAGGCGATCGAGCCGCCCCCGGCGCCGACGGTGTGGATGTCGACCATCGGCAGGGCGAGCGGTCGCCCGCCGACCTCGCGCCCGGCGGTCTCGCGCACCGCGCCGCCCTCCACGACGCACACGTCGCACGACGTGCCGCCCATGTCGAAGCACAGGAGGTCGGGCTCGCCGTAGCGATCGGCCAGCAGCGCCGCGGCGGCCGCCCCGCCTGCGGGTCCGCTGAGGACGGCGAACGCCGCGTGGGCGGCCGCGGTGCCGGCGTCGGCGAGCCCGCCGCTGGACTGCATGATCGCCGGCTCGGGCAGTCCCTCCTCCGCGGCCCGCTCGAGCAGCCGGCGCAGGTACGCGGCCAGCAGGGGCGAGAGCGCGGCGTCGACCTCCGTCGTGGCGGCGCGCTCGTACTCGCGGAACGTGCCCACCACCTCGTGGGAGAGCGAGACGTGGACCGCGTCGTCGAGGTGCTCGCGCAGCGCGTCGGCGACCGCGAGCTCGTGCTCGGGATGGCGGTAGCTGTGGAGCAGGCAGACCGCCACGGCTTCGGGCTCGCAGGCGGCCACCGCGCGGGCGACCTGTGCGGCTCCCTCCGGGCCGAGGGCCCGCAGCGGGCCGTCGGGCGACATCCGCTCCGGGGCGGCGACCCGCCGTTGCGGCGGGACGAGCGGCGCGGGGTGCGCGGCGCACAGGCGATAGAGGTCGGCGCGGGCCTGGCGCCCGAGCTCGACGACGTCGGTGAAGCCCTCGGTGGCGACGAGCACCGTGCGGGCGCCGCGGCCCTCCAGGAGCGCGTTGGTCGCGACCGTCATGCCGTGCGCGAAGCCGCGCACGCCGGCAGGCTCGGCCCCGGCCTGCTGCAGGGCGGCGCGCACGGCGGCGAGGACGGCGACCGACTGGTCGGCGGGCGTCGTCGGGGCCTTGGCGGTGTACAGCCGGCCGCCGGCCACGAGGACCGCGTCGGTGAACGTCCCGCCGACGTCGACCCCGAGGAGCATGGCTGGACGCTATCGAGGCACGCCGCCGGGCGGCGAGCGTGCCGGGCTCAGAGGCTAGGCCTGGCTAGGCCGCCATCGATGCGGCGAGCGGCTCGCGGACCTCGATCTCCTCGGTCTCGGCGAGGTGCTGATGCGAGGGGCAGTAGCCGTTGTGGTGCAGCGGAACCCGCTGGCACGCGGTCCCGCGCCGCGTGGTGGCGCGGCACTGCAGCGGCCTGCCGTTGACGTCATAGCCGTTGCGGGGCATCTGCTCGATGAGCTCGAGGGCGATGCCGACGTAGTTCTGGACCACCTGCCAGGCGCGGGGCTGCGCCGTCATCGTGATGTGGGGCCGGACGTCGTGGAACAGCGTCCGGGCGGGTCGTGCGAAGTAGTGACGGTCGTTGACGAGGCGCTCGATGTTCGCCTCGCATGCCCTCAGGACGTGCTCGTGTGCCTCACGACCCCCCACGATGTCGCGGCACAGCTCCCGGTAGATCGCCCGACTGACCTGGTACATGCGGCTACCCTTGCCTTCCTTCCCATGGCTGCTCCCCGGCGCCCGCGAGTATGCGGCGCTGATGTGAAGGCAAGAACGTTGTGAATGTTGAGTTCGCGTTAAGGAAACGCGACCCTGCCGAGGCGCCGCCGCATCAGGCCCAAGGCTCGAACTCGGGGCGCTCGGAATCGCCCGGCGTGACCGTGTGGTGGCGCTCCAGCGCGGCGTCCGTCGCAGGGAAGTCCTCGCGGCTGTGCGCGCCGCGGCTCTCCTCGCGCAGGAGGGCGTGCGCGCCGATCAGCCGCGCGAGCGGATGCTCGTCGGCAAGCAGCCGCTCGAGGCCCTCCCGGATGCGCACGAGCCCGGCATCGCGCCACAGCGCACGTTGCGTCTCCCGCGTCGGAGGCACGATCGGCTCGGCGGCCGGCGGGTCGCCGGCGTCGGCGACGAGCGGCTCCGCCAACGCCGCCGTGGCGGCGCGCGCGCCGAAGACGAAGCACTCGCTCAGCGAGTTGGAGGCCAGCCGGTTGGCGCCGTGCAGGCCCGTGCACGCCGACTCGCCGACCGCGTAGAGCCCGGGCACGGTGCTCGCGCCATCGAGGTCGGCGACGATGCCGCCCATCCCGTAGTGCGCCGCGGGCGCGACCGGGATCATCTCGCGCTCGGGATCCAGCCCGGCCTCGCGCAGCGCACCGACGACGTTGGGGAACAGCGCCGGGTCGATCGCGCGCATGTCCAGCGAGACCGACGGCGCGCCCTCCTCGGTCATCTTCGCCCAGATCGCGCGGGCGACCTCGTCGCGCGGCGCGAGCTCCTCGACGAAGCGCTCGCCCGCGGCGTCATGCAGCGTCGCGCCCTCGCCGCGGATGGCCTCGGTGATCAGGAAGCCCTCGCGCCCGCGGATGCCGGTGACCGCGGTGGGGTGGAACTGCATGAACTCCAGGTCCGCCAGCGCGGCGCCGGCATCGCGTGCGAGCGAGAGCCCGATGCCCAGCGAGCCGGGCGGGTTCGTCGTCCGCGACCACAGCGCCGCCGAGCCTCCCGTGGCGAGGATGACGGCGCGGGCGCGCACGACTCGCCCGTCCTCGCACACCGCGCCGACGCACCGCCCGTCCACGGTCCACAGCGCCGCCGCACGGGCGCGCTCGACGACGGTGACCCCGGGCATCTCGACGACCAGCGCGGACAGCTCGCGCACCACCCGTCGGCCCGTCGCGCTGCCGCCGGCGTGGACGACGCGCCGCCGCGAGTGCCCCCCCTCGAGTCCAAGCGCGAGGTTGCCATGGCGGTCGGCGTCGAAGCGCACCCCCAGGTGCTCGAGGTCGCGCACCGTGCGCGGGGCCTGGCGACACAGGACCGTGGCGGCCGACGGGCGCACGAGCCCGCGACCGGCGACCTCCGTGTCCTCGCGGTGCAGGTCCGGGGAGTCGTCGACGGCGAGCGCCCCGGCAAGGCCGCCTTGCGCCCAGTAGCTGGCCGTCTGCGCGAGCGGCGTGGCCGAGACGAGCGCCACCCGCGCGCCGGAGCGCGCGGCGGTCAGCGCGGCGTAGAGGCCTGCCGCCCCCGCGCCTACGACGGCGACATCTGCGTCGATGCGCGGGGGGTCGACCATGCGCGGGTACCGTATCCGGATGCCGCGGCCCGTCCTCTTCCGCCATCCGTCGTCGCTGGCGCATGACACGGAACCCCACCCGGAGCGCCCGGCCAGGATCGTCGCGGTCACCGAGGCGCTCGAGGCGCGCGGCTGGCTGGGCTGGGACGTGCGCGAGTCGCCGGCGGCGGCCGCGGACCAGGTGCACCGCGTGCATCCGCCGGAGTACACGCGGCGGATCGAGGCCTTCTGCGCCGCGGGCGGCGGGATGCTCGACGTCGACACCGTCGCGTCGCCGGGCTCGTGGGAGGCCGCGCTGCACGCGGCGGGCGGGGCCGTCGCGCTGGTCGACGTCCTCCTCGGCGCCCAGGCGCGGGCCGGGGCGTCGCTGCACCGCCCACCTGGCCACCACGCCGAGCCTGCCCGCGCGATGGGGTTCTGCCTGCTCAACAACGTCGCGATCGCCGCTCGCCACGCGCTGGACGCCCACGGCGCCGGGAAGGTGCTCGTCCTGGACTGGGACGTGCATCACGGCAACGGCACGAACGACATCTTCCACGCGACCGACGAGGTGCTGTTCGCCTCGATCCACGAGTCGCCGCTGTATCCGGGCACGGGCCCGGCGTCGGACACCGGCTCGGGCGCGGGGGAGGGCTACACCGTGAACCTGCCGGTGCCCGGGGGCTCCGGCGATGCCGTGTTCTGCTCGCTGGTCGAGCACGTCGTCGTTCCCGTGGCCCGGACCTACGAGCCGCGGCTCGTCCTCGTCTCCGCCGGCTATGACGCCCACCGCGACGACCCGCTCGCCGACTGCGAGGTCACGGACGCGGGCTTCTCGGCAATGGCCGGCAGCGTCCGGCGCCTCGCCGACGCGCTCGACGTGCCGGTCGGTATCGTCCTCGAGGGCGGCTACGAGCTCGAGGCGCTTGCGCGCGGCGTCATCGCCACCCTGGAGGTTGCCGGGGTGCCGCAGGCGCCCGCTCCCGATCCCGCGCTCCCGGTGCATCCGCTCGCGCAGGACGCGATCGCGCGCCTGGCGCCGCGCTGGCCGGGCGTCCTCGGGCCCTAGGGCGTCGTCGTCGTGGCCGGCGGCGCCGTGGTGGCTGCCGGAGGCACCGCGGTCGTCGCGGCCGGTGGGGCGGTCGTGGCCGCGGCCGGCGCCGCGGTCGTCGCGCCCGGTGGCGTGGAGTCGTTCGTGAGGGCGACGAACGCGGCGACGAGCGCGATGCACGCCAGGGCCGCCACGACGGCCAGCGCGACGACCGGCGCGCGCCAGTTCGGCGTGGGAGCCAGGCGCGTGCGGGCCGCCGCGCCGCAGGCCAGGCACCAGTCCTGATCGGGTCCGACGGGAGCGGCGCAGCGCGGGCACGACATCGTGCCGGCGATCCCCCGGCCCGCGGGGTCGACGGTCACGGCGCCGGGCGCTCGCCGCCGGGCGGCGGGGTGACGGTGGTGGGCTGCTCAGCGGCGCTCGCCCGGGACGCGGCGTTCGCCTCCGCTTCGGCCCTTGCCGCGTCGGCCTCGCTCGACTGGGCCGGGAGCTCGTCGGGGGCGGGCCGGTCGGCCGCCGCCTCGGGTCCGCTGGCCGTCGCGTAGGAGGTCAGGCGCTGGGCGAACGGCGTCGCGGCGGGGGCATCGGCCGGGCTCGCCGGGGCGGGGCTCAGGGCGCCGATCTCGCCGACGCCCACGCTGACGCTCTCGCCCACGCCCGCCATCGCCCGCGGGCCGCGCAGCGGCGAGCCGCACGACGGGCAGAAGCGCGCGTCGGTCCCGTGCAGCGCCCCGCAGCGCGCACATGCGGCGATGCCGGGCTCGCGAAGCTCGGTGATGGGCCGCGCGTCGTCGAGCGCGGCCTGGAGCGCCCGCAGCTCGGCGTCGATCCCGGCCAGCGCGGCGAGCTTGCCGCGCACGAGCTCGTCGTCCGGGCGTCCGAAGCGGTGCTGGTCGAACACGAGGCCGCCGAGGTCGCGGAACCCGAGCTCGCGCACCCGGCGCAGGAAGCGCAGACGTCGCCGCATGCGACCGCGGGAGCGGAAGCCGGGGGCGGACGGCGCGACCGGATCCTCGGGGTCGGTGCCCGCCGGAGCCGAGGGTGGAGCCTCGGCCGGCGGCACTTCGGCGGTGTGCGCCTCGGTGCCCTCTGGACGCTCGGCGCGCCGGCGACGGATGCGGTGCATCAGACCGGTCATACGGAAACGGCGCCCTCGTCAGGCGCCTCGGTGCCCGAGTATACCGGCGTTCCCGCCAGCTTCGACCACGCTGCCAGCACGTGGGCCGCCATGCGCCGGGCCGACCACCGCTCGGCGCGCGCGCGTCCGTCGACTCGCGGATCGGGGCTTGCGAGGTGCGGGGCGAGGGCCGCGGTCCAGACCGCCTCGTCGAACGGCGCGCACAGCGCGCCGGCGACGCCCTCCAGCGCGGCGGGGTGGTTCCCGACGGGGGTCGCGAGCACCGGCACATCGCACGCGAGCGCCTCCAGCACGGCCAGGCCGAAGCCCTCGTTGTCGGAGGGGACGAGCACGGCATCGGCGGCGTTGACCCACCAGGGCACCTCCAGCGGGTGGACCCGGCCCAGCGTGAGCAGGCGCGCCCCGGTGGCGGTCGCGACGGCGCGGGCGCGGTCGGCGCGCTTGCCGGGCCGCGCCGGGTCTGCCGGGAGCAGCAGATGGCGCTCGCCGGGGTCCAGGCCGAGCCGCTCCCGCGCCTCCGGGCGAGGGAGGGGAACGAAGCGATCCATGTCGACGCCGCACGGCAGCACCGCGACGGCGCGGGAGCCGGCGCCCGGGACGTCGGCCGCGAGGTCGGCGCTGGCGGCGGCGACGAGATCCATGTGGCGCAGGGCGGCGGCGGTGATGCGGCGTGACCGCGGGTGGCGCAGGTCGGTTCCGTGGAGGGTGACCGCGTGCGGCACGCCGCGCACGGCGAGCGATGGCCACGCCGCAAGCCCGAAATGCGCGTGGACGACGTCGAACTGCTCGCGCCGGTAGCGCCGGCGCAGCTCGCGGGCGGCGCTCACGTAGGCGCGGGCCCCGCCCAGCGGGAACGAGAACACCTCGACGTCGACGCCTTCGAGCTCCTGCAGGGCGCTGACCTGATCGCGGACGAAGCTGCCCAGCTGGGGCTCGGACGGCGTGGGCCACATGTTGGTCACGACGAGTGCGCGCATCGGTTGCACATTCTTCACGCACGGCGTGTTTCCCCGTCACGCCCCGCTCCACAGACTCGTCGGCGACCACCACGAGAGGAGCGGGAGATGGGCTATCGAGTCATGGGACTGGCACACGCCGGGATCCACCGGGCGCTGCACGCGACGCGCGAGCGGCTCGCTCGGACGGAGGGCCAGGGGACCGTCGAGTACGTCGCGCTGATGCTGCTGGTCGCCGCGCTCCTGGCGGGCGTCGTCACGGCCGCCAAGGGGATGAAGGACGGCGGCATCGCCAACACCGTTGCGGCCAAGGTCAAGGAGGCGATCGACGGCGTCAAGTAGGCGTTCGTGGCCGGCGGGCGGCGGCGCGGAGCACGCATCCGGAGCCGCCCCGCGGCCCACTACCATGACGCTCCGTGCCGTCCCGTCCCCCGGACCCGCGCGAGCGCCCGATCGCCGTCTTCGACTCGGGCGTCGGCGGCCTCACCGTCCTCCACGAGCTGCTCGTGCAGCTTCCGCAGGAGGACTTCGTCTACCTCGCCGACTCCGCGCGCTTCCCCTACGGCGAGCGGAGCGGGTCCGAGCTGGAGCGGTTCTCGCTGGAGATCGCCGAGGAGCTCCTTGGCCGGGGCGCCAAGCTCCTGGTGGTCGCGTGCAACTCGGCGACCGCCGCCGCGCTGCCGGCGCTGCGCGCGCGGATGATGCAGACGACGCTCGGAATCGACGTGCTGGGCGTCGTGCAGCCGGGAGCCGTCCGGGCGGTGGCCGCCACGCGCAACGGCCGGGTCGGCCTCATGGCGACGCCCGCCACGGTTCGCAGCGGCAGCTACGCGGAGGCGATCGCCGCAGCCGATCCGTTCGTCGAGCTCACCTCGGTGGCCTGCCCGGACCTCACGGCGATCATCGAGGGCGGCTTCCCGTTCGACGCCCGCGTCGTCGACACCGTGCGCCGGTACTGCGAGCCGCTGCGCGAGGCCGAGATCGACACCCTCATCCTGGGCTGCACGCACTATCCGCTCGTGCGCCCGATGATCCAGCGAATGCTCGGGCGCGGCGTGGAGATCGTCGCCTCCGGCACGCCCGTCGCGCTGCAGGTCGAGCACGTCCTGGGCGCTCGCGGCCTCGCCACGCGCGAGACCGGCGAGGGCGACTACCGCTTCCTGTGCACCGGTGACGTCGACGCCTTCCGGGCGCTCGGCACGCGCTTCCTGCAGATGCCGCTCGGACCGGTCGAGCGCGTCGCCCTTCGAACCGAGGCCGCCGCATGAATCCATCCCGATCCTACGGCCGGGCCCCGGACGAGCTGCGCCCGGTGACGATCGAGCCGGGGTTCATGCGCAGCGCCACCGGCTCGGCGCTGATCTCGATGGGGGAGACGCGGGTCATCTGCACCGCCTCCGCCCAGCCCGGCGTGCCGAAGTGGCTGGCGGGGAAGGGTCGCGGGTGGGTCACCGCCGAGTACGGGATGCTCCCCGCCTCCACCGGGGAGCGCAAGCAGCGCGACGTGACCAGGGGGCGCCCGGACGGGCGGACCGTCGAGATCCAGCGGCTGATCGGCCGCTCGCTGCGGGGCGTCGTCGACTTCGTCGCGCTGGCGGAGAACACGATCTACCTCGACTGCGACGTTCTGCAGGCCGACGGCGGCACGCGCTGCGCCTCGATCACCGGGGCCTATGTCGCGCTGGCGCTGGCCTGCGAGCGGCTGCTCGCCCGCGGCGACATCGTCCGCACGCCGATCGCCGGCTCCGTCGCGGCCGTGTCCTGCGGCGTCGTCGGCGGTGTGCCGGAGCTCGACCTCGACTACGCCGAGGACTCCACGGCCGAGGTCGACGCCAACGTCGTGATGACCGGCGACGGCGGGCTGGTGGAGGTGCAGGCCACCGCCGAGCGCACGCCGCTGTCGCGCGCGCACCTCGACGAGCTGCTCGCCCTCGCCGCCCACGGCATCGAGCAGCTGCGCGAGATCCAGCAGCAGGCGATCGCGGCGGGAACCGCCGCCGCGACCTAGTGGCCCGTCTCGCAACGTTTCGCCGGGAACGTCACGAGAAGGACCACTGAGGCCCTTCCGCCATGCGCCTCGTCCTTACGACGATGACATAGGGGCTCACAAGCACGATACGATCTGGCGCATGAACGCTCAGCCACTGCGTCTCGACGCCATCATCCGTGTGTCCTCGCTCGGACAGCGCACGCTGAAGGACCTCCGCTCACCGGACCAGCAGCGCGAGGTCATCGAGAGGCAGGCTCGCGGACTCGGGGCGGAGGTGCACTTCCACGGTCCGGAGATCAACCTCTCGGGCAAGACCGTCCTCGACCGGAGAGACGTGCAGCGGGTCCTCGAGCGGATCCGCGCAGGGCAGACCGACGGCCTGATCGTCGCCTACCTGTCACGGCTCACCCGCGCAGGCGTCGACGAGGCCCTCGCCACGAAGGCGGCCGTCGAGGAGGCCGGTGGCAGACTGCGCGTCTGCGACCTCGGAGGCATGGACCTCGACACCGCGGCCGGCGAGATGGCCTTCACGATGCTGGCGGCGGTGACGCGGTTCCAGTGGCGCGAGATCAAGGAGCGGTTCGACCAGTCGCGCCGCAACGCGATCAAGGCCGGGAAGAGCATGCGCGAGCCCTTCGGCTACCGCTACGCCGACCCCACGAAGCGGCCGTCCGGCCGAGGGGTGATCGACTCCCGCCTCGTCGCGGTCGAGGAGCTGCGGCCGGTGGTGCGCGGCCTGTTCGAGCGCAAGGCCGACGGGTGGTCCTGGACGCGCTTGGCGCGCTGGCTCGACGAGGTCGCGCCGCGCGAGAGCGGGCTGCGCTGGAACCGTCAGACGGTCATCGGCATCACCCGCTCGCGCACCTATCTCGGAGACGCCCACCACGGCGACTTCTCCCAGCCCGAGGCGCACGAGGCTCTCGTGTCGCCGTCGCTGTGGCGGCGCGCGCAGAACGAACCCGGCCAGCGCACGCCGCGAGGGAACTACCTGCTGACGGGCCTCGTCCGCTGCGCTGGCTGTGGGCGCACGATGCGCGGAGCGAACGGGCGGCCGGGTGCCGACCGGGTGCTGCGGATCTACAAGTGCGTGGGCGACGACTGCACGGCGCGCAGCAGCGTGTCCTGCGAGCTGCTGGAGGCCGAGGTCGCCCGGTTCCTCAGCGACGTGGAGGTCGAGACGCCGGACGCGCCCTCCGAGGGCGAGGCCGACCTCACGGCGGCGCGGGAGCTGGTCGAGCGCCTGGGTGCGGAGGTCGAGCGGCTCGCGGTCGTGGCGCCGACGCACCCGCGAGCCGTCGCCGTGCACGCGGAGGCGCTCGCCTCGAAGGAGCAGGAGCTCGTGGCGGCCGAGCGTGACCTCGACCAGATCGAGGCGAGGCGCGCGGGCGGCACGAGCTGGGACCGGGTGCTGGAGGTGTGGCGGGAGTTTGAGGCCGCCGACGACACCGAGCGCGAGCGGCTCGCCGCCGAGGCCGACGAGGCCGCGTGGGCCGAGGCCAACGAGCCCGGCCCCGACCTCGCCGAGCTGCGAGACCACCTCCGTGGCGCCGTCGACGCGGTCCTCATCCGCCGGACCAACTCACGCGACGTGTCGAAGCGCGCCCTCGTGCTGGTGAGGGGCGAGGCGCCGGAGGTCCTGCGTCCCGGAGGCCGCGCGCCTGTCACGACGTGGCAGTGGGACGACGACGCGTCGACGCTCCGACGCGCGACCTAGGCCGGCCGCCACGCCCCCACCGTCGCGTCCTCGCCGCGTCACCTGCATCGGCGAGTACGAAGGCGCAGGGCCGTCTCGTGCGAGGCCTAGTCGCGCGCCAGGCGCTCAGCGAAGCTGACGAGCAGGTCCAGGTCCGCGCGCGCGAGGCCGTCGCCGGTCAGGTGGAACTCGATGCGCCCGCTGGGGAGGTCCAGCGCGTAGGCCGGCCGCGCTGCCTCCGGCTGCGCCGTGCCGCTGGCCGGCCGAGCCGGTCGCCACTCCTCGTCCTCAAGGAATGCGCCGTAGGCCGCCACGGCCGAGCGGAAGCGTGAGACGTACATCGCGAGCGACCGGGGGCTGTAGGCGTCCCGCTGGGTGCGCTCGAACGCGTCCGCGTAGGCGTCGGGGTCCGACGAGCGGAAGTCGAACCGCCCGAGCCCGTCGGCTTCGCCTGCGGCGACGACCTTGCGCGCGCTCGTCGCCCACGTCTTGAGCGTGCCGCGGTTGCCGTAGCCCTCGCGGACCAGCAGGTCCAGGAAGTCGGCCAGGCCGTCGAGGTCGCCGGTGGACGGGTCTGGGGGTCGCTTCATCTCGCCGCACGATACCACCGGTGCGACGTTGTGACCTACATCGCACAACGTCTACACTCCAGGGATCAGCCAGCGGGATCAGCCCACTGGCACAAGGACCTTGGAGGTCCAACATGAATGACATCCATGAGGAGATGAGAGCGGGCGTCCTCATCATGAGCGGCGACGTGCCGCCTGCGGTCGAGGCGTTCTTCCGTGACCACTGGCAGCCGCTCGGTGTCGAGGTCGTTACCCGTCCGACCCCGGCGCCCGACCCGGCGGCAACCGGCCAGGGGGAGGAGGCCTGATGGCGAGCTTCCACATCGTGGTCGACGACGTTGAGGTGTCCGCGTTCCCCGGCCCCGATCCCGACGACTGCTATCGGCCTGGCGAGGTTGTGCTCGACTTCGGCGGCGCTGAGGTCTGGCTCGACAGCGTCGGCGTGCGCCACGTCATCGATCGGCTGCTGAACGCGACAATCGAGAGCCTCGAGTTCGACGAGGAAGAGCCGGAGGCCCGGCAGTTGGCCGCCGCCGCGGTCGACGCGATCGACCCGCTCTTCGAGGTGGTCAAGCAGAAGGGCCTCGACCTGCTGCTGGACGAGGGGGAGGCGGTCTGATGGCCGACGACAGCCGCTTCGCCGAGCTCGTCGGGCGCGCGAACCGGGTCGGCTTCGACCTGAGCCGCGTCCCGGACTTTCCGCCCGCTCCGTTCCGCTACCTGATCGCGCCGATCCCCTTCGAGGCCGACCCGCTGCGGGACCTCGATGAGGCCGAGGCGTTCATCCGGAGCAAGGAGGAGCAGCCCTTCAGCCTCATGAAGGCGATCGACGAGTACCGCCGCGATGAGTACCGCCGCGACCCGAGCCGCTTCAAGGTCGGCGACAGGGTCGCCCGCATCGGCTGGGAGGACCCGTTCGACGTGATCGGGTTCAAGAACGAGGGCGGCGACCGCGGCACCACCGTGAAGGTCCGGGACGAGGTGGGCGACATCCACCACTTCCGGCCCGAGCGGCTGGAGATGTGGGACCTGACGGCCGGCCAGGTGGAGGCGGCCTAGGCGAAGCAATGGGCGGGCCGGGGGGCACGACTCCCCCGGCCCGCACCGTGCTCGACGACACGTACCCGCGGCCGTGCGAGTTCTCCGCGGCCCGCCCGCGCCAGATGCGCAGAACCGCTCAGCGGCGTGGGTAGATTCACCGATGGAAACACGAGATTTCCATGACTCACACCTTTCCTTCCGCCCGGAGGCGGACGCCAATGACCCTCACCAGTTCGACATTCACGCCCAGGGCGCAGCCCGTACCGCTGACCGAATTCGTCACGAAGGACATCCCGCGCACGGAGTGGGCGATCGAGGGCATCTGGCCGAAGGGCGCCAAGGGGATCATCGCCGCGCCCCCGAAGCACGGGAAGAGCACGATCGCCGTCGAGATCGCCGTGTCGCTGGCGACCGCAACGCCGCTGTTCGGCATCCCCAAGTTCAAGTGCGAGCAGCGCGCCCGCGTCACCTACCTCCACCAGGGCGAGAACTCAGAGGCGCGCATCCGCAAGGACTTCGACCTGATCCTCCAGGCTCGCGGCCTGGGGTACATGGAGGACGTCCTCGCGCAGCCGCCGCGGACCGTGAACGAGGACCGCGAGGTGGCCGGCCTGGGGCCGCTCGACGGCCCTGAGGGTGACGAGCTGAAGTTGTCCGGCGAGCGCTTCGTGCCGTCGTGGGGCGACGGCAGTGGGCACGCCACGCCGGACCTCGAACTCCTGGTCAACCCCGGCTTCAAGCTCGGCTCCCAGAACGGCGCCCTCTCGACGGTCGGCGCCGTTCGCGGCCACCGCGCGTGGCTGAAGGAGTACGCCACCGGCCGCGACTACCTGATCCTCGACCCGGTCTACATGCTGGCTGGCATCTCGATGAATGACGAGCCTGCGGTGATCGACCTGCTGGGCTTCCTCGGCGAGATCCACGACGCCGGCTGCGCTGTGATCTTCACGCACCAGCAGTCGGTCAAGGCCAAGGACGGATCGGACGGCGCGCGCATGCTCGGCAGCACCTACCTGCCGGCCTGGCTCGAAGCGGCGATCTACCCGAAGCGCGACGCCAACGGCCTGTTCACCATCGGCATCGACAACCTCCGCGAGATGAGCGACACGGACAAGCTCGTCCTCCAGGGCAGCAACGTGGGGGAGTGGGCGTACTTCGAGAGCGCGCAGGGCCTCGAGGATTCCCTGGGCCGCCAGGCGCCGGGCGCGAGCGCCAAGGCCATGCGGATGGAGCAGGTCCAGCAGATGCGCGAGGAGGACCCCGACATCACGCCCGCGACGATGGCCGCGAGGCTCGACGTGTCCGTGAAGAGCATCAGGTACTACCTCAAAGAGATCGTGGGCTGAGCCGTGGAAAGTCGTGGAAGAAAACTCTCTTCCGACTTTCCGTGCGTTCGCGGCAAATGGAAGAAAGCCGTCCCCCCCTTTAGGAAGGGGGACGACTTTCTTGCCGCCCCCCATTTTCGCCCCTGAAGTTCTTTCCAGCGAGTTTCGCGGCGCTGCGCCGAAACGCCACGGATGACGATACCCCGCGGGGGTACATTGAAGATGTCCCCCTCGAACTCGGAGGCGACACCAACACGATGACCTACTTCCTTGATGTCACGCCTGCGGGCTACGGGCCGGACCGAATCATGCGCGACTACGAGATGCGCATGGAGGCCGATTCCGAGATGGACGCCATCATGGCCGCCCGCAAGGACCCGCACATCCTGCTCATCACAAACGCACGCGACTGGTCGAAGGCGAGCCGCCTGCGCTACCCGGAGGACGCGGGGCCGCGTCTGGCGTGCCTGCGGCCCTGACGGCGGCATGACCGAGCGCGAGGCCATGGACTTGCACGAGGTGGCGCAAGCCTGGTCGCAGGTGCGAGGAGCGCTCAAGCCGCGCGACCGGCGCACGTGCGCCAGGCTGCTCGCGAAGGCCGTGCGTGAAGGCGACGCAGAGGAGGTCGCGTCGGTCCTGCGCCTGGCGCGGGCGTCGGTGCCGGACGACGGCGTGCGGCGCGTGCCGCTGGGGCACTTCGGCTAGACGCGGCCCGCCGTCGCGCGCAGCGCGATGGAAATGGGGCCGCAACCGGCGCTCCTATTCGTCCAAAGCAGTAGCGGGGGTCTAGCGCTCGATGTAGCGTGTTCCTCGACGCCGGAGCGCGAGAGTCGGCTAGGGGTGCTGGCGAGCAGCCCGTACGGCATGTCGCTTCGCCTGTCGGTAGCTTGCTTGTTCGCCGGGAAGTAGCGTCGCGCGTCGGCGGTTCGCCGAAAAACTACGGGGGGGTTCTCAAATGCGCAGTCTGCGTGCACGACTGACGTACGCGAATGTGATGTCGTCGATCGCGGTCTTCATGGTCCTCGGCGGTAGCGCCTACGCAGCGGCAACACTGCCGAAGAACAGCGTCGGCTCCAGGCAGATCGCGAGCAACGCCGTGACCTCGGCCAAGGTGAAGGACGGCTCGCTGCTGTCGCAGGACTTCAAGCCCGGCCAACTGGTGGCCGGAGCGCCCGGGCTGGCCGGAGCGGCGGGCGCGAAGGGCGACCGCGGCGACACCGGACCAAAGGGCGATACCGGCGCCACGGGTGCGGCTGGTGCGGCTGGTGCGGCTGGTGCGGCTGGTGCGACGACCGTCCGGATGCGCTACGTGGACATCGTCACGGGCAACAACAACAACGGCTGGGGCCAGGCAGACTGCAACCCAGGCGAGCGCGCTACCGGGGGTGGCGTATCCATGATCAGCGGCAACGCGGCCAACATCGCCTACTTCCAGCCGGGCGGGGCGCCGACCCCCGACGGCCAGGGCGCGACCCCCACCGGCTGGACCTCCTCTTGGTACAACCAGTCCGGGCAAACGGACACCTTCCGCGTGTACGCGATCTGCGCCGCTCCCTAGCCTGATCCGCGGCCCGCTCGGCGCCCACGCCGGGCGGGACTCGGTGCTCAGGGAGTCGGAGTCGGAGTCGGCAGCGTCCGAGCCAAGCAAGCGGGGCTACTCCCGGCGGACCCAACGCCGGGCGCGCTTCCGCTTTCCATGCATCTCGACAGCGCCTGGGGGGTGCCGGGCCGGGTCTAGCTTGGTTTTGAACGCGCTGTGACGTCCGGGTCACCAAAAAGGCCTCCGCGCGTCGCAGAAGGAACAGGGCCAGGGGGCCTAGACCCTGGGTACGTTCTATCCGATGCCACCGGCGGCCACCTACGACGCGATCCTCGCGGCGATCGAGCACGAGAGCGTGCCGGAGGCTGACCGGTACGCGATCCAGCGGTTCTGCGATCTGCTCGATGAGCGCGCGGAGCTCCGTGCCGTGCTGGACGTAGACGGCCCGATCCTTCGTGAGCCGGTGGTCTCGCCGACCGGCGCTGTCGTCGGGGAACGCGTCGTCGCGCACCCCGCGTTGGCGGCGTTGCGCGCGATCGACCGCGCGATCGAGGCGGTGTCGGCGTCGCTTGGCCTCTCGCCGGCCGCACGGCGCAAGATGCGAGCGGCCGATGGTGCGCTCGCCGACCTCTGGAGGGAGTAGGGGATGTTTGACCTCGACGTGGTGAACCGGGCGTCCGCCCGGAGGGTGGTCAACGCGATCGTGCGGCTGCCCGTGCCCCAGCGGCGCATGGCACTGCGCGCGATGGCGCAGAGCGACTCGCCGACGCTTCAGGGGTTGGCAAAGGCGCTCGCTGTAGCGCCTCGGCACATCGGCGTCGCCAGCGAGGGGGCAGATACGTCCGTGGAGCGGGTCGCGCGGGTGATCGGCGTGGCCGGCCTGAGCAACGAGGGCTACACGTTGGTCGACTCGCTCGGCAATGAGGACCCGTGGCGCGCGATCAGAGAGGCGCTGCGCGTCGCCCTCGATGCGCTGCTGGCCGAGGACGACCGCGACAGCGGCGGCGGCATGCGGATGGTCCTGGCTGCGGGCACGTCGTTTGACCGCGTGCTGGAAGAGACGTTCTCGTAGCGCGGCCACGGGCCCAGAGTTGATCGCTCTGGCCCTCGTACAGCGTGCCCTGGCCGTTCCGTCACGTCGCTCTGTCGCGGCCCTAGGACGCCCGAGATTCGCCCCGTCGTTTTGCTGAAAAACGCGGGTACTTTAGGTTCATATGAACATTCAGCGTCTCTCACCAAAGCGCCCGGTAGCACGCACAACGGTCGCGCCTCGCGCTCGCGGTGAGCGGCCGCGGCCGTCGCCGCAGCAGCGCCGCGACCTGGAGCAGGCCATCCGCGACGGCGGCACCAACGCCGAACTCGCCGCGCGCTTCGGGATCACGCGACAACACGTTGGTCGGGTCCGCAAGGAGATCCTGGAGCTCGCCGCACACCGCCTAGCGATCGCTGGTTTCTGGGACGAACTGCGCGGGCTCGCGTGGGAGGGTCGCATCGACTGGCAGACCGCGCTCGACCTGACGGCGATCGTCTCGGTCCTGGCGCGGCCGAAGGCGACCGCCTGATGGCCTCCTCGGACTCGCAGGCGACGGTCATCGGGTACGCGAGCCTCGCCAACAAGCCCTACACCGTCCGCGACTCGCTCGGGACGTTCATCGAGACGGTCGCGCCGCAGGCCTTCCGTGGCGTCCTCGCGGGATGCGACTGCCGCTACCTCTTCAACCACGACGGGATGCCGCTGGCGCGCAACACGGCCGGCACGCTCGACCTCAAGGAAGACTCACTCGGTCTGTTCTACGAGGCGCGCCTCGACACCTCGATGTCGGTGTCCGCCGACCTCGTGGCTGCCATCGAGCGCGGTGACGTCACGCAAAATAGTTTTGGGTTCGCGGTCGCCGAGGACACCTGGGACGCCGACTACACCCGTCGCACGATCACGAAGATCGCCCAGCTCTTCGACGTGTCCGCCGTCACGTACCCCGCCAGCCCGACGACCTGGCTGAAGATGAAGACGGACGGCTCAGAGGCGCAGCGCACGGCGATGTATCGCGCAGCGATCGAGATGGAAATGCTGGGCCGCCGGCTCGCGAGCGACAAGCACAAGTTCAACCACATCAACTATCTCACCGGGTCCAAGGAGAAGTACTTGCCCATCCAGAACAGGACCCAAGCCGCCGCCGAGCGCATGGCGGACAGGCTCACCAACAAGGAGCGCGCCGCCATGCTGAAGGCTGGCGAGAGGCGCAAGGCGAAGCTCGACGACGGCCGCAAGACCTACCGCAGCGTCTTCGGCGAGGGCGCGCAGGGAGCTGAGCGTCGATGACCACCGTCGCTCCGATGCCGATCTTCGGTTCGCCCGACCAGCGTCTCCTGCAGCTCACCGCCCTCGCCGAGCGGTTCCCCGACGGCCAGGCCGTCAGCGAGGAGGAGGCACGGCGCCTGCTGCTGCGGTGCGCGGTCCCTCGCGCGTACCTGGATCACGAGCTCATGTCCCTCGTTGAGCGCGGCATGCTCCGTCGCCAGGAGGACGGCACCTACGCGCGCCCGCTCCCGCGACGGGAGCCGGAGCCCACCACGGCAACGCAAGGCGACAACCCCGAGTTCGCCGGTTTCCGAACCGCGGTCCTCACGATTCTCGACGAGTGGGCTCGATCGAGGGGGCTTGTCTCGTGACGCACCCGAACTTCACCCCCCTGCAGAAGGGCAGCGTCACCACGACGTTCACCGGCTTCCCGCGCGACCCACACCAGGCCGCCGTCGAGCTCGTCGCGCGCCACTTCAGCGCGGACGCTCCGACGCGCATGGACGAGGCGTTGATCGACGCCGTGGGCTACGTGGAGTTCTACGACCTGGTGCAGCGCGGCTTCCTCCGCATCGAGATCGTGGACGGCGACGTGAACGGGGTCCACGTAGTCGAGCATCCGCCGGACCCCGCGCCACGCCGGGCCCGTGTGGCGTTCGACGCCGACCTGATCGTGTAGCGCCCGTCCTTCCCCAACTTGCTGGGTCGCGTTCGTAGGAGTCCGCGCTCCAGCAACGCGCGACCTCCACCCGCCCAGGGCCGAGGTCGCGCCGGCCCCGTCCGCCAATGCCTCGGCGGGGCGGACGGGGGGCCACTCTTCGACATATTCTCGAGGCAGGATGACCGCTCCCTCACATGGGGAAGCGCCGGTGGCTGGGTGGTCTCGCGCGACTGTCGCATCTCGCGGTTGTGACGGCTCGCGGCGCGCCCCGAGAGTGGAAGCCACCGCCCCGGCTGACTTCTCGCGCCCGGCGCGTGGTGTGCAAGGAGCGGGGATTTGGCCGGCTGGTCGCAATTGACCGCCGTGGCGTGTGTCATACTCCAGGTTGCCGTCCACTAGGGCGGCGTCGGATCTCCAGAGGAGGCCGGCTTCCATAGCTTCGCACGATGCGGAGCGACGAACCGAGGAGCACCGCCATGTCGCCATCTGCGACCGCGGTCATCGCCACGACCCGGTGTCGTGTCGGCGATTGGAATCATCGTCCGGGCCACTGGTCCGGTCTGCGCCTGCCCACCCGCGCGCACCGGGAGGGGACCCTGTGACCTACCTCGCCGAGTTGGAGGGACAGCCGGTCAGCTTCGTGTTCCCGGTGACGCTGTCGCGCGCGCTGCGCCGTGACGTGCTCATGCGCACCGGCGTGGAGCCGACGGCTGCGCAGATCTACGTCCCCGGGCAGTTCACCGACCTGTCGCCCGACCTCCGGACTCGGGTCGTGGACACCTGGGACAAGATCAACGTCCACGTTGATGAGGAGGAGCGGTACCTGCCGGACGGCGAGTCGTACGTTCACATGAACGGCGCGCGCAATGACGGCTACCTGTGGCTACATCGCGATGCGCACGGCCGCTGGGTGCGCTACACGCCCGGAAGCGAGGGCGACGCGATCGACGTCGACGAGGTGTTCTTCGCCACGCCCGGCCGCACGATCGGCGCGCTCGAGCATCTCCGCTCGACGCTCGACGACAACGAGATGGAGGCGCTGGAAGCCATGCTTGCCGGGGCTCCGCTGGTCGGCGACGTCGGCGAGAACAACGCCCTGATGCCGGACGCGGTCCTAGGCGCCTATGAGGGGGCCCTGGAGCTCGCGCAGCGGCTGATCGACCTCGTCGACGGCGGCACCCGCGACATGAGCGCCGCGTGGCTGCGCGGCGCGTTCGAGATCGCCGACGAGGCGATCTTCCTCCACCCGGACCCCGGGCAGGACCCGCCGAACCGGCCAGCGGCGATCCTCAAGCAGACCAGCCGACAGGCCTATGACCAGGCGCGCGAGCTGCTCGACCAGATCAGTTCGGTGCCGGCGGCGACGGTTAGGGAGAAGATCGACCGCGTCTGCTTCCACTGGTGGTCGCTTTACGCCGATGCGCCCGATGAGCGCAAGGTCGAGGCGCTGCTGAAGATGGCCGTCACGAATATGCTCAATGACGTTCGCCTCGAGCAGGCCAAGCGCCAGGCGGCGGAGCGCTACGAGCACTGCCGTGCCAGCTGGATCGCCAAGCACGGCTCGCAGCGCCTCAAGCGCGCCGCGGCGCGCGGCTACCGCCACGACGGCATCTACCGCGACGAGCGTCTGAGCGTCGAGCTGCCGGGCTTCGTCGGGTCACTGGGACGCAAGCCGACGATCCGCGAGCTCGTCAACCCGTCCGAGCAGGCGCTCGATCTCGAGGCGCAGGCGCTCGCGCGCGCCGAGGCGCTCGGGATCCCGGAGGAACAGGTTCGGCTGGTCTTCGCGCAGCCGGGCCAGGCATCCGACTGGTCCGACGGCGAGTTCGTGCAGATCGAGGGCTACCTCGGCCGCCACGCCGTTTGGCAGTCGGTGTCCGGCGAGCGCGCCAGCGACGACATCCCGTTCTAGGAGCCGGAGACCATGACGCTCGACCCTAGCCGGCGGTTCTCGCCGGCACAGCGCACTGCGCTGTACCTGCACGCTGACGGCCGCTGCGAGCACTGCGGCCGCGACCTCGACGGCGGCTTCGACGCCGACCACCTCATCCCGCACAGCCGCGCCGGCCGGACCGACATGGCCAACGGCGCTGCTTCCTGCCCGCACTGCAACCGCTCTCGCAAGGACAAGTTCATGCTCACCGCCCCCACCCGCCACCCCGCGCCACTCGGCCCCGTTGAGGCCGGCCTGTCGTTGCGCGCCTGGCAGCAGCGCGCCGTCCCGGAGATCCTTGCCCACGACGAGCGGTCGTTCTTGCTACACGTCGCGCCGGGCGGCGGCAAGACGATCCCGGCGCTGTTCGTCGTGCGCCATCTGATCGAGCGCGGCGAGATCGTGCGCGTGGTGGTCGTCGCGCCGACCGCCAACCTGGCCCGGCAGTGGGCGGCGACCGCGCACCGCGTCGGGCTGAACGTGACGCCGAACTGGGAGGGCCAGCGTGAGCCTCGCGATATGCACGGCATCGCCATCACCTACCAGCGCGTTCGCCACGGCGCCCTCGCACTCGCGGCCGGCTGCCGCGCCGCGACGCTGGTGATCGCCGACGAGCCGCACCACCTCGGCGCCGACCGCTCCTGGGCGGCCGCCTTCGAGCAGGCGTTCGCCGGCGCTGCACGGTGGGTGCTGCTGTCCGGCACCCCGTTCCGCTCAGATGGCCGGCCGATCCCCGGCGTGCGCTACGAGGACGGAGAGGCGCGCTCGGACTTCACCTACGGCTACGCGCAGGCGATCGCCGACAGCGTCTGCCGGCGCGTGTCGTTCAACTTCTACGACGGTCAGCTTCGCTGGGTCTCTGACGGGCGGCGCGTGGAGGCCGATTTCACGCTGGCGCTCGCGCGCCGCGAGGCGTCACGGCGGCTGCGCACGGCGCTGACGCCGGAGCTGTCCGATGGGCTGCGGCGGATGATCGCCGACGCGTACGCGCAGCTGAAGGAGGTGCGCGAGGAGCACCGGGATGCCGGGATGCTCGTAGTGTGCGAGTCGATCGACCATGCGCACGCCACCGCCCGCATCGCCGAGGAGGTGATCGGCCAGCCGCCCGTGCTCGTCACCAGCGACGACCCGGATGCCACCGGCCACATCGAGCGCTTCCGCGCCGGCAGCGACCCGTGCATCGTCGCGGTCAACTTGGTCAGCGAGGGCGTCGACATCCCGCGCCTGCGCATCGGCGTGTACGCGACACCCAAGAAGACGCCAATGCTCTTCCGCCAGATCGTCGGCCGGTTCGTGCGCACGGGGTCCGGGCCGGGCAACGAGTGCTCGCACCTGTTCCTGCCCAGGGACCCCGAGTTGCACCGCCTCGCCG
Organism: Solirubrobacterales bacterium; assembly: GCA_025963905.1. Lineage (GTDB taxonomy): Bacteria > Actinomycetota > Thermoleophilia > Solirubrobacterales > Solirubrobacteraceae > JAOPZW01. The sequence goes on along the minus strand of JAOPZW010000295.1, from coordinate 4,284 downwards.
TCGAGATCGAGCAGGAGATCGCCCACCGCCTGCCCGACCCCGAGGATCTGATCGGCCCCGGCGGCCACGACGGCGCCGACCAGGAGGCGACCGCGCCGCCGGACGAGCCGCACACGACGTTTCACCCGCTGGCGTTCGAGCCGCAGCGCCGCGACGCATTGCTGTCGGGCACCGTTGTGCCGCCGGACGAGGCAGCGTGGATTGACCGGCTCGCGCACAAGCGCGGCGTCAGCCCCGACGAGATCCTGCGGCGCCTGGACGCCACCGGCATCGCCGCCACCGAGGGCTCGCCGGAGCGGCCGGCGCGGCCCGCGTACGAGCTCGCCGAGGAGCTGCGTCGGCGACGGCGCAAGCTCGTAGGGCGCTTGCATGGGCTGACCCGCGAAGGCCACGCCGAAATCAACATCCACGTCAACAAGCTCACCGCGGCGGGGCGATCCGTGCGCCAGGCGACCGTAGAGGAGTTGCGTGCCGGCAATGACCTCCTGGAACGCAGGATCGAGCGCTCCCAGCGCCCCAGGTCGGGCGGCTTCGGCAGCTGAACGCCCGACTCTCTGCTCGCGGCCCGGCACCACGGTGCATGCCGCGGGCAGCCGCCGCCGCGCCCGCTAGCCGTGGGAGCGGAATAGCTGTTCCGTTCTCGTCAAAGCGGAAGCCTGCCGCGACGCACTGGCGTGATCCCACGCGAAGACTCCGTTGCGACGGCGCGGCTTAGGCCGCTAGACGGATAGCCGATAGGCGGAAAGACGGTGCGAGCGTACTCTCGGCCTCGTTCCCCCGCCCGAAAAAAGTCTCAGGCGGCGCGCTCGCAGCGCGCTGCATGAAGGCCGGCGACTCCATCAGGAGCAACCATGAAGAAGGTCCTCACAGCGGCCATCGTCGCCCTCACCGCGCTCTCACTTGCGAGTTCAGCCTCGGCCTCTACGTCGGGCCAGCGGAATGCCCTGAGCAAGGCCAGGGATTACCTCCAAATCTCGGCGTTCTCCAAGAAAGGGCTTGAAGAGCAGCTGGAGTACGACGGCTTCTCCCGCTCAGACTCGCGCTGGGCTGTCGCCCGCGTCGGGGTCAGCTGGAACCGGCAGGCTGTAAAGAAGGCTAAGGATTACCTTCAGATGTCGGCGTTCTCTCGCCAGGGTCTGATCGACCAGCTCGAGTACGACGGCTTTACTCATTCTCAGGCCGTGTACGGGGTCAACCGGGCGTACCACTAAGAGACGCTCCCGAAGGAGAAGGCCGCGCCAGCCCGGGCGCACCACGAGGGGGTGATGACAACGCCCTCGGCGGTAACGCGCCCGGGCCGGTTCAAAAAGCCCACAGGACCGGACCGAGCAGCCATTCTGGCGGCAACCGGATCGCATACGCCGGGTCGGCCTCGACTGCTTTCGCTTTCCATGCAAGGCAGCGCTGGTCCGGTGCACCGGACCCCGAGTAGGCCTTCCAGTCCCTGCTAGGCAGGGTGGCGCACCATGAAGTCCCGGACGCCGGGAATCATGCTGTGTACCTCCTGCTCGACAACGTTCTGCGGCCGTCCATGGGCAGCCTCCGTCCGCTGCCCGTACCAGGCTTGGAGGATCTTCCTCTCCGGCTCGCTGATCGTCCCGGCCTTCCGAAGATCGATGCCGAGCGTCTCCATGGACTTCGGACGGCCTTGGGCGTCCGTCAGGGAGACGCCCGCCTTGCTCGCGAGCTTTTGCGCATGCTCTTCGAGAACGCTGCCGGCGAGCACCGCAGCCGCGACGTAGTAGCCCTCGCCGACGAGGTTCTCCGCCATCGCGAGGAAGTCGTCGAACAACTCGGCGTGAAGCAGCTCCTGGATCGTCGTGATCGCACCGGCGGCGTAATCGGCGCGTAGCGCCTTGGTGATGCTGCCGAGCTCGTTCAGAGCGAAGGCTTCGCGGAGCCCGATGACTCGTTGCGCCTCCGAGAGGTACGGGCTTCCGGGCGGGGCCCACCGGTGGATTGCGGCTGCCATGCGGACGTTGATCTCCCGCTGGCTTGGTCCTGAGTTGATACCTGCACGGTGGAGGTCATGTGCCTTGATCAGCCCATCGAGCTGGGCGACTATCTGGTCATCGACGCTCATCGTGAGCGATCGTAGGGGGCGGGCCGGACTGGCCTCGAGCAAGCTCGGCCTGCTCAGCCGAGTCCAGAGGTCGGCTGAAGCCGTCCTCGTTGAAGGAAACGGCCAGCCGGTCAGGGTCGGGCTGGGCGGCGAGAGCGGCGGCGGCTTCGGCCAGCGTTGCGGCCGAGAAGAGGACGCGGTGCGGCCGGTTGGGATCGGTGATGATGTAGAGACACATACGAACGGATGTTCGCATTGGTGTCAAGGTGTACGTCTCGGTCCCCACACCCCCTTATCGGGTCCTCCACGACCAAGGAGGACATCATGTCCACGAAGAAGAACACCGTCGCCGCCGCCGAGACCGCCGCGCCGGAGCAGCCCGCCGAGCAGCCGCAGCCGAAGCCGACCGCCAAGGGCAAGCTGGCCGACAAGAAGCCGGCCAAGCAGCCCAAGTACGACGACGCCACCAAGGCCGTCACCAAGCGCGCCCAGACCATCCGCGGCCGAGCCAACGCTGTGGCGCCCATCACGGTCACGCGCGTCCAGGCTCTCCTGGAGCGCGAGGGCAAGACCGCCGACGACGTCGTCAAGAGCTTCAAGACGATCAAGGACGCGACCGCGTACGCGTCCGGCGACAAGGCCATCAAGACGCCGGCGCTGGTCGCCGAGCTCGGCAAGGCGCACGACGACCCGTTCGGACGCGGCCGTGGACTGGCCGCGATCTGCCTGGCGATCCGCGAGGCGAAGACCAAGTAGCGCCAGGCCGCACAGCTTGAAGGGCCAAGGGGCCGTCACCCTCAGGGGTGGCGGCCCTTCGTCGTTCTGAGGTCGCGTTCTGGGCTCTCCTGAGCGCAGCCCATCAGAACGTCCACGCCCACATGCGCCAGGCCGCGAGCGATCAAACCTGTGGCCCCACGGGTGGCCCTCTCGCCGTTTCGAGTGCGTGTATACGTGTGGGCGTGAGCGACGGCCAGCCAACAGCCATGTGTGCCTCAAGGTGAAGCTCGTGCTCGCCACGCGCAACCCGCACAAGGCGCGCGAGTTCGCCGTCCTGCTGGCTCCCCACACGGTCGACCCGCTGCCGCCCGAGATCGAGCTGCCGCCCGAGACCGGCCTCACGTTCGCCGAGAACGCGCTGGGCAAGGCGCGCGCCGCCGCGGCCGCGATCGGGCGCCCGGTCATCGCCGACGACTCGGGCATCGAGTCGGCCGCGCTGGGTGGGGCCCCGGGCGTTCGCTCGGCGCGCTTCGCGGGAGAGGACGCGACGGACGAGGAGAACCTTGCGCTCCTCCTGGAGCGGGCGCCCGCCGGCAGTGCCCTGGCGTACGTCTGCGCGCTGGCCTTCGTCGACGCCGCCGGGGGCGAGGAACGCGTTTTCGAGGGGCGCTGCACGGGCCGGCTCGCCGCCGACCCGCGCGGCGACGGTGGCTTCGGCTACGACCCCGCCTTCGTGCCCGACGACCGCGACGACAGCCGCACGATGGCCGAGCTCAGCGTGGCCGAGAAGGACGCGATCAGCCACCGTGGCCGCGCGGCCGCCGAGCTGCTCGCCTGGCTGCCGGCCGGCTCCGGCGGGCCGAGCCACTAGATGAGGTTGATCGCCGCGCAGGCGCCGACGGCGAAGACCACCGCGCCGTAGCCCTGATAGCCCGACACCAGGAGGATGAGCGTCGCGACGACGCAGACGAGCACGGTGACGAGCCAGGCGATCCGCGAGAGCGACACGGTGCGCATTCTGGCCTGCAGGGCCGATGACTGCCTTCCGGCCGGGCCCTGCCGACCCGTCCGGCCGCCTTCGGCATCGCCGTGCGCGCTCGCCGGAGCACATCGCGTCCGGCCGGGGAAGGACACTGCGGCGCCGGTCCTCGGGAGCCGAAATTCGCAAATTGCGGGATTCCGGGATCGAAGACCGACGAAAACGGCGTTGTAGAGCGGGATCGGGAGCAGTCGCGTCCGAACCCGTTGATAGCGTCGTCCCCACCACGACCTCATGAGGAGGAGCGAAAACGTGACGAAGTCAGAGTTCGTCGACCAGGTCGCAAGCCGCGCCAACCTGGGCAAGAAGGAAGCCGGTGACGCCGTCGACGCCGTTCTGGGCGTCATCGAGGACACGCTGGGCCGCGGGAGCGACGTCACGTTCTCCGGTTTCGGCAAGTTCCACGTCGCCGAGCGCGGCGCCCGTCAGGGCGTGCATCCCCGCACCGGCGAGCCGATCCAGATCG
>JAOPZW010000056.1 GCA_025963905.1 Solirubrobacterales bacterium | reverse complement strand
TTGCCGCTGTCCTCGGGCCCTTCTACCTCGTCAAGGAGAACGCTTCGACCATGTTCGTCTTCAAGGCCGCCGTCGTCGGCGCCGGGACCATGGGCGGCCAGATCGCCCAGACGATCGCCGCCGCCGGGATCCCCGTCGTTCTGAAGGACATCAGCCAGGAGCTCGTCGACGCCGGCCTGACCGAGGCGCGCAACGTGACGGAGGGCCAGGTCGCCCGCCTCGTCAAGAAGGGCAAGCTCACCGAGGAGCAGGGCGCGGCGCAGGTCGCCGAGGTTCTCGATCGCGTCCAGGGCACCATCAGCTACGACGGGTTCGGCGACGTGGACTTCGTCATCGAGGCGGTGCCGGAGCGGATGGAGATCAAGCAGGCGGTGTTCGCCGAGCTCGACGCGGTCACGCCGGGTCACGCGATCCTCGCCTCGAACACGTCTTCGCTGTCGATCACCGAGATCGGCGACGCGACGCTGCGTCCAGAGAAGGTCGTCGGCTTCCACTACTTCTACCCGGCGTCGATCATGCCGCTGATCGAGGTCATCGAGAGCGACGACACGTCTCAGGAGACGACCCAGGCGGCCATCACGTTCGCCCAGGCGATCAAGAAGCAGCCGATCACGTGTGCCGAGGTGCCAGGCTTCGTCGTCAACCGGATCCTCAACGCGGGCATCTCGGAGGTCTGGCGCGAGCAGGAGGCCAAGGGCCTCTCGATCAAGAAGATCGACGAGGGCGTCGGCGCCGCGGGCGTCGTGCCGATGGGCCCGTACTTCCTCGTCAACCTGCTCGGCCTGGACACCGTGTTCCACGTCGCCGAGCACCTGGCCGAGTCCTACGGCGACCGCTTCCACGTACCCGACGGGGTGCGCAGGCTCGTCGAGGCCGGCAAGCTCGGCGCCAAGACGGGCGGCGACGGCTTCTACGACCCCGAGGGCAACGCCAACATCGAGGGTGACGCCGATCCCGACGTCGACGAGCTCGTCGAGCTGCTGACGCTCAAGACGTTCGTCGAGGCGTGCCTGGTGCTCGAGGAGCGCGTGGCCAGCCACCGCGACATCGACTTCGGGATGATGGCCGGCGCCGGCCTGGACCCCCGCCGCGGGCTGCTGCCGCCGTTCCTCAAGGCCGACGTCGAGGGCCTGGACACGGTGCTCGAGCGCCTCGAGAACGCGCAGGAGCGTCACGGCGAGCGCTTCGCGCCGCCCACCGTCCTGCGCCGGCTCGTCGCCCAGGGCCGGCTCGGCCAGAAGAGCGGCCAGGGCTTCTACGCCTACCCGCAGCCCGACGCCGAGCAGCCCGCCGGCGAGTCGGCCGTGGTCAAGCTCGAGACGCGCGGCGACGTGGCGATCGCCTGGCTGGCGAACGGCCAGATGAACTCGATCGCCCCACAGGTCATCAAGGACCTCGGCGCGGTCTGGTCCAAGGTGCGGGAGAGCGGCGTGCGCGCGCTCGTCATCGCGTCGTCCAACCCGTTCCTGTTCTCCGCGGGCGCCGACATCAAGGCGTTCACCCAGATGGACGAGGCGGGCGGCCGCGAGCTCAGCGACGGCGCCCACGCGCTGCTGCGGGAGCTGGGGGAGAAGGGGATCGCCACCATCGCCGCCGTCAACGGCCTGGCCTTCGGCGGCGGATGCGAACTGGCGATGGCCTGCGACGTGCGGGTGGCGGCGCAGTCGGCCGTCTTCGGCCAGCCGGAGATCAAGCTCGGCATCATCCCGGGCTTCGGCGGGACGCAGCGCCTGCCGCGTCTCGTGGGCGCCAACAAGGCGCTGGAGATGAACCTCACCGGCGACCCGATCGGCGCCGAGGAGGCCTACGAGTTCGGCCTCGTCAATCGCGCCGTCCCCGACCACGAGCTCTTCGACGCCGCGCTCGCGTGGGCACGGAAGCTGGCCGAGCAGGCGCCGCTCGCGGTGGAGGAGATCAAGAAGGTCTCGGCGGACGGCGACCTCGACGCGGGCATCGAGGCCGAGAAGGCGGCCTTCGCCAGGGTGTTCCAGTCCGAGGACGGCAGGGAGGGGATCTCGGCCTTCCTGGGCAAGCGGAGCCCGCACTGGCAGGGCAAGTAGGCCGATGGCGCCGCCCGCCGGGACCGAGACCACTGGGGTCGGGCGGCTCGCCGGCCTCGTCCGGGAGGCGAGGTCGGTCGTGGCGCTGACGGGCGCGGGAATCTCGGTGCCGTCGGGGATCCCCGACTTCCGCTCGCCCGGCAGCGGCCTGTGGGAGAACGTCGATCCGATGGAGGTCGCTCACATCGACGCCTGGCGGGCCGACCCCGAGCGCTTCTGGCACTTCTACGGCGACCGCTTCACCACCCTGCGCGACAAGCGCCCCAACGGCGCGCACGCGGCGCTCGTCGAGCTCGAGCGCCGCGGCCGCCTGGACGCCGTCATCACCCAGAACATCGACATGCTCCACCGCAAGGCGGGCACGGAGCGGCTCGTCGAGGTCCACGGGACCATCGAGCACTCCTCCTGCCTGTCCTGCGGCGCGCAGGTCCCGCTGGAGGAGACGAGGGAGCGGCTGGCCGCCGACCCCGTCGGCGTGCCGCGCTGCGACTGCGGGCGGCCGCTGAAGCCCGACGTCGTCCTGTTCGGCGAGTGGCTGCCCGAGGGCGCGCTCGAGGAGGCCTACGCGCTCGCCGCCGGCGCCGACGTGCTCCTCTGCATCGGCTCCTCCCTCGAGGTGCACCCGGTGGCCCAGCTGCCGTCCGCCACGCGCGCCGGCGGCGGCCAGGTGGCCGTCATCACCCAGGGCGCGACGCCGTGGGACTCGCGCGCCGCGATCAAGCTCGACGGCGACGTCGTCGCCGAGCTGCAGGCGCTCGTGGCGGCGCTGTAGCGCGACCTCGACCTGCGGCACATGCATGTCCTCCTGAGCGAGCGGCGCCGTGGCCGCCTCGGACGACCGCTTACAGCGGTCGACTGGAGTCCAGGTGATCCGGGGCCCGGCGCCAATCAGATTCCAGGTTTCGGGCGGCAAGCCGCCTAACGACCCCGTGTCCACCGAAGCGGGGGAGATCCACGCGTCGTAGACGGCGACGCGACTACGGATGAAGTCGTGCGCCAGCTCGATCGCCATGCGACCCGGTCCGTCTGCCTCGCGAATGATCTGGTCGGCAGAGAGGCTGAACTCTCCTCGACCTTCCATTGCCTTGCCGCCGCGATGCCAGACGGTGAGTGACGGATCCCGCTCCGGAGTCGCCTTGTCGATCTCGGACTCATCCACGACGTCGTCGTACCAGTGTGCGTCGCTTCGGTTGACGATCAGACCTCCGTGCTTGTAGGCGTAGAAGTAGTCACCGAACTTGGCCCAGCTCTCGGCGAGTACGGCGAGAAGCATTCGCAGCCTGCTGCGAGTTGCCGTTCGGGCATCGTTGAGCGCTTTGAGGACGTCTGTGCTGAGCGCAGAGGTGCCGCCGAGAGCGTCGAGGATCTCCTCGAGCCCGCCGGTATCGGGCCTGCGCGACGCGAACGCGGCGACAATGGCTCAAGCAAGCAATCATCCGGATCACGCTGATGGAGCTCTCTAGATCCATGACCTCGTATCCAGATTCCAGCCGCTCGAGGCTGCTGCGGCGAGTGGCTATCGCCCTGCTGGCAGCCGGGGCCGTGACCACTCCCGTCGCCCTCGCCTTGGGGGCTTCCCGCCCGCGACGTCTCAGGGCTCCTGACGTATTGCAGGCCCCTGCTCTCCCAGGGGCGCAACCGATTTCCTCCCGCGATCGTGTGTACACAGCCGATCAGGCCTCGAACACCGTGACGGTCATCAATCCAAAGACCAACCAGGTGCTCGGGACGATTCCGCTGGGCCAAGACCGGCTGAGTCAGATCCTCGGTCCGGTCGACACCAGCGAGGTCGGGGTCCACGGGCTGGGATTCTCGCGCGACGGGAGCCTGCTCGACGTGATCAGCGTCAACTCCAACTCGGTGCAGTTGATTCGGACGAAGAACAACACGATCGTCCACACGACCTATATCGGACGCTCACCCCACGAGGGCTTTGTCTCGCCCGACGGCCGCACCGTGTGGGTCGCGGTGCGCGGCCAGAACTACGTGTCGGTGATCAGCACCCGGACCGGTCGAGAGCTCCAGCGGATCACCACCGCCAACGGGCCCTCGAAGGTGGTGTTCAGCCCCGACGGCACGCTGGCGTACGTCAACCACCTCCGGGCGAGAGTGGTCGAGGTCATCCGAGTCGCCGACCGCCGGATCGTCAAGACGATCCATGGCACCGCACCGGAGTCCTCCGATGAGGCGATCTCGCCCGACGGCCGCGAGCTGTGGCTGGGCCACCCCTTCACCGGCCAGGAGACCGTGATCGATGCCAAACGCATGCGCGTGATCACGATCTTGAACACCGGACCCCGCACAAACCACACGCAGTTCATCACCAAACCCGACGGCCTGGAGTATGCGTACGTGACGGTCGGCGGCCTCAACGAAACCCTCGTCTACCGCGACCACGGCGGCGCCCCCCCAACACTGGTCACCCGAATCAAAGATCACGGCTATGGGCCGCACGGCATCTGGCCGAGCCCCGATAACACCCGCATCTACGTCGGACTTCAGAACTCCGACGAGGTCGACGTGATCAATACCGCCACCAACACTGTGATCAAGACCCTCCACGTCGGCCAGGACCCGATGGCGCTCGTCTACGTCGCAAACGCGGTACCGCAAGGCAGCAGTCGCCAGGGGCTCACCCGCCAGGGCCTGAACCGGCCGGTCGAGAACCTTGCGGTCCAAACTCAAGGCGTCCGCGGAACAGCCTCGCTAACCGTTCGCCAGCTCGACGACACCGACCAACTCGTCTTCAACGGCCGTGGCCTTCCACCCAAACGGAATGTGACCCTCAGCGGCGTGCGCCCCGACGGAGCGACCATCCCGCTGTTCACCGTCACAGCCAGCGCGAGCGGGGACGTGGACCAAGCCCTCAGCTACACCGACTTCATAGGCGTCTACCCCCGCGCCGTCCTCACACCCGCGCTGCCCCGAGCAGCGAGGATCGCGATCGCTCCAGGCGACCCGCTGTGCGGGACGTGAGAACCTGACGACCCAGCGGGAGCGTCACAGCGAGCTCCGAGCGTCCCGCCGGCAAGGCCCTCGGCGCCCGCTGTTCGTCCAACGCAAGAGCGCGCGCCTGCGGGCCGGCGCTACCTCCATGGCTCGAAGCGTAAGCCGGCTCGTTGTCTTCGGCCATCGCTCCCGTTCCAGGGCGACCCACTCAGCGTCGAACAGTGCGTTTGCGCCGCACACGTGCTGAGTGCGTCCGGCCCCTCGCGTCTCCGTCCCTACGGGCGCGGGGCAACCGACCACCCCCTCGGCAGGCCGAGGCGCGCTCCGGCTATCTTCCGGCGGTGATCCGCGACGCGACAGCCGACGACTGGCCGGCGATCTGGCCGATCTACGCCCAGATCGTGCGCGCCGCCGACACCTTCAGCTACGACCCGGCGATCTGCGAGGACGCCGCCCGCGAGATGTGGATGGTCCGACCACCGGGGCGGACGACGGTCGCGGTCGACGACGACGGCACGATCGTCGGGA
>JAOPZW010000042.1 GCA_025963905.1 Solirubrobacterales bacterium | reverse complement strand
GCCGAGGAGGCGTACGTCGAACTCCGGCGTCCCGGTGAAGTGGAACGTGCCGCAGTTGTTGATGAACGGCGCGCCGACGTTGCGCGCGTCGACGTTCTCGAACGTCGCCCAGCCCGCCGCGCGCGCGCTGACCACAGATGTGCCGGTGCCGTCGACCTTGACGTTGCTCACGTGGACGTTGGTGATGTCGTACTGGTCCTTGACGGGGAAGTCGGCGACGAACAGGAAGGCGTTGTAGGTGCTGTCGAGGATGTTGCTGTCGGTGATGTCGATCTCGGCGTTCATCGAGCCCTGGAGCACGTAGAGCCAGATCGCGCCGAGTCCGATGTTCCAGTTGAGCTCCAGCGGCCCGCCGCGCACGGTCGTGTTCCGCGAGAAGGCGAGCGTGCCGTCGAACGGGGTCGCGCCGAAGCGCGAGCCGGCGTGCAGGGTGCTGCCTTCGCGGATCGGGTCGGCGACGAGGTTGTCGGTGACCGCGTTGTCGCGGCCGCCGTAGATCGCGATGTCGTTGGCGAGCACGGGGGTCTGGACCGTGTTGTGGTCGAACACGTTGTCGTGGTCGTCCTGGTGCTCGGACCACATCGCCATGCCGTCGTCGCCGGTGTTGCGGAAGAAGTTGTTCGTGACGCGTACGTGCGAGACGCCCTGGTGCAGGTTCAGGCCGTCGGCGACCTGGTCGACGATGATGTTGTCGCGCACCGTCAATCCATCCAGCGGGCCGTCGAACCACATCCCGACCTTGGTGTGGTGGATGTACAGGCGCTCGATGGTCGAGCCGCCGCCGATGGCGCCGCCGATGCCGTTGACCTGGTCGGTGTCGATGCGCTCGCGCACGTCGCTCTCGATCGCGAAGTCGGACAGGTGCACGTTCTGGCTGCCCCCGTCGTTGGCGTACTTGCCGTAGAACCCGGGCGCGCTGTGCGTCGAGAGGTCGGCAGCCGGCGTGGGGAGCGGCTTGAGCGTGCCGCGGATGATCGTCCACCAGTTGCCGGCGCCGCGGACGGTCACGTCGTCTACGACGATGTGGCGGTTGACCTGGTAGACGCCGGCGGGGATGAACACGGTGCGCCCGCTCTCCCGGCCGGCGGCGATGGCGCGGTCGAACGCGTCCGAGGACTCGCGGCGGCCCGTGCGATCGGCGCCGAAGGCGAGCACCGACAACGCGTGCGGCGGCTCCTGGATGGGCGGCGCCACGTCCTCGAAGTCGGCGACGTCGATCACGTACCAGGCGGCGTTCGTCCCCTCGGGCACCTGGAAGCGCACGGTGTCGCCGCGGTGGTACTCGCGTCCCAGCAGTAGCCGCTGCTCGTCATAGAAGTGGTTGGGCCGGAACGGCTTGGTGACCGGATCGGGTTCTGGCTTCCACCAGCCCGGGTTGGGGTCCACGTTCGGGTCGTTGGAGAACGGATACATCCCGTACAGCCAGGCGTACTGGGAGGTCAGCGTCATCGTGCGGCGGTGATGGCCGTCGACGATCACGTCGAGCGGCGCGGTGATCCCGCCGCCACCCGGCGCGTCGGGGATGCTGTAGCGAACGGTCAGCGCGTTGATGTCGCCGGTGAGGGTGAACTCGACGTATTTGCCCGCGGCGTCGAGCCGGACCGCGGAGCGGCCCGAGGCCTCCGCCGGCAACGTGTAGGCATCGCGCCCGGGGCCGATGACGACCCCGTTGGTCGAGGCGTTCTCGGCCTCCTGCTCGACGAAGCCGACCTGCGCGCCGCGGCCCTGGACCAGGCCGGGGTCGAGTCCGGCACGCGTGACCGTGGATGCCCCCGCGGCGGCGGGGACTGCGAGCGCGACCGTCGCCGCGATGAGCAACGCGCGAGAGGCAGTTCGGACGGACATGTGACCCACCTTCGTCGGAAGAGAGCGCAACGTATCGCAGCTTGTAGCGCCAGATACTACGTTCGTTCAACTCCTTGCGCTATTTCCGTCGAGTTTTTGCAGGTTCGGGGCGTAGACTTGCGGCATGTCGGAGGCGGCTCGCCGAGGTGCGGAGCGTGGCAGAGCGGTCGGCTCGCGGGGAGGGTGTCGCGCAGCGGGGCGCGTCGGGGCCGGTGAGGCCTCACCGCGAAACGTCTGCGACACCGTGTCGCGCCGCGGTGATACCGTCGCGCTCGATCGCGACGGCGCCTCGTGCACGCCGTCCGGCTCGAACATTCGGCCGTACGGAGCGGTGATCGTGCCGTTGGTCCGTAATCTGGTCGGGACTTAGCAGGGTTAAAGGGAGGAAACACGGATGTCTTTCCGCTTCACCCGGCCGCGGATGGCCTGCCTCACCGGTTCGCTGGCTGCCGTCGTGCTCGCCTGCGCGGCGGCGGCCCCCGCCTCGGCGGCCGTCACGACCTTCAACTGCGATGCCAGCGCGCTGCGCGGCACGGTGCTGAGCGCGCCGGCGATCGAGCCGGCCACGGCCAACCTCGGCCAGGCCGTCTGCCGCACCGCCAGCGGCCCGGTCGCCGACCTCAGCGCGCTGCCGCTGCCGCTCGGGGCGAGCGTCCTTGCCGCGCGCACGACGCTGGACGGCGCGGCCGACCGCCCCGACCTGCAGACCGCCGGGGCCGTCGGGGGCGTCGCGGACCTCACGGTCAGGGCGCTGCCCGACCTCCCGATCCAGCTCCCCACCGCGCAGATCCCGGCGCAGCTGCTGCAGCCGATCACCGTCCCCCTCCCGGTCGTCGGCAACGTGACCGTCGACCTCAAGCCCGCGATCAATGCGCTGCTGCCCAACGGCAAGCTGCCGAGCGTCGACCTCCTCCGCGTCCAGGCGGCGACCGCCTACGCCTCGGCCAAGTGCCAGAACGGGACGCCGCAGCTCAGCGGCAACGCACAGGTGGCGGCCATCAGCCTGCTCGGCGTGCCCCAGCCCATCAGCCAGGCGATCGACCAGAACCTGTCGCTGATCGACACGCAGTCGATCTCCCCGTCGAGCATCTCGGTGGCCAACGCGACGATCACGCCGAGCATCGTCGATCCAGCGTTGCTCGCGACCCTGCAGACGCTCATCAACAAGAAGATCCTCGACGCCGCGCCGAACATCGTGATCCCGGCCACGCTCGCGCACGTCAAGGTCACCCCCGGCGGCCAGACGAACGCGAACGGCACGCTCACCCAGCGCGCGCTGGAGGTCCAGGTGTCGATCGCCGGGCAGAGCCTCGCGGACCTCGTGCTGGGCGAGGCCTCGGTCAGCGCTGCGGGCGTGTCGTGCACGCCGCAGAGCTCGGTGCTGTCATCCAGCGAGCTGATGCTGCAGTGCACGAAACGGCGCCTGGTGCTCATCGACGTCCTCGAGCAGCGCGGTCGCGTGAAGCTCCTCGGCGCCGCCGACCGCGCGCTGGTCGGCAGGACCGTCGACATCGTCTTCTCGGCGACCGGGAAGGTCGTGGCCCACGCGCAGGTGCAACCCGACGGCTCCTTCGCCACGACGGCGACGCTGCCGGCACGCTCGATCCGCTTCACGAACCGCGCCCGATACCAGGCCGTCGTGGGCAAGGAGCGCTCGCTGCGGCTCAAGCTGCACCGGCGCATGGTCGTCTCGGGCCTGACCAGCAAGGGCGGCAAGGTGACGATCAGCGGGCGCGTCCTGCCCCCACTCGGCAGCCCGGTGCGCACGATCGTCCTCACGCGGCGCCTTTCGTGCAGCAAGACCGAGGTCGTCAAGCGGTTCAAGCCCGCGCGCGACGGCAGCTTTCGGGTGACGGTCGCGGGCCCCGTGGGCCAGGCGGCGGCGGTCTACCGGATGCAGACCAGCGTGCGCAAGACGACGCGCAACCCCAAGCACTACCCGACGTTCACGCTGCCGCGCGCGGTCGAGTTGCACTGAGCGCATGCCGCGGCGGGCGCGGCATGCGCGATGCGGTGGGCCGGGGCGCGCCCGCTGACTGACTCGCCCCGGCCTGCTCTCCGGTCGTCGGCGTCAGCGACCGGAGGAGTTCAACCGTTGCCGTGGGGGCCGTGGCCGGAAGCCGGGCCACCATGGCCGAAGCCGTAGCCGCCGCCGCCGTGGCCGAAGCCGTGACCGTGACCGTGACCGAAGCCGTTGCCGCCGCCGCCGCCGCCGTGACCGAAGCCGTTGCCACCGCCGAAGCCGTTGCCGAAGCCGAAGCCGTTGCCGCCGCCGAAGCCGTTGCCACCGCCGAAGCCGTAGCCACCGCCATGGCCGTAGCCACCGCCGTGCCCATAGCCAGAACCCGGGTAGCCCTGCGGGCCGATCGTCGTGGGTCCAACCGTCGCCGGTCCAACCGTCGCCGGCCCGACCGTTGCCGGTCCGATGCCCAGCGGTCCGATCGTCGCCCCGCCGACGCCGATCGGGGGGATCGCCTGGGCGCTTGCCGAGGCCGCCGGGATACCGATGGCCAGGGCACTGATGACCGCTGCCAATGTCGTGGTGCGCGTTCGTGTGGACATATCCGCTGTCCACCTCCTTTCGCTGTGGCGGCGATGGATGCCGCCGGAGGACTGCACCGATGCTGCTCCCGTCCCTGGCCGAGACGCCCTGAACCGCCGGACGGTCTGAGCTGACCCGCCGGACTTGCGGACTCACGCCACGCTGTCCCTGCGTCGTAGCGAGACCGTCCCGCTGACCGGGTGCTTCGCGGGGAGGTGACGCCTACGGTCGTCTCACCTCAATCAGGAGGTGGGTATGGCTTCTCATCTAGTTCACGGCGACTTTGCCGAAGGCGTGCGGACGAGACCCGAGGGACCGCCGCGCGACTTCGCCGAGGGGCTGGAGCACCATCCGCCCGGACCGCCACGCGACTTCGCCGAGGGCCTGGAGCACCATCCGCCCGGACCGCCGCGCGATTTCGCGGAGGGCCTAGAACGACCGCGCGACGTGGAGGAAACGCGCCGCGAAACGCCGCCCGCCTGACCGCGGGCCAACATTCACCTCATCGCGCGTTCACCCGACGCTAAGTGGGGCGGCATACGCTTCACGACATGCTGTCTCGCGACCCCAACCGGTGTCCCTCGTGTGGTGAGCGCGTCACGCCGTTCGCCGCTGGGTGCGCGCTGTGCGGCGCCGATCTCGACCCCCGCCGCTGGCAGCCGCGTCCGTCGTTGCTGCAGCAGCTCTTCGCACGCACTCGGCGTCCCCGGGATACCTGAGCGTTTCGGTCGATCGCGCGGGCCGGCTACGGCATGGGGATGGTGCGATTGATCGGCGTTCGGGCCCGGGAGCGCCGGCGCGCCTGCGCGACGTCGGCGCCGGGCCGCGAGTGCTCGAGGACGGAGGCCATGACCCCCGGCCAGTGCTCGCGCAGCGCCTCGCTGCCCATGAACAGCCCGAGATGGCCGCCCGACGTCGTGCCCTGCGTGGTGAGCTCGGGCGCCGTCGAGACGGCGCCGGCGAGCGCGAAGACCTGCTCGGGCGGGGTGATGTGGTCGGTGGCGCCGGCCAGCAGGTTCACCGGACAGGCGATGCGCCGCAGGTCCACGGGCGTGCCGTCGATGGTGAGCGCACCACGGATCAGCGCGTTGTCGCGGAACAGGTGCTCGATGATCCAGAGGTAGAAGGCCCCGGGGATGTCGTGCGGGTGCTTGTACCAGTCCTCGAAAGCGCGGTAGCGCGCGACGTGTCGCCGGTCGCGGATGTTGGCGACGAGCTGGAGCTGCTTGGCCACCTCGTTCTCGGGCTTGATGACGATGAAGCCGCTCACCAGCAGCTCGCCCTTGAGCACGCCCCCGCCGAGAGCGACGAGCGAGCGGTGGAAGGACAGGCCGTCGGCGGCAAGCGCCCGCACGCCGTCGTGGATGACGGCGTCGCCGGCGTGGAAGTCGATCGGCGCACCGGCGATGGTCAGCGTGTTGACCCGCTCGGGATGCAGCGCGGCGTAGATCGTGGCCAGCCAGCCGCCCTGGCAGTCGCCGACGAGGTTGACCGGGCCGCCGGGGTTCGCGTGCTCGATCGCGGCGTCGACCTCGCCCAGGTAGTCGGTGATCGTCGCGTTCTTGGTGGACTGCGTGGCCTCGAGCCAGTCCAGCGCGTACAGGCGCTCGAGGCCCGCGTTCCGGATCGTCTGCATCTGGCTCTGCGCCGCGCTGTAGTCGACGATGCAGGAGTCGTGGCCGGCCTGCGG